>JAFQGG010000018.1 GCA_017415505.1 Clostridia bacterium
CAAAAGCTACACGAATATATTTACTATTACAACAACGAGAGAATATCTCGTAAACTAAAAGGAATGAGTCCTGTACAATACAGAACTCATTCACAAGCAATTTAATTTAATTTTTTGTCCAACTTTTTGGGTTCACTTCAGAAGGCTTTTGGGGCGTAGCGTTTTATTCGTTTATATTATACAGTAGGTAAAGTAAACGACGCGTTACCAATTTCAACGTGATAATTTAACACGTCGGCAACGACGTTGCCTACGGTGTAGGTCAAGGTGTAATCAACGGCTTTAAGTTCGCCGAAATTACTACTGTTCCTATTCACACCCGTAAACTTGACGTTATTGAAACTAAAAGAACCATAATTAAAGGTAATATCGTTATTTACGGTTAAAAAGCGGTATTCGCTGTTATATTCTTCTTCGTATTTGGAATAACTTAACAACTCAATATTTTGTGCAAGCGCGTCTATAAAATTACCGAAAATCAACTGTTTCGTGGTGGATATAAATAAATCGTATTGTTCTTTGGTAAACGGTGTAGCAGTCCAAGTACCGTCCGTATTCTTTTTGTATTCGGTATAAGTATCTGCGGTTGTATCGTGGTAAACGAGTACTTCTCTTAAACTTTCGTCCGTATTATCGGGTCTATACGCTCTTAATCCGTTTTCGGTAAATTGATAAATTTCTTCTTGCGCGTTATTTACGCCCGTAATGGTAAAGTTTGTAGGTTTAAGTATATAGCAAAATAACTGTTCAATACCCACATCGTTATCACTTAATCCCCCATATAAATTTTCAAACTTTATTTCTATGCTATTGACGGTTTGTGAATTGACGACGTTTGCATTAAAAGTCATTTCGTCGAGAGCAATAGGGATAGTAGCTTGGTAATCCTTCTTTACAAACTCTAATTGAATATCAGTCCATTCTACATTTCCGTCTAAATTATATAACGTTTTTACGTGTTCGCCAAGTCCTGCAAATTCTGGCTTGTTTCCTGTTAAGGTTGCAACGGTTTTGTTGACGGTAAATAAATTAAACTTATTTTTAATAGAGTCAAAAAAGTTCGACAAATCGGATATAGCCAATCTTTCTTCAGGCTCAACCGTTCTCATTATTAAATAATTATAGCCTGAAGTTTGCTCGGAATAAGGGTGTTTTACAAGGTCTTCTACTGTAACGAATTTGTCTTGGAAATCTTCCCTGCGCCACCAAGCTTCTCCTTTTTCGTTAAGAATTATATCTCCGTTTTCGTCAGCGGGATACGGTTGTATATCGTAATATGCGCCGTTTGAAAAATATGGAGCATACTCTTTCCCATTTAATTCCTTACGGGGCATAGTCGTAAAGTAAAAACGTTTTATATCCGTATTTTCGGGCGTTTTAATTGAAACGGTATAATTAAAATTAAACACTCTATTAGAATAGTCGGTATCATTAATTTCACTATTCCAAATTTCTTCGGTTATTTTCACGTCTTCATCTTTTCCCCCGCACGCGTTTAGCGTAAACACGCAAGGCAAAATCATGCAAATTGCCAACAACCAACTTAAAAGCTTCTTTTTCATAAACAAGTTCTCCTTAAAATTTTTTATATAATAAAAAGCCGTTTAACAGACGGGCGCAAAACGCCCACCGCTAAACGGCTTATTTATTCCTATTAAATTGCAAACGAAAAGAGGGCGGATTGCGCTATGCGCCCGTCGGTCTAAATGTTTATACCCGAAAAACATAAACAATCGACTCCTTTTCGCTTTTGTTATTAATTTATTTTAACATATAATTTTATTTTTTGCAACTGTTTGGAGGAAAAAAATAAAAATCGTATTTTTGCGATAAATAAAAACCCGCCGTTTTGACGGCTCGTTTGCTCTCACAAACCCCTTTTCCAAAAAACTTAACCATAGTTAAGTTTTTAGAAACAAGGGTCAAGGGACGAAGTTCCTTGCGCGGTTTGGGCGCGAAGCCCAAGACCCGCTGTCAAGCGCGCCGTTAGGCGAATCAAGCCCCATAAAAGCAACCGTAGGTTGCGCTATACGCGAAGCGTTAATCCCGTCGGGGAAGGACGAAAAACTTAACCATGGTTAAGTTTTGAATGAAATCCGCCTATGGCGGGTGAAACCCAACGCAATGAAATTTTACTTCGCAAAATGGCAGGCTAAGCCTGCAAAAAACCCGCCCTTGCGTTATGCAAGGGCGGGGAGTTTTAACGGCGTTTGCCGTTAGTCGTTATAGGTGTCCGTTTCGTCCAAATCGTTTTTAACGGGCGCTTTTTTCACTTTCTTTTCCATTTTCGGAGCGGAAGTTCTAACGATCGTCTTGGCGGGAGCCGTTCTACGCTTCTTCATGAATACTTTACGGATAATCAAGCTTACTACGGCGAGAATTAACGCGCCTGCGATAACGATCGAACCTGCAAGCAACCAAATATTCGTTTCGCCTGCGGGCGTTTCCTCTTCGGTATCTTCCGTCGTATCGTCTTCTTCCACGTCCGCCGCAACCGTCGTGTCGAGCGTTGCGTAGTCCGCGTACATTTCATATACGTTGCCTTCCGTGTAACGCAAAGCGCTTACCGTCTTGGAATACGCGGAGGAGAGATAGCTTTCGTAGGAGTTGCCTACTTCGTTCTCGTCCTTCGATTGATCGTAACGCAAGAACGCGTCGCTGTCGAGGAAGGAGAACACGCCGTTGAAGAAGGAGAGCGAGGTGCTCGTGTATTCTTCTTCGTCTACGAGGTCGTTTTGTCTTGCCTTGATAAGGTTTGCAAACACCGTCGCGTCGGGATCGTTCGGGGTACGCACGTCGAACGCCACGAAGCTACCGTCGGGGTTCACGACCGAGTTGTCGCGCGCACCGCTCCAAACTTCCAAGCGATAGTTTTTCGCTTCGCTACCCGTGTGGATATAGAAGGTCACGGTTGCCCATTCGTTGCCCGTATCGGTTACGGTGAATTGCGCCGCGTAGCCGTCCTTTGCCGTGTAGCGCGGGGTGAGCGTTTCTACGCTTGCAAGGTCGAGCACTTCCACCGTCTTCGCGATATCCGCGTAATATTTACCGTCTTTGTTATAGAACGCGATACCGTCGTTACCTTCGTGTTGCCAATTTTCGCTGTAATCGTAGGTCACGCCGTTTTCCGCTACGACGAGGTCGCCTTCCGCGTTCTTACCGTACGCGGAGAGGTTCGCGTAATACGCGTCCTTATTAAGATCTTTCGCGCCCGCCCACGAAGCGTTGACTTTGTAAAGCCCGTTGCTTTGGAGTTTGAACGCGATATCCGTCGTCTTGTCGAAGCCCTTTTCCGTAGGGTCTTTCGCGCAAACGTTGCCGTCGTCGTCATACCAATAGGTAAGTCTTCTGCCGATAGACAAGGCGTTTGAATAGGAATCGTCTTCCGTATCGATAAGGTATACGTTCGCCACCGCGCCCGCGCTTACCTTTACGCTGAGCGAAACCGCTTTATACGTTTCCGAAGAAATGCTCACGCTGTTGCCGATAAAGCCGTACGCTTTGTCGTCGTTTTCCGCGTCGTTGTAGATAACGAGGGGTTGCGTCGCCATGGAGCTTGCGCCGAACGCGCCCGCCCAAGTGGGGTTGGCTACGTTGAGCTTGGTGAGAATCTCCGAATAGTTCGCTTCGTGTTCCTTATTCAAAAGCCCCGCCTTCGCGTAAGCGTTGATTTGCGTGTTGCTCGTCGCACCGCCCACGTACGCGCTGTCGCTGAATACGCCCTTGTAGTTCTTCAAAAGCGCGAAGCCTTTTTCAATGTCCGATTTGGAGGATTTCACCGCCGAGTCGAATCCGTTGTCGCCTTCGCCGTCTTTATATTCGCCGTCGAGGGTGACGAGCTTGGAATACGTTCCGCTCGCCGCGCACGCGTATTCTTCGTCGGAAAGCGTCTTCTTTTCGAAGCCCGCGAACGCCGCAAAGCCCGCGTGATAGCTCGTCTTGGTCGTGTCTACCACCGTGGTAGGACCGAACTGCAAGCTGATTTGTACTTTTTGTTCGTTTTCCGATTCGTTGGAAAGGAAGATAAATACCTGTTGCCAACCGTCGTAAAGCTCCTTATCGTTGACCGTGATCGCCGTAGCCGTCGTGGTGTCGATCGAGGAGATAGAGGTGAGCGAGGAGTTGTCCGTAATATCTTTCACGGTCACGCCCGCGCCCGTAAAGCCGTTCATGTCCGAAGTCTTTACGAAGAAGGAGTACGCCACCTTGCCCGAAACGTCGTTCACTTCGTCCTTTGCGGGAATGGTGATAACGGGGGACTTCGCTTCGTAAGGTACGCCCCAAGCGGACAAAAGCACCAACGCTTTTTCCGAGGTAAGGAAGTCGGTATCCTTGAAGTAGTCGTCGTAGACGGCTTTCTTATAAGGATTGTTCGTATCGTTGAGTGCGCTTACGCTATCGAGGATCGCGTGTACGTCCTTGGACGCGTCCAAGCCAAGTCCGGGGTAAGTTTGCACGTCTTGACCGGGGAAGAATGTCGCGATTTGATCCGCTTGCACCGCCGTGTATTGTACGCCGTAGGTGTTCTTTTGGGTGACGGGCGCGATTTCCCATGCGCCGTCGAGCATATCGCCCTTATCGAACGCGCCGAAGAAGTTCAAAGCGAATTTCTCGTTCTTCGTGTTGTCCGCGTAGAAGGTCTTTTCTTCGCTCGTAAGCGTGATTTCTTCCAAGCCCGTCGCGTCGTAATCGGCGTTGTCGATAATTTCGCATTGGATATCGTCGAAGAACGCGTAACCGTTTACGTATTCGTATCTATCCGTACCGCCGCCTTGACCGAGCCCGAGCACGATCGTGAAGGTGGAATCGGCAAACGACGAACCTTTCAAGATAAATTCGTATTGCAACCAACCGTTGTTCGCCGTCACGCCCTCGGTGTTGATGTTTTTCACGACGAGGGGATCGAGCGTTTTACCGCCGACCGTGTGCGTAACGCTCACGTACGCGCCCTTGTCCACCACGGGTTGCGAAGAACCGTCCGTAGAGGTGCAGGTGAGGTTGCTCGTCTTTACCCAAACGGAGAATTTCGCGCTCGTGCCCGCACGAACGGTAACGGAAGAGGAAGAGGTGAACTTCTGCGCCGTACCGAGATCGGTGTAGGTCGAGTTGGAATACTCGTTGTGGATCATGAGTACTTTATTGTTCGCGTCTTTCGCCGTGAGGTCCGCGCCCGCTTGATAATCGTGCGTAAGGGGGTTGGCGAGGGGGACGAGATTATCGCCGTCCTTCACCAAGGGCAGATCCTCGTTGTCGATATTGAACGCTTGATAGAAATCAAGATCGGAAAGATTGCGATCGTCGTTGGCGTCGTTATCCTTCCAAGCCGCGTAATAGTCGAGCTTGTCTTTCGCCGTCATGGTATCCCAAAGCGAAGCCGCTTCTTCCTCGGTAAGCTCCGACGCCTTTTTGCCCGTGAGCGCGGAGGTCGTGAGGTCTTTCCAATTTTTGTCGGTAATATCAACGATACCGCTCGCCGCCTTGGACGAAAGCGCCGTACCGCTCGTCGCGGAGTTGACCGAACGCGTCCAACCGTTGACGGAAGTGCCGATCAAGTTCAAACCGCCGTTGGAGGTAAAGGTTTGGAATCCTGCGTTGGTAACGGGATACCCGGAAGTATCCGTCGCCACCTCTTCCGTAGAGGAAGAGCTACTGCTCGAACTTGAAGTATCCTCTTCGCAGGACGCAAGCGCCACTACCGTAGAGGAAGCCATCAAAGCCGATAAAAGAAGTGCAAGAAATTTCTTCTTGCGGGAAGTATTATTGTTTCTCATACAACCACCTTTTTTGGTTTTTGTTTTTTCTATATCGTTTGCGTGGCGTTTTCCAAGGGCGGTAAAATACCACGCTATACTATTTTAATACAAAATCGATTTATTGACAAGCATTTATGACGCAAATTCTAAAAAAAAGTTTGATAAAATGCAAAAAATTGCGTAAAATATGGTTATGGACGGAAAGAATTGGTATATTATAGTGCGCGCGGGAGGAAAAACGGTATGAACGGAGAAAAAACGCAAAACGGAAAACGAATCGTTTGCGGGGTTGCCGTAGGGCTTGCCAACAGCTTGTTCGGGGGCGGGGGCGGTATGCTCGCCGTGCCCATTTTAGAGAAAACGGGGCTTTCGCCCAAGCGGGCGCACGCCACGGCGATTTTGGTTATTTTGCCTATATCCCTTTTATCGCTGGCACTCTATCTCTTTCGCGGACTTTACGATTTTTCCGTGTTCGTACCCACCGCGCTCGGCGTGACGGCGGGGGGAGAGCTGGGCGCGGCGTTGCTTGGAAAGCTACCGACGAAAACGGTCAACGCCGTGTTCGCCGTGTTGCAAGCCGTCGCTGGCGTGTGCTTGCTGTTTTTGAACGGCTAACCAAAGCCGTCTTTTTTACGATCTTCTACGCTCGTCAGGTTGACCCGCCTTCGCTACATATGTCTTTTTACCTGTATTTGTTTCTCGGATTTCTCGGCGGGATTCCCGCCGGTATGGGCATGGGCGGGGGAACGGTGACGATTCCCCTGCTCGTACTCGTGGGCGGAGTAGAACAAAAAATCGCGCAGAGCGCGAACCTGTTTTCCTTTTTGCCCATGAGCACTTTCGCTTTGCGAACGCACGCAAAAAACGGACTCTTGCAAACGCGCGGAATCCTTTTTACGGTACTTCCCGCCTTGCTTTTTTCCGCACTCGGCGCAATGCTCGCAGCCACGCTTCCGTCGAGCGTGTTGCGCAAGGCGTTCGGTGCGTTTTTAATCGCGCTTTCACTTGCTACCGCCCTGCAAAATAAGTCTTGACGGGCGCAAAGCGGAAAAATTTCCTGCCTTTTCGGGGGGTGGGGAAACGCGTAAAACGCTACGGCGCAGGCTCGTTTGTTTTTATATGGACAATTTGCACAAAAAAAGCCCCTGAAAACAGCGAAAATGAGAAAAAAATGGAAAAAATTAAAAATTTTTTGAAAAGGGTATTTACAAAAGCGTTTTTATGTGGTAAACTATGGGAAAAATAAACGGGGAAAGCGGGAGAGGAGAGTAAAAAAAGGATTCGTCCCCCTGCTTTTTTCAAGAAAAAATAAGGATATTTACGATCCCCGAACCAAAGGGGAAAAGAAAGAAGAGAGGTAAAAAAATTGGAAAAAATCGGCATTATTGATTTAGGTTCTAATACGGCGCGACTCGTCATTGCGGAGATGTTCGCGGACGGACATTATATGGTTGTAAACGAACTCAAAGAGAGCGTACGCCTCGGACAAGACATGGACCGCGACGGATTCTTGAAACCCCAACGCATTGCGGAAACGATCAAAACCTTGAAAATGTTCAAACGGCTTTGCGACGCGAGCGGTGTGGAAAAGATTATTGCGGTGGGAACGGCGGCGGTGCGCCGTGCGAAGAATCAACGCTCGTTTTTGGACGAGATTCAAGTTTCGTGCAATATAACCATAAAAGTACTCACCGAGGAAGAGGAAGCGATCCTCATTTACCGCGGTATTATCAACAACATGGACATTCCCAAGGGGCTTATTTTGGAGATCGGCGGGGGCAGTACGAAAATCGTGTACTACAACCGTAGAAACCTCCTCAACTACGCTTCCTTGCCGTTCGGCGCGGTTACGCTTACCGACCTGTTCGCAAACGATTCCTCGCCCGCGGAAGCGGCGGCGCATATCGAGGAGTTCTTCACCGAACAGCTCAAAAAAGTGCCTTGGCTCGCGGACGTAGACCCCGAAGTGCAAATGATCGGCGCGGGCGGGTCGTTTAGAAACCTGTTCAAAATCGTCAAGCTCGTGCGCAAATACCCGCTCGATACGGCGCATAACTACCGTATCGCGACGGAAGATTTCGCGGGCGTGTACGATATGGTGAAAGTACTCGACGTGGACAAGCGCAAGAAGATCAAAGGGCTTTCGCCCAACCGCGCGGACATTATGCCCGCGGCGATGGCGATTATGAAATCCTTCCTCTCTTATATGAACGTAAAGGAATTTGCGATCGGCGGGGGCGGACTTCGCGAAGGGATCATGCTCAACCAAGCCATGCCCATTACGCTTGAAAAGCCCATTTCCGACGTGCTTGGGTACAGCTTGGACAGGCTCGTGAAATTCCACGGTTGCGACACGAAGCATATCGAACACGTAATGCAACTTTCCATTCAACTGTTCAAACAGCTCCGCGTGTTGCATAAGTTCAACCGTCAATACCTCAAAATATTGAAGATTGCGGCAAGTTTGCACGATATCGGGGAGCGCGTGCGTTATCATTCCCACGCGCAACACAGCAGATACATGATTTTGAACGCGCCCATCTACGGCGCGACGCATAGAGAAATCGTCTTGGCGGCGTTCGTAGCGGGCTGTCATAACCGCGAGGATATCCCCGTCGCGGAATGGGCGAAATACAAGGATATCGTTTTGGAAGAAGACTTCGAAGCGGTGAGAAAATTGGGCGTGTTGCTCCGTATCGCGGAGAGCTTGGACAGAACGCATTGCGGTATGGTGACGGGCTTGAACTGCGACGTTTTGGGCGATTCGGTGATCATGAAAACGGAAGTGACGGGCGACGCGGCGTTGGAGATTCGCGACGCGGCGGCTTCCAACCCCGAATTTAAGCGTTCCTTCAAAAAGAACCTCGAAATTTTGTAAAAGGCAAAAGTCGCTCTCGTAAGAAAAAGGGCGACTTTTCAAATAACGGTATGGATTGGATATTGGCAAGCGCTTCTCCGCGCAGAAAGGAATTGCTCGGAGAGGTGATAGAAAAATTTGAAATCGTTCCCGCGCAAGGGGAAGAATACGCCGAGGAGGGTTTGCCCCCGAATCGGCTCGTTTGCGCGCTCGCCGAGCAAAAGGCGAGCGAGGTCGCTTCCTTGCCCCTTGCCAAGGGAAAAGCGGTGCTCGGCGCGGACACGGTGGTCGCGCTCGAAGGCGAGGTGCTTGGCAAACCCAAGGACGAAGCGGACGCGGCGCGTATGCTTAAAATGCTTTCGGGGCGCGCGCACGAGGTCTACACGGGCGTTTGCGTGATCTTCCCCGACGGCACGAAACGGGTGGAAGCGGACTGTACCAAGGTGTACTTTTTGCCCCTTGACGAGGCAAAGATAAGCGCGTATATCGCCACGGGCTCGCCCATGGATAAGGCGGGCGCGTACGGGATACAGGACGGCGGACTCGTCGAAAGAATCGAGGGAAGCTTTTCCAACGTGGTGGGTTTGCCCGTGGAACTTTGTAAGCGGTTGACGGAGGGGTGTGTATGTGGAAAATAGCGATTGATTTGGGATCGTCTACGACGAAAATATCCCGCGCGGACGCGACGGGGGGCGTACAGCTTGACGAGCCGTCTTGCGTTGCCGTGGACGCGCAAGGCGAAGTGAAAGCGGTAGGCAAAGAGGCGAAAAACTTGATCGGTAAAACGGCGGAATATACCAAGATCGTGTACCCCGTGTACGAGGGCGAGATCGTGGACGTGCGTTTGGCGAAAGAAATGCTCGAAGTATTTTTTGAACGGATCGGGATTAAAAAATCGGCGTTGCGCCGTGCACAGGTACTTTTTTGCGTGCCTTGCGGGGCGGGGAAAGACGCGCTTGCGGGTTACGCCGCGCTTGCCGAGGAATGTGATTTAAGAAAAGTGTTTCTCGTGGAACAACCTTACCTTTCGGCGGTGAGCGCGTCCGCCGTGTTGAGCCGTTCCGACCCCGTGTTTTGTATCGATATCGGCGGGGGCGTGACCAACGTGGCGGTGGTTTCGGCGGACGGGATTATCGCGGGGCTGTCCATGAATATCGGCGGGTCGAATATCGATTACGAGATCCAAAGAAAGGTGGAGCGCGCTTGCGGTTTGCAAATCGGCGCGCCTACGGCGGAACGGTTGAAAAAGGAAGTCGGCTCGCTGTTGCCCACGGCGCGCGGTACGATGGTGGCGGAGGGCAGGTCGGTGCAAACCCGTTGCCCCGCGGCGGTCAACGTGCAGGCGACGGATATTACCGACTGTATTCGCGGGTATATCGATAAAATTTTGCAATACGCGGGCGAGGTGCTCCGCCGATTGCCCGCCGAGGTTTCGGCAACGGTGAACAGGAACGGCGTGTACCTTTCGGGCGGACTCATGCGCCTTTCGGGGTTACCGCAATATATCGCCTCGCGATTGGAAATGCGGTATCATTTGCACGAGAATCCGCAGTACGCGACGGTGGAGGGCGCGACGGCGGTCGTTTGCGACAAAGAACTCCTTCACTATTTTGCCAAAGACTTGAACGAATAAGAAAAGAAAAAAGAGTTTTCCCGTGAAGAAGAAAACTCTTTTTTTGTTTACAGGTCGTCCGCGTCCTGTACGGGGACTTCCCGTTTGTTTCGCGGTCTGCCCGTATAACTGCCGTTCACGTCCGTTTCGGAAGGCTCGGGGAAAAGTCCCAACGCCTTTTTCGTGGGGGCAGGTGTGCGTTGAACGCGTTTTTTAGTTGTTCCCGCCATGGTTAAAACCCTTGTTTTCGCCGTTGTCGGAGCAATTTTTGTTCCCGCAGTTCTTGTTTCCGCAGTTCTTGTTTTTTTGCTTGTTGTTTTGGTTGTTTTGATTGTTTTTCATAACTTTCTCCTTTTCAAAATAAGCAAAGGCTACGCCAAAAAAGACCGTTTATTTGCGTACGCCCTCGAAGGGCAAATGCAAATCGACGTACCCTTGACCCGCCTTGCAAAGCGGACACTTTTTCCACGCTTCGGTGTTGACGTGCATATAACCGCACTCGCTACAAATCCAAAGTATGGGCGTATCGTTTTTATACAGCGTACCGTTCTTCACGGCGTCGCAAAGGTATTGGAAAACGATTTTGTGTTGACGTTCTACGTCCGCGACGAGCCGATACAGCGTGGCGATATCCTCAAATCCCTCCCGCGCCGCCGTCGCGGCAAACGTAGGATAGATATCTTCCGATTCGTTCTTCTCGTCCGTGGCGGCGAATTTAAGCCCCTCGGCGAGCGTTCCCGCGTGGAAAGGATATCCCGCGTCGAATTCGACGTTGTCGTAGCTACCTGCTTTCTCAATGATTTTGTTGAAGAATTGCGTGGCGTGCAACGTTTCGTTTTTGGCGATGGTGCGCACCGCGTCCGCCAGCGTTTTCAATTCCTCTTTCATGGCAAGCTTGGCAATCATTTGGTAGCGCATACCCGCTTGACATTCTCCTGCAAACGAGCGCGCTAAGTTCTTAAAGGTTTCCGTTTTTTCAAATTGCATAATAAACTCCATTCCTTTCAAAGGCGTTGCCTTCTGTTTTCATTTTGCGCAAGGAATCGCTTGGTTATGCGCAAAAAAAGTGAGGAAAAGCTTGGAAACGGCGAAAAACGCTTGCCAAGAACGCGAATTTGCGTTAAAATAGTACTTGCATATTAAAATAGAGGAAGATTGGCTATGTTTCATATCGTATTGGTTGAACCGGAAATTCCGCAAAACGCGGGGAATATCGCCCGCACCTGCGCGGCGACGGGCGCGTGCTTGCACATGATTCGTCCGCTCGGGTTCGAGGTGTCGGACAAGTACCTCAAACGCGCGGGGTTGGATTATTGGCACTTGGTAAAGGTGTGTTATTACGACTCGTTCGACGAGCTTGCGGAGAAATTTCCAAACGCAAGATTTTTCTTTTTCACGACCAAGGGCAGAAAACGGCACAGTGACGCGCAGTTTCGCGACGGGGATTTTTTGGTGTTCGGCAAAGAAACGAGGGGTTTGCCCGAGGAGCTTTTATTAAAGCACGCGGGCGAATGTTTGCGGATTCCTATGTTTTCGGAGGCAAGATCGCTCAATTTGAGCAACTCGGTGGCGGTGGCGCTGTACGAGGCGCTCCGTCAAAACGACTATCCCAACCTTTTGGACGAGGGGGAATTGCACGATCACAGCTGGTCGGAACTTGAAAAGTAACGGGTATAAAAAGAATAAATTCCGTCAATAACTTCCGTGTATCTTCACGGAGGTTATTTTTTTATGAAAAAGTTTTGCATAATTTTTTTATTGTCATTCATAATAATCGTAACGGCGTTTGGTTTTTCCGCACCCGCAGGGGACTTGCAAACGGAAAACTATTTGCGTATCCATATCCGCGCCGATTCCAACGAATCGGAGGCGCAAGCGGTGAAATATCTCGTCCGCGACGAACTCGTTCACTTTTTAACCCCGCTCGTGGCGGAGTACGCGACGAAAGAAGAAGCGATTAAAGGGGTGCGCGGACAAATTTCCGCGATTGAACGCGTGGCGAAAAACACGCTTGCAAAAAACGGATTTGCCTACGGCGCGCGGGCGAGGTTTGAAAAGGAAAGTTTTCCCACCCGCGTATACGGCGAGTATACCCTGCCCGCAGGGGAATACCTCGCGCTCGTGGTAGAACTTGGTAGCGGAAAGGGCGATAATTGGTGGTGCGTGGTGTACCCGCCCCTTTGCTTCGCTTCGCCCAAAGGCGAACAGGTGATTTATAAAAGCAAAATCGCGGAGATTATCAAAAGTTGGAAAAACGGTTGAGCCTCTACATACAGGAGGAACAGTATGAAAAAAACGATAAAAAAAGCCGTTTTGGCGTTGGCGCTGGGCGTTGCGCTCGTTGCGCCCGCAGGCGTGATTGCGAGCGCAAGACAAGAAAGCGTGCGGGAAACGGTAACGGCGGAGCTTTCCGAGGTGGCGGTGCTGAAAAGCGGGTCGCAAGGGAGCGAAGTGAAAGAGGTGCAAAGACGGCTCAAACTTTGGGGATATTATAAAGGAAGCGTGGACGGCGTGTTCGGCGCAAAGACGAAATCGGCGGTGATCGCGTTCCAAAAAAAGAACGGTCTTACGGCGGACGGCGTGGTGGGAAAATCCACCTATAAAGCGCTCGGCATGACGGACGCGTATAACGCGCTCGTAAACGGTAGCGGTTCTGTATCGAGCGGGATCGGCGGGTATTCCAGCTCGGACGTGTATCTGTTGGCAAAGACCATTTACGCCGAAGGTCGGGGCGAGCCGTATACGGGGCAGGTAGCGATCGGCGCGGTGGTACTCAATCGCGTGCGGAGCAAAGAGTTCCCCAACACCGTTTCGGGCGTAGTGTATCAAAAACACGCGTTCACGGCGGTATCGGACGGACAAATCAACCTCACGCCCAACGAAACGGCGATGCGCGCCGCGCGCGACGCGATCAACGGTTGGGATCCCACGGGCGGTGCGCTCTATTATTACAACCCCGCCGTTGCCACGAGCGCGTGGATTTTCGATCGGCAAACGGTGACGGTAATCGGCAAACACGTCTTCGCCATATAGAGCATCGTTGTATTGAGCGAAACGCGTATATACTTCGCAAGACCGCGTCGAACTGCGGGAATCCTTGCTCGCGTACGGAAAAGTACGCTCCCGTCGGGAAAGCAAAAAAAACTTAACCATGGTTAAGTTTTTAGAATATGGGTCAAGGGACGAAGTTCCTTGTGGGGTGTAGGGGTGAAACCCATACGCCGACGGCAGTCCCGTTCGAAGAACGGAAGAAAAGCCCCAAGTTAAGCAACCGTAGGTTGCGCCCCACGCGAAGCGTTAATCCCGTCGGGGGAAAGACGAAAAACTTAACCATGGTTAAGTTTTTGAAATAAGAGTCGGTAAGAGCAAAAAAAGCTGTCGAAACGACGGTGTAGTAACCCGAAACGGAGTGATAGATAAAATTAGGTGCAGGCTTAGCCTGCCCATGGTTAAGTTTTGGAGGCTCAAAAAATTGCCCCAAAAACACAACTCTACTCATAGTAGAGTCGGCATTTTAGGACAAAATAAAAACTTAACCAAGGTTAAGTTTTTGTGAGAGCAAACAAGCGGTCAAAACGGCGGTGTAGTAACCCGATCAAGAGTGATAGATAAAATTGGGTGCAGGCTTAACCTGCTAATGAAATTTTGCTCCGCAAAATGTATATGAATAAAGGAGAGAAAAATGAAAGAAAAGAAGGAACAGGAAATAGGCGTAAACCGCTCGTCGGGCGCGAAGAAGGTGGAAACCGTCGCCAAGCAAACGACGGCGGAAGAGAAAAAGGCGCAAGAGAGCGCCCGCGCGCAGGCGAGGGTAGAGGTCGCTTTGGAGAAACAAAAAGCGAAAAGGGCAAACCGCTGGTCGGAGCTTGCGCGCTTGGAAGCGGTGGAATACGAAGCCAAAATGAAAAAACGCGCGCAAGAGCGCAAGGCGCTTGCCGAGAAGCGGAAGGCGGAACGGCTTGCGCGCGCGGAGAAATTGGCGGAAGAGAGAAAAGCGCGTGCGGAAAGGCGTAAGGCGGAAGAAGAGAACCGCGCGCGGGAGCGCGCGCATGCAAAAGCAAGCCGTTCGCAAAAACGCTCCCGTTCCCGCAAACAAAAACGGGAAAAGGGCTACGGCGGTTGGCTTGCCGCCGTCGTTTCCCTCGGCGCAATCACGCTCGCGCTTACGACCGCCGTCACCGTCGGCGCAATCGATATGAAACGGACGAAAGACGGCGTAATGGCGGGGTATCGCGGTATGGCGTACGAACTCGCGGGGGTTATGGAAAACGTGGATAACGATCTCGATCGCGCACGCATTTCCAATTCCCCCGTGCAACAGGGGCGTATTCTCACCGACCTTTTGGTACAGGCGCGCCTTGCCGAACTTGATCTTGAAAAAATGCCCGTGAGCGCGGAATCGGACAAAAATTTGACCGCGTTTATTAACCGCGTGGCAATGGAAAGCGAGCGTATGCTCGCAAAGCTTCGTCGCGGTGAGAAGCTTTCCACGGGCGATCAGGAAGTTTTGGAGCGTTTGTATCAAGCCAACCATCAAATTCGCACCCGTTTGGACGAGTATATTTCGCAAATGTCGGATGGCGATATCGCCTCGTATATGAAAAACGGCGAGGGGCAATTCGGGGATATGCTCACGACGATCGAGGGCTTGACCATGGAGGAAAACCGCCTTGCGCTCGGCGGGGAAACGGGGCAAAAGACGGGGGCAGGTATGGGACGAAAGCAAGAAGACCCCGCTAAAGAAGGTATGGGTTCGCCCCAAATCGACTCGGTAAAAGCGGAGGAGCTTTGCGTGCGGTATTTCTCCGATTATAAGATTGCTTCGTTCCAATGCGTAGGGGAAACGAACGCGCGTGGCTTGCACGCGTATAACGTGCAAGGCTACGCCGACGACGGTACGCAACTGTTTGCCGAATTGGACGTAAAGACGGGCGCGCTCGTGCGGTTCGATTTCTTCGAGGCGTGCGAGGAGAGTACCTTCGACTTGCAAAACGCAAGACGGATCGCGGAAGAGTTTTTAGGAAAAATGGGGTATGAAGATATGACGCCCGTACGCGTGCGCGAAAACGGTACGGATATCGACTTCACTTTCGCTTACCAAACGGACGGCGTGGTGTTCTACCCTGATTCCGTGCGCGTGAAAGTTTGCCGTTCGCGCGGTATGGTTGCGGGTATGGACGCTACGAAATATCTCAAAAACCATAAGCGTAGGGAAGCTCCGCAGGCGTATATTACGCTGGAAAGCGCGCAGGGCGCGTTGCATAACGGTTTGACCGTCGAGGCTTCCCGACTTGCCGTCGTGCATACGGCACGGGGCGAACGCCCCGCTTACGAGTTCCTTTGCTCGTACGGGGAAGAGAAGTATTTTATCTATACGGACGCGCAAACGGGCGACGAGATTTCTATTCTGAACGTGAAAAGCGTGGGCTAAATTTACCCGCCCCGCGAGGCTAGCCTCGCGGGGCGGTTTTTCCCTTGGAAAAATTTTCTTGCAAAATTACCGTTAATTTTCTTGACGAATAAGGAAAAGTATGCTATACTATAATTAGTATCCAATCTTAATAAGAGGAGAAAAGGAAGTGCAAGAACGGCAAACGAAACAAAAGCAGATTATATACGAAGCGTTGAAAACGCTCAATCATCCGACGGCGACGGAGGTGTACGGGTACGTGAAGGAAGGGCATCCGACGGTATCGCGCGCGACGGTATTTCGGGTGTTGAACGGCTTTGCCGCGAGCGGGAAAGCGTTGGAATTGCGCACGGCGGGTTACGAGATGCGTTACGATTATAACGTAACGCCGCATTGTCACGGTCGTTGCGGTCGTTGCGGAAAGGTTGCGGATATAGAGGTGAAAGGCTTTGACGGGGGAATAGAAGCGACGGCGTGCGACGGATTTGAAGTCGAGGGGTATTTTTTGGAGTTTTTCGGGACGTGCAAAGAGTGCCGAGGAGAAATAAAATCATAAAAACGGAATAAAATAGAAAAAGAGCGAGAAAAATCGTTGACATTTGCGAGAAAAAGGCTTATAATTATAAAGCAAAAAGAAAAACGCAGGTGTCGCCTAGCGGTATGGCGGCAGCTTCCCAAGCTGTTCCCGGCGAGTTCGACTCTCGTCACCTGCTCCAAAAAGAGAAACGCACCCGTAGCGGTGCGTTTCTCTTTTTGGAAGATTGAGCGACGGCTCACGGGGGCGGGGCGTAGGTTGTTAAAAAAAATTACGGTTAAGTATTAAAAAAGCTTGACGGCGTTTTCTAAAAGTGGTAAAATATACTTGCGACCCCAAATTAAATAATTTTCTTTCGAGACGAGTATACTATTTCGGGCATAGTGTACCCATTCGCGTTATAAAAATCTCTTCTCGAAAGACTTCTTATAATTTGGTGTCGCAACTGAGCGAAGAAGGCACTCTGCTGTGTCGTTCTTTGCTTGGAACGACACTTTTTTTATGGCAAAAATTATTATTTGGAGGTTTTTTATGAACATTTTGAACCGCTTAAAACGCAAAGCGACTCTCTTTTCGCTTGCGCTTTTATGCACTCTTGGCGGAGCGCTTGCGTTGCACGCTACCGCGCCGACCGTGGAAACGGTAATCCCCGCCGTCGCGGAAGAAACGACGGAATCCACCCCCGTGGAAACTTGGGATATTTCCGCTTCGTCGAACGATAGCGTAACGGCGAAGCTGTATACCGACCCCGAAAACGAGGGCTATTACACCTTGTCTATCGAAGGCGCGGGGGACATGAAAGATTTTTCTAAACAACCTTGGAAGAATTATAACGCTCAAATTAAAAAAGTCGTTATTGAAAATGGTATTACGAAAATTGGAAACTCCGCTTTTTCTGATTTTAGCAGTTTGACGTTTGTTAATATTCCTGGAAGTGTTGCAACTATTAGGTGGAATGTTTTTTCTTATTGTAATAGCTTAAAGAATATTAATATCCCCGAGGGGGTTAAAAGTATTGAAACTAACGCTTTTTATAATTGTAGTAATTTGACCGTCGTCAACATTCCTAAAAGTATAACGAGTATTTCTGACAGTGCTTTTAGCTATTGCAACAATTTGAAAGAAGTACATGTTACGGATGTAAGTGCTTGGGCTAAAATTGCGTTTAGCGATTTTGAGGCAAATCCTTTGTATTACGCAAAGCATTTGTATTGTAATGGTGAATTGGTTACGGAAGCAATTATTCAAGGAGTGGATTCAATTGGAGCGTATGCGTTTTACAATTATCAAGCTTTAGAGAAAGTGACGATAGATAAAAGCGTTACGTTTATGGGTGATAGTGCGTTTTATCAATGCAATAATTTGAAGGAAGTACATATTAGTAATATAAGCGATTGGGTGAAAATTACGTTTGAATATTGGAACTCTAACCCTTTGGCTTATGCGAAAAATTTGTATTGCAATGGTATGTTGGTGACGGAGATAGATATACAGGACGCAAATAACGTTGGTAAATCTGCATTTTTTGGATGTGAAAGTTTACAAAAAGTAACGATTGGTGGAAATGTAAAGAGTTTAGGAGATTCTTCGTTTAGAGGATGTGTAAACTTGGAAACCGTAACCGTTTCCGGTGATGTTTCTTCTATTGGACTTGGCACATTTTATGGTTGCAGAAATTTAACAAGCGTTAATATTTTAGCAAGGGTTAAGAGTATTGGGGATAACGCATTTGATAATTGCAGTAAGTTAAAGACGATTAATCTGCCGGAAGGTCTTACAAGCATCGGTTCGCAAGCATTTGGTTATTGTAGTAGCTTAACCAGTATAAATATCCCTAGCACGGTTGCGAGTATTGGTTCTTATGCCTTTAGCAATTGTAGTGGTTTGAAAGGAGTGATGAACCTTCCTGAAGGAATCACCGTTATTAATAGTTATACTTTTATTGGCTGTAGCAGTTTAACAAGTATCAATATTCCTGAGGGAGTTAAGACTATTGGTTCGTTTGCATTTATCGATTGCTCCAACTTAACGAACGTTACGATTGATAGCGCGGAGGTTGCCGAGGCGTTGACCGATAAGACCGCGTGCGGGTATCTCGTAAATTACGCCGACGAGATTGCCGTGCGCGGGGATATTGAAACGGTGGGGGCGTACGTGGCGGGATTCCCGTATTCCACCGTGCTCACCTACGACGGTGTGGAGTACGTGGTGTACACGCAAGAAAAGCACGCGTACACGGTCAAGAGCGCATTCCTCAATTTGAACGACAATATTAACGTGGTATACCGTATGTCCGTACCCGCAGGGTACGAGGACGCGTACGCGGTGTTCGAGTTCCAAGGCGAGGCGTACGACGTGAAAGAATATACGGTGGATAGTAACGGTTTGCTTTGCTTCACCTTCTCCAAGGTAATGCCCCAATACATGGCGGACAACATTTGCGTAACGCTTTACGCCATGCAAGACGGTGTGGAAGTAGGCAAGACGAAGGCGACTTACAGCGTGAAGGAGTACTGCGAATACATGCTTTCGAGTACGACGGACGAGAAGCTTATCCGCTTGATTTCGGATATGCTCTACTACGGCGAAATGACGCAAAATTACAGAAACTACAACGAGGACGCGCCGATTACGGGCGGAATGGATATTACGCCGAGCGAGTTTGTGGAAATGGACGAGAGTCACAACAAGTTGTTGCTTACGGGCGACAAGGGCGCGATTGATTGGAAGGGCGCGGGCTTATTCCTTGAAAACGACATGACGGTGCGCTTTAAGTTCGTGGCGGAGAGTTTGACGGGCTTAACGGTAGAAGTGAGCGTGAACGGCAGAACGAACGTATTTACGGAAAGCGATTTCGTATACGAAAACGGCGCGTATTACGCGTATTTCAAGGGCGTGGCGGCGCACGAGTTCGACGACGCGTTCACGGCGATAATCAAGAAAGATGGCGCGCAGGTGGGCAGAACCTTGACCTATTCGGTCAACTCGTATATTTACGACGCGCAAGGCAAGGCGACGGGAGATTTGCTCGCGCTCGTGAAAGCCATTTACAACTACGGCGCTTCGGCGTTGGCGTATAACCAAGCAAATTAATTAAAAAGGAGAGATAAAGTTATGAAAAAGTACGAAGCAGTAAGCGTTACGGTAGAGCGTTTGGAAGTAGCGGATATCGTGAGAACTTCGGGTTACAATTCGCAAATTCCCGGAACGACGCTTCCCGATCAAGATTTTGATTAAAGCGTAAACTCGGCGCGTTCTTCCCCGTGAAGAACGCGCCGAAACTCTTTTTGGCGCGTACCTGCCCCCTTGCTTTTGGTAAAACCGCGGGGCAGGTACGCGTTTTTCTTTTTTGCCCCCGCGCGCAAAAAAGCGTTGACAAACGCGCGGAAAAGTGATATACTATATCCGCAACAGGAGAACGAAGTGGAAAAACTCAAAAAGATATACAGCATAATCATTTCCGTGTTTTTGGGTATCGTTATCTTAATCGCGGTATTACTCGTGGGGGTGCGCTTGTTCGGTTTAACGCCGTACACCGTGCTTTCGGGGTCTATGTCCCCGAAATATCCCGTCGGGTCGGTCGTTTACGTGGTGAAAGTGAATCCCTTTGACTTAAAGGAAAAGGACGTAATCACGTACGTGATCGAGGGCGGAACGGTGGTTACGCACCGAATCGTTGAGGTGATTCCCGACGAGGACGATCCCACGGTGGTACGATTCCGCGTAAAGGGTGACGCGAACGAAGACGCCGACGGCGATCCCGTACATTGTAGCAACGTGCTTGGGAAAGTCGTGTTCGGGTTACCCGTCCTCGGCTACGTGGCGTATTTCGTGCAACGCCCGCCGGGGAGCATTTGGGCGATCGGGCTTTGCGTGACGCTCGTAATCCTTTCCTTTTTGCCCGACCTTTTGGATAAGCTTTTCAAAGAAGAGGACGATCCGCCCCAAGACACGCCTACTCCCCAAGAATAGAATTTTGCGAGGCAAACCGCCACGGCGGTTTGCCTCGATTTTTATGAAATAATATTATTTATAATATTAAAACGCTTGACAGGCGGGGGTGGGCGTGCTATAATATACTTGCCTATAAAAGGGCGAAAGATAAAATAAAAAAAATCTTTAGGAGGATTTTTTAGTTATGACTACGAAAAAGAAAATTTTTGTAGCAATTGCAGCAGTCGCTTCGGCAGTAGTTTTGGTCGTGGTATCCGTTTTGGCTACCGTTGCGTACCTTACTTCCTCTGCGGCGGTTTCCAACGTATTCACGATTGGTGACTCGAGGATTATCATGGACGAATCGAAGGTAACACCCGATGGTAAGGTAGCGGGCGAAGAAAGAGTAGATACCAACTCGTATCACCTCGTTCCCAACTCGACGTACACGAAAGACCCTATCATCACGATGAAAGCGGGCAGTGAATCTTCGTATTTGTTCATTATCGTAAGAAACGATATTGAAGCCATTGAAGATCCTGCCAAGCTTACTATTAAATCTCAGCTTGAGAAAAACGGTTGGGGGCAGGCAACGGTGGCAACGGCGGCTACCGGTATCGTTTACGTATATAAAGGAGTTGATGCTGAAGGCAACTTGAACACGAATGGGAAAGGCGTGGAAGCTAAGGACGGGGACGTGCAAATTCCTTTGTTCGAATCCTTTAGCATTAAACCCGACGCAGATTGTAAAGCGTACGGCGCGGCAAAGATTACGATTACCGCGGTTGCCATTCAAACGAACGGCTTCGGTGAAGAAGAAGGTTCGCTTGAGGCACTTTTGGCAGCATGGCAAGCCGTAATTCAAACCTATCCGTACATCCATACGGGCAATACCGAGCAAGGCGGAGGCGCGCAAGCGTAATAGAATTTTAGGGAGTGGAGTTTGCCATGACGAAAAAGAAGCTGTTGATTATGCTTATCGTCACGATTTGCACCGTCGCTGTGAGCGTCGGTGCAACTTTGGCATATTTGACGGCAATCTCTGCGACCGTGGAAAACGTCTTTACGATAGGGGAAGTCGAAATCACCTTAACGGAAACCACAGGCGAAAGCTACGCCTTAATTCCCGGCGTAACGGTGCGAAAAGACCCGAGCGTGACGGTGAAAGGAGGGAGCGAAGACAGTTTCGTTTTCGTCAAAATAGAGGAAACCAACGGTTTGAGTAACTATATTTCCTATTCCGTCGCGGAGGGTTGGACGCCACTTGGCGGTAGCCCCGGCGTATATTATCGTCAGCTCGTAAAAACGGGTTGGGATATGTCGTACGAGATATTAAAAGACGATTGTTTTTCGGTGAAAAACACGCTCACCAAAGAGAAGATGAGCGCAATTACTACGCTTCCCACGCTTACGATTACCGCGTACGCCGTACAAAGCTACGGCATGGACACGGTTACGGACGCGTGGCAAGAAGTGTATTTAGAATTTAATCCGTAGAGGATAAATTATGAAGGGTAAATTTTTCACAAAAGCCAAGATTATCACGCTTATCGTGATTCTTTGCGTGGCGGTAATTATCGCCACGGGGGGTACGCTCGCGTATTTTACCGATAGCAAAGAAATGACGAGCGTGTATACTTCGGGCAACGTATATATCGAGTTGACGGAGTCTGCCGTAAAAGCGGACGCCACGGGTAATCTCGTCCAAGACACGGAAAAAGACCGTATCGTGGGCGGTGCACTCGACGGCGCGCCCGTGAACGATTACGGCGTGATTTTCCCCGGGCAAACGATATATAAAGATCCGACGATAAAGAATATCGGAATGGGCAAAGCGTGGATAGCGGCGAAGGTAATCATTACCGACGGCGCGGGCGATTTGCACAATATTTTCGGGTATTCGAATAACGACGGTATTGATATCACTTGCTTTTTGGAAGGCGGGCTGTTGGCGGAAAGTATTCATATTAGGGACTGGAACGGAACGAGCAACGCGCTTGTCGGGACGGATTTTGCGATGGTGCAACTTGCCGATAGAGCGAACGGTAGATACGAATTTTTCTTCTTCATGCTTGCGGAAGTGGACAGCGGGGAGCACGTTACCGTTTTCGATACGATGTTTATCGACCCTCTAATTAGTGGTGAGGAAATGCAAGAATTCGTACAGTTGACGCTCACCGTGCAAGCGTTTGCGGTGCAAACCTACGGCTTTGACGATTGCTATACGGCAATGCGCGTGGCGTTTGGTGACCATTTTGGGAACTTGCCGTCGAACAACGGGAATTAAATATTTTGCAATGCGCAAAGCATTCAAAACCCATTTTGAAAAGTGTAAATAAGGACGAAAGATAATGACGAAATCGGTAGCGAAAAAGAAATTGATTATTACGGTCGCCGCGTTAGCGGTTACGACCGGCTTTTTCGCGTACGGAACGAGAGCGTATTTCACCGATAAAGTCACCTCGGGCAAGAACGTTATTTCCGTCGTGGGCGTAAACGACGTACAGCTCGTCGATTTGTCTTACGCGCAAGGCGGGTTGCTTTTACCGCCCGACCAACCCGTTCCCGTTATGCCCGGACAAAGCGTTGGAAAGACGGTGTCCGTCAAGAATACGGGCGAGTCGCCTATTTTCGTGCGCATTAAACTTACGCCGAAAATTATTTTATCGGAAAAAGAAGCGGGCAGAGAAAGCGAAATCGACCTTTCTTTGGTGCGCTTTGAAATAGATGAAACGAAGTGGTTATACCAAGACGGGTATTATCACTATTATCTCCCGTTGGAGGGTGGCGAAGAAACGAAAAATTTGATTCCCGCCGTTACTTTTAGTCCCGAAATGGGGAATATGTACAAAGACAGTCTTATTTTGGTTACGACGAGAATGGAAGTGGTGCAAGCCAATTATAACGCTTCGTTCGTGCTTGACGCGACGGGGTGGGCGACGCCTACGGAAGGAGGTACGCCGTGATAAAGAATAGACTGCGCTATATATTTATCGTTCTGCTTTCCATGCTGTTCGTGTTTACCTTCTCAACGGCAATAGGCGTATCGTCCATACGCGCGGAAAACGGGAATGGACAAACGGTGGAAACGACGGTTACGCAAACGCCGAAAGTGGTGATTTTGCACGAAGATGCACAAAAGAGCGTGCTTTCCATCAAAGAAGACGAAAAAACGAAGCTCGTTGCACGCGTAACGGGTTTGGAAAAATATACGCGGAATTGGCAAATTCTCAATCCCGCAAGCAACGAATGGGTTAACATTTACGGAAAAACGCAAGAAAGTTTGGAACTTAGTTATTCTTTGCTTGGCAGTATGCTGAACGCGAAGAGTAAAGCGTATATCCGTCTTGCCGTACAGGGCGAAAGCGGGCTGTATGCGAGCGAGGCGGTGGAAGTGACGGTGACCCGTAACGTTTTGGGCGAAAACGGGGAATTTTTACTCGACGCGTTCGAAGCGTATAACGCGGACACGGCGGAAGAGGAAGAAAAGTTCGAGATTTTCACCATCGTTATCAACTATATTTTCGATAACGGCGGGATTGCGTTCGAACCGTACGGCGCGTCCGTTGCCAAGGGTAGCGATTTCGTGAAATCCATTACGAGCCCCGTGGTCGTCGGGTATAAGCCCGTACGGCGAGTGGACGGAGAATACGTGGATGCAACCACGGTGGAACTTAACTACACGAACGTACAGGAAAACAAGACGGTGAACGTTATTTACGAGCCGGATATGGTAAGTTTCCAAGTGCATCACCACTTGCAAAACCTGTTGGACGACGATTATTCCCTTTCTTATAATTATATTACGGAAGGGAAAGCCTTGACGGGCAGTATCGTACCCGACGGGCTTGCGTATACGGAAGAAGAACTTCCCGGGTTTAAGGCGCTTGCCTATGAAAAATTGGAAGTGGCGGCGGACGGCAGTACCGTCGTGGAAATCCGTTACGACAGAAATTATTATCTCGTCGAGTTCGATATGTTAGGCGGTTACGGTACGGAACCCGTATATACCCGTTACGGCGCGTCGGTTGGTGCGAATAAGCCCATTCGTCACGGTTATTTGTTCGACGGTTGGACGCTCGTTTCGTATAACGGCGCAACCCCCACCTCGTCGCAGGCGTCTATGTACGATATCAACAGCGCGATTATCACCGTTCCGAACGCAAATCTTAAATATAGAGCGCGTTGGAGAACGCAACTTACCACCTATACGATGGTATTCTGGCGGGAAAACGCCGACGACGACGCGTTTGCGTACTGGGGATATTTGGAGGGGATTTCCGCGATGTCCGGTTCGCTCGCAAGCGGTGCGGACAGGGCGGACGAGGTTGACGATATCAACGATTACGCGCAATTTACTTATAACGAAGCGTTGACGGAAAAAGATATTATCGTGGAAGGTGACGGCTCGACCATCGTCAACGTATATTACACGAGAAAACGATATACGATTACGGTGAAAGCAACGGCGAAATGCGCTATTCCCACCAACCACTCGCACGGCGACGATTGCTATTTATACCTTTGCGAAGCGTCGCATACGCACGATGAAAGCTGTAATCCTACCCTTTCGTGCTTGCTGGAAGAGCATACGGAGCATACGGCGGAGTGTATCGTTTGCGGAAAGGAAGAACATAGTCACGGCGAGGGCTGTTGCGCTCTTGCGGAGCATACGCATACCACCTCTTGTTGGGGACAGGGTATGGTGGGAAATTCGACGAATCCCACGGGCGCGCCGAGAAATCCCGAACAAGGGCAAATTTACCGTCGTAAACAAGGAAAAAATTATTCCTACTATATATATATAAAGGGGACTTGGTACACCTATAACGGTACGGGTACGAACGGGGCTATTTTAGACCCCACTTGCGGATACGACGTAGAACATGAGCACGGCGGGGACGATTGTAGCTGTAATAAAGAAGTGCACGCGCACGGGGACAGCTGTTACAGAGATTCTTTCCATACGCACGGCAAGCATTGTTATTCGTATTCTTGCGGTACGAAGGAACATACGCACAGCGACGATTGCAAGCTTCTCAACTGCGGAATTCCTACGGGACATACTCATTCGAGCAACTGTAACAACGCAGGGCGTTCGAATACGGTAAAACTTATTTACCGCAAGTACGAGCAAAGTTTGAAAGACGTTTGGCCTATCGTGGACGGGAACGGCGTTATTTACGACGACGGTCAGCGTTGGCAACCGAGCGGGTCTTCCACCTATTCGGCGGTGCTCGTGTATATTTCGCATATGCCCGGGGAAAATTTCACCCTTACCCTCAACGAGAGTAATTACGACCAATATAATATGCATTATTATATGGAAGTGTTGCCGGGTGAACCGTATACGCATAGTTATACCTATAACGGTGTAACCAAGAATTTCATTTTGGAAAATACGATTACGGCGCGGTATAACTATATCACGCAGGCGGAAGACTTCTTCGAAATCCACGGCTACGAGCGGTTTACTTCCAATCCGAGATTTAACGGTACGCAAATCGATATCAACGGCGGGGGCGACGTGCATTTCTATTATTCGCGTACGGTAAACCAAACGCTCCGTTTCAAAAATAAGAGCGAGGTGCTTGACGATAAAACGGTACAAGGGGTTATGTACGGCGCGAAGTTGAAAGATTACGAGTTTACGCCCGATTATCCCGCGGAATTAGAGCCGAACGCGTTTGTCTTCGACGGGTGGTATACCACGCCCGGGCTGTACGACGGCACGGAAGTGGACTGGAATACGGCGACGATGGCGGCGGTGGACGTCATGTATTACGCGAAATGGGCGCCTATACGCCATACGGTAAGCGTGTATTTAACGAGCGAACTCACCGAGCAAATCGGGGAAACGCAATCGGTGGAACACGGCAACTTCGCCCATGCGCCGAGCGACCTCGTTTCTAACGGGAACTACATTTTCCAAGGCTGGTTCTACGAGGACGAAGAAAACGGCGAGAAGGTGGAAAAGGCGTTCGTGTTCAGCGGGATTCCGATTTTGCAGGACTTGAAAGTGTACGCCAAGTGGAGCTCGCACGTAACGGTGAGCTACACCATTCATTATCGCTTGAAACCGACGAACGGGCAAACGGAGGGTACGCAAATCGCGGACACGCTCGTTGGCTCGGCGATCGCGGGGCATAACAAGACCTTCTTAGCGAAGGCGGGTGCGGAGCTGTACGAGGGCTACCAAACGGGGTATTATCCGCTCGCCAACAGCCATACCGTAACCATGAGCGCGGAATCCGACCACGAATATACGTTCGAATACGTGTTCGTAGAGTCTATGCCGTACGCCGTCGTGTATTTGGACGAAAACGGGAATGAAGTCGCGCCGAAGAAGGTCGTCACCGACAATAATTTGTCCGTCGTAACGGAAACCTTCGTGCGCGTGGATAAAAAGATGCCCGACGCGTACCAAAAGCGATTGTTGCTCGTGGCAGAGGGTACGAATAAAGACGAGTACGGCGTGTTTGCGGAAAACGTGATTACCTTCCACTACACTTCGGACGAAGAACACGCGTACTACAAAGTCGTGCATTATATTGAAAATATCGCTACGGACGGGTATAGAGAATACCGTTCGGAAGACAACGTGGGCGTTATCGGGCAACCGTATTCCGTGGACGCGCTTGCTTTGACGGGCTTTACCTTTAAGGGCGCAAAGACGATGGTGAACGGCGTTTCCTCGCCCGTGACGGGAACGCAAGTTTCCGCAACGCTTACGCCCGACGGCTTGCTGTTCGAGTTGTATTACGATAGAAACGATTTGAGTTACGTCGTTAATTATCTCGAATCGGGTACGGAAAAAGTGCTGTATAAGCAAAAGACGGGCGAAGGTATTTACGGGGAACAAATCGTAGAATACGCGATTGGGCTTACCTCTTTGGGGTATAGCCTCGTCAGCGAAAACGTAAAAACCGTTACGCTTTCCACGAACGAGAATTTGAACGTTATCAATTTCTATTATCAAGAAATGGAAATTTCCATTCAATATAAACTCGTTGGGTTGAGCGGTTGCGGAAACCTCTCGCAAATGGGTGAACACTTGAAAGCGGTGACGGGCGTTTCGAACGGTTCGACGCCAATCGTATCTCGTGGATATCATTTCGTCGGCTGGTTCATGGACGAAGCTTGTACGATACCCGTTAATCCGGCGTGGGTGGGTGCGGATTATACGCTTACCCCTCAAAAGGAAAAAGCCGTTTGGGAAAACTCGCTCGTATTCTACGCGAAGATTGACCCTGATTTCACTTCGCTTACGATAAGGACGGAGGGAGCGTCCGCGTTGGATGCAAACCAAGCGTTTATCTTCCGCGTGCAAGGCGTTTCTGCCGATACGCAGAGCGTAGATTTGTACGTGACGGTAATCGGCAACGGCTCGGTGACGATTACGAATCTTCGTTTGGGAAGCTATACGATTACGGAAGTGAGCGGTTGGTCTTTCCGCTACCAAGCGGACGAAGCGCAAAAGAGCGTTGCGCTTTCGGTAAATAAAGACGAGAACGTCGTTTCCTTCCTGCATATTCGCACGATGGATAAGTGGTTGGACGGCAACGCGCAAACGAACAACACTTTTAACGGCTGAGGAGGCTTACTATGTTGAAAAAACTGTCGAAAAAAGCGGTGGTGGCAATCGTTGCCACGCTGTTGACGCTCACGGTATCCGTGGGCGCGACGGTTGCGTATATTCTTCGACAAACGCCTCCCGTCGAGAATGAATTTACGCCCGTTTTCGTGTCGTGTAGCGTGCAAGAGGAATTTGACGGCACGACGAAATCGGCGGTGTGCGTGCAAAATACGGGGGATATTTCCGCGTATATCCGCGTGGCGGTGGCGGTGACTTGGGTATCCAAAACGGACGGTAGCGTGTACTCGGCGCGCCCGACGGCGGGGAACGATTATACGCTCACGCTCGGCTCGTCCACCCGTTGGACGCTCGGTAGCGACGGGTTTTACTATTACACGGAAGCGGTGAGCGCAAACGCCGTCACCGATATTTTGATACAAACGCTCGAACAGACCGCGCCCGCGCCCGAGGGATACGCGTTTACCGCGCAAATCCTCGCCTCGGCGTTGCAAGCCGAGCCGAAAACGGCGGTGGAAACCGCTTGGGGCGTGATTGTGGACGAGAACGGGAAACTCACCGTTTCTTAACGCGTCGTAAAAGAATGAAAAGCGCGCGTTACGGAAAAATTCCGTAACGCGCGTATTTTTTATAAAAAACAAGCGGTACTTTGCGCGTACCGCTTTTTATTTATTTTGCAAGCCGTTTTAACAAACGAAAAAACTCGCGGGGAGCGCCCGCGAGAAAGATTATTTTTTTTCGATAATCGATTTGTAACCGCCCTCGCCGTAGCGCACGCATTTGGAAACGCGTGCGAGCGTTGCCGAGGAAATTTCCGTTTCTTCCACGATTTCGCTGTACGTTTTGCCTTTGAGTAGCATTTTCGCCGCTTTGAGCCGTTGACACATGGATTCGAGTTCCTTGATCGTGCAAAGGTCGTCCAAGAACTTTTGCGCCTCTTCTTCCGTTTCGAGCTTTATAATTTCCGCGTAAAGCTCTTTGAGCATAGGTCTGTAATTTTTGAGCGTCATTGTTCCACCTCCGTTTTGGCAAAAAAGTTTTGCGTTTTTTCACTCTTGGCGTGCTCGAAAATATCCTCGGGCGCACCCATTTCTTCGATTACGCCGTCCGCCATGAAAATAATTTTGTCCGAAACGTTTTTCGCGAACTCTATTTCGTGCGTGACGATAATCATGGTCCTGCCCTCGTCGCGCAGTTGCTTGATGACTTTGAGCACCTCGCCCGTAAGTTCGGGGTCGAGCGCGCTCGTCGGTTCGTCGAAACAAAGAATATCGGGGGAGAGGGCGAGCGCGCGCGCAATCGCGACGCGTTGTTGCTGTCCGCCCGAAAGCTCGCACGGGTAGTTTTTCATTTTATTTTCCAAGCCCACGCGCGCGAGGAGTTCTTTTGCCGTTTCCTCGTTTTGCGCGTACGCTTCTTTGAGCCGTCTGCGCCGTTCCGCGCCCTTGCAGGGCGTCGCCTTGATCTCGTTTTGCGATTTTATATTCATGGCGAGCGTTACGTTTTGCAGGGCGTTGTATTGCGGGAAGAGGTTGAAATTTTGAAACACCATGCCGAAAGTGCAGGGATTGCCCTCTTTCGCCTTTCCCTTTTCGGGCGGGAAGATTCGCTTTCCGCCCACGGTGATTTCGCCCTCGTCCGCCGTTTCCAAAAAGTTCAAACAGCGAAGCAGGGTGGTTTTCCCGTTCCCCGAAGAACCGAGCACGGAAAATACCTCGCCCTGTTCCATTTCAAAGGAAACGCCTCGCAAAACCTTCGTTTCGCCGAAATTTTTAACGATATTTTTAACTTCCAAAAACGCCATGATTACACCTTATAATAGGACAGTTTCTTTTCCACCCAACCGAGTAGCAGGGTAAGCAATCCGTTGAAAATCAAATAAAAGATTGCCGCGTAGAGGAAGGGGGTCAAAATTACGTACTCGTTTACCGCGTGTTTCGCCGCGTTGAGCAAATCGATTACGCCCAAGATTTGCGCCAAGGAAGTGTCCTTGACGAGGGTGATAATCTCGTTGCTCATGGGCGGTAAAATGCGCCGAACGACTTGCATAAACACGATTTTCGTGAATACTTGGTTCTTCGTCAAGCCGAGCACTTTTCCCGCCTCGTATTGCCCCACGGGAATCGTTTCTATCCCCGCGCGGTAAATTTCCGAAAAGTAGCACGCGTAATTGATAACGAACGCTACCGCCACGAAAAAGAACATGGTGGCGTTGATGGACAGGTTTAACGCCGAGGCGAGCTGTTTCGTGGGTACTTGGAAAACGTACTGCGGAAGAAAGCTCACGAGCAAGATTTGGAGCATCAACGGCGTACCGCGAATTACCCAAATCAACACCTTCATAAACCATTGTAACGGCTTAAATTTCGACATAGAGCCGAACGCGAACAACAACCCCAAGGGCAAAGCGCATAAAAGGGTAACGGCGAAGAGTAGGACGGTGTTCCCAAACCCTTCGCACAGTTCCATCAAGATTTCTTGAAAATGTTCCATAAATTATTCTTTCGCGCCTACGATTACCGTTTCGCCCGCCGAACCGCTTTCCGCCGTCATAATTGCGTCCGCCATACTCTCTTTCGTCGTATATTTGTCCGCGTCCGCTTTCGTTACGACCGCCACTTGCATATTGTAAAGATAGGGCACGGAAACGCACATTTGCGCCGAGCGGTCGGGCGTGATCGTCATACCGTTCCAAATGAGGTCGATCGAACCGTTTTCCAGAAGCGTTTCTTTCGAGTTCCAATCGATAATGAGGAATTCCACTTCGATATTTTGGCTGTAAGTCGTGTTCAAATACGCAACCGCCTTTTTCGCAAGCTCGATATCAAAACCCGTGTTTTCGTCCATGGCAATCGGCGCAAACACCGTGTATCCGATAACGATTTTGCCCGAAGATACCACTTCGTCCCAGCTCGAATCGGTCGCGTCCGCGTAGGGATTTACCGTTTCCGCCGTGAGTGCGATCGAATCGGTCAAGCCGTATTTCGCCGCGATTTCCGCGTAGTCCGTCGTACGAATGGCAAGGAGCGCCTCGTTGATTTTGGATACCAACGCCTCGTTTTCTTTCTTGCCCGCGATCCCGTAGCTCTCTTCCGCGAAGATAAGCCCGTCTACCATTTCCATTTTATTTGCGTAGTCGCCCGTGGAGGTGTAGTAACCCGCCATAACCGAGTCGATAATCGCTACGTCCGCTTCGCCTTTGTCAAGCTTGGTGAGCGCGTCTAATTGGGTCGCCGCCGCCAAAAACTCTTTCCCGACTTCCAACTTGTCGCCACCGCACGCCGTCGCGCCCAAAACGCAAGTTGCCGCCAAAGCAACGCCTACTACTTTTACTACCGTCTTTTTCATAATACTTTTTTCTCCTTTCGTTAAAAAATTTTTAAGTAACGATATATATTATACTTTAACGCGATAAAGTTGTAAAGCGTTTTTGCCCTATTTTTTGAAAAAATTTTGTGAAAATACAAAAAATTTTTTTTCGACGATTTTCATATTATTGACAAAAGAGAAATTTTGCTGTTATAATGTAAGTGTACTATATATCAATATTATATATAGGCAAAGGAGAAGAACGTGAAGAAAATATGGTTAGGGATAGGCGTTATCGCCGTTTTGGGCACTACGCTTTTGAGCGCGGGGTGCAAGACGAAAGTGGAAGGCGGAAAGGAAGCGGTGAAACTCTTGCTTGCGCAGGAACGCTTGGACGAAAAGCTTTTAGAGGGGAACTTGGACGCGCTTTGGAACGGAGCGCAAGAATCGGTGCGCAATACGAGCGGGGTAAAAGTCAACGCGGTTGCGCCGATGGGATTGAAGAATACGCTCGTCGCTTCGGCGGACGACGAAGGGTTCGAGGATAAGGGCGAGTATTACGAGTGGACGAAATTCCCCGCGTACTCTTCCACCTTCGGGCAGTTTGAGTCGTTTATAGACGGCATTGAAAGGCAGGCAACGGATACCGCCGAGCTGATCGCGAAAATGAAGGATAAGGTGGGCGTCACCGATAAATGGGTGAAAAACGCGGCGGGATATAAAAGCGACTGTATGTTGCGCGTGAAAGAGGACGCGGAGTATTTGTTCGTACGCTCGGAGAGTTATTACGAGGTGGGCAAACGCTACACGCGCGCGGACGCGAAAAACGTGTACGAAACGTATAGCTATTATAATTACGAGGACGGCACGACGGGGGATATCCGCGCGCAGTATATTCCCGGAGAGCGGTACGAATCCATGTACGATAACGACAACGGGTTCAAAGATTACGTAATCGCGGAAAATTCGCGCGGGTATTGGACGCTCATGCGTTTTGGTACGTTCGACGGTAGCGAGTATTCCTTCGACGTTTGCGTGATTCGCGACGGCGTGGGATATAATTCGTTCGTGCAGTTGCAAGACGACGGAATATCTTCGGCGTGGTATACGGTGCTCGATCCCGAAAGCGGTAGGGAGTATTTCCGTTTAAGACCAAGGGCAGATCGTTGGGAGATAGAACTTTCGCTTTGCGCGCTCGGCGAGGGCTTCGGGGGCTTGCGCGCCTACGGCGATTTGAAAGACCAAGTGTATAGAGGTCGCGACGGGTACGAGTTCGAATATCCCACGGAGCTTGCGTTCGTGACGAAGAACGGCGAGGTGCAAGCGGGCGACTCTCAGAACGGCGTTTCTTATAACGGCGCGCGCGTAGTCATTGAACCGTTCGATAGATTTTATCACGGCGAATTGAGTTTTGAAGTGGCCACGAGCGAGAACGCGCACGTTTCCGAGGTGTTGGAAAAGCTGGACGCGTATTTCAATTCGTACGGCGTGAAAACGCTGTACGATCACGCGAAAACCTGCCAAGGCGTGGAGTTTTGCAACCTGCTCACGCAGGAGTTCGGCACGACCTATTCTTGGTACGGCTATCCGCTCAATAGCTTGGAGAACGCGAATAAGGCGCGCGCGGAGTTGTTGGAAGAGTACGCAACGCACGATAAAATGTACGCGGAAGTGAAGGATTTTGAAACGGTGCGCGCAAGACAAAAGCTTGCCAGCGGAGTGGACTTTGCCAAGCTTACCGCGTTTAGCGGTGGCGAAAGCAAGTACGAAAACGGTAAGATTACCCTTTCGAACGCGACGGCAACCCTCGAACAAACCGCGCTGTTGGAAGTGGGCGCGGAATACGGCTTGCATATCGGGCTTTCGCTCGTGAACGAGGCGGGGGATTTGAGTAGCGTAAACACCGTTTCCATGAAGGGCGGGAGCGGACGAACGACCGTCTTTGCCGAGGGCGCGACGACGCTCACCTGCACGCAAGCGGGAGAATTTATCCTGCCGAAGAACTTGGGCGAGGGCAGATACGCGGTCGTGGCGTACGTGGCGGATACGGACGGACTTCGCGTGAGCGAAATGCAACCGATCGCGTTCTACGAAGCGGAGGAAGGCGAACTCGAATCGGAGGCAATGCGCGTGACGACGGCAAAGGCGGGGAACAATTTGCTCGTGACCTACGAGATTCAGCTTTCCGTTTGGGCGGTTGCGGAAGAGAATAAGAAGTACAAAGGGAGCGAGCTGGAACGCGTACTCCTGCGCGAGGCGCTCGCTTGCGGGTATCCCAAGACGGGCGAATCGATTACGGACGAGAACGGCGAGGAAGTGGCAAAAGACGAGGAATTGCCCGCGGGCGTATACCGCTTGAAGATATATCTTCCCACGGCGGACGGTATTTCGGAAGCGTTCGTATACTGCGAGATTCAATAAAGCAAAAACACCGCCGTCGAAAGGAACTTTCCTTTCGACGGCGAGTTACTTTGCCGAGGGGCAGGTATGCGTTCAACGGGGATTTTAGGGTTAGTTTGCCGTACACGGCGTAGCTCGCGTGGACGATAGGCGAGCTGTTGAAAGAGCGAGAAACGCTCTAAAAGAGTAAAAAACGGGCGCGGAGTGAAAACTCCGCGCCCGCGTTACTTAAAATTCAAAACTTCTGTCTTCGCCCTTGCCGATTCTCGTCGCGTACACCTTGCGCGCGGACTTGTCGATCGTGAATATATCGAACGCGTGTTCGTTCGTCGTGCCCCGAATCCCGGGCGTTTTGTTCCACGCCACGTACGAGGCGTCCGTCGTCGTTTCGACGAAGGTAACGCCGTCGATTTTTTTAATTTTATCGGCGTGCGAGTGTCCCGAAAACCAACCCACGAAAGTACCGCCCTTGCCCGTGAAATCTACGGCGATTTTAGCGTTTCGCGCGGGGTCTTCGTGCGTTTCCTCGCCCGCGAACGCCGTGCGTTTGTCAAACGCGTGGAATACCTTGGCAAGGAGGGAATAATTGTATTCGTTGGGGTCGTTTTCTTCCACCAAAACGATTTTTCCCGCGTGCGAGCACACCACTACGAACCAATCGTCGCTCGGCACGTTGAGCGCAACGCTCGCCACCCAATCGATTTGCTTTTGCAAAAAACCGTAATGGCGCATACGGTTGTATTTCGCGTGCCCCTCCGCCGTTTTTTCTTCCGCGGGGATATCGTGGCTGTTCAAAACGATAAACCGTACCTTATGCGCGGCGTCGTCCGCGTAATAGTAAGTGCCGTCTTCCGAGAACACGCGGTTGGGATAAAGAGTGGCGGAACGGAAATAATATTCGTAGAATCTTTGCATGGGCGCGTTTTCCACGTAGTACGCGGGCGCGTCGAAGGTAGAATACGCCGTGTCGTGGTTGCCCAGCGTAATCAAGCACTTGCTTTCGATTGCCTTAAAGTCCTCGCGGTACGCCGTGATTTCTTCGTACAGCTCCTCTTGCGGGCAAAGCCCGTGTCCCGAAACGAGGTCGCCCGCGTTGAAAAAGTAGGGGATCGAGCAATCGAACATAATCTTTTCAAGGAGCGCGGCGGAGTGCCGTTCGTTTTGATCCCAATGGATATCGGTGACGAGCGCGAAACTCACGCTTTCCTTGCCCGCTTGGACTTGGAGTTTGTGGATCGTTTGAATTTTGTTTTGTAAATGTTCTTCCCAATAAGTAGGTATCGTTTGCATAGCGTTTCTCCTTTGCTATAATAAACATTTATTTTCGTTTTTAAGATAGGCGCGATAAAAAGAAAGGGGCAGGTATGCGTTGAACGCATACCTGCCACGCATTAAAATTCGATTTTTTCTTCCACGTACTTGATCGCTTCGTCGATAGAAACGCGGATTTGTTCCATGCTGTCGCGGTCACGCACGGTGACGGTGTTATCTTCCAAAGTTTGGAAATCGATCGTTACGCAGTACGGCGTACCGATTTCGTCTTGACGGCGATAGCGTTTCCCGATAGAGCCGGTAATATCGTAGGTCGCGGGGAACTTCTTCAACATTTTCGCGTAAACCTCGTCCGCCTTTTTCGCGAGGTTCTTTTGAAGCGGGAGTACGGCGCACTTATAGGGCGCGAGCGCGGGGTGCAAACGGAGTACCGTGCGCACGTCGTTCTTTTCCGCGTCCACTACTTCCTCGTCGTACGCGTCGGTGAGGAACGCGAGCACTACGCGGTCCGCGCCGAGCGACGGTTCAACCACGTAGGGTACGTATCTTTCGTTCGTAACGGGGTCGAGGTAGTCGATAGGCTTTCCGCACTCTTTCGCGTGTTGGGATAAATCGTAGTCCGTTCTGTCCGCAATGCCCCAAAGTTCGCCCCAACCGAACGCAAATTTATATTCAAAGTCGGTCGTGGCTTTCGAATAGAAGCAAAGCTCTTCGGGGGAGTGATCGCGAAGGTGCAAATTCTCTTCTTTCATGCCGAGAGAGAGAAGCCAATTTTTACAAAAATCTTTCCAATACGCAAACCATTCGAGGTCCGTGCCCGGTTTGCAGAAGAATTCGAGTTCCATTTGCTCGAACTCGCGGGTACGGAAAGTGAAGTTGCCCGGCGTGATTTCGTTACGGAACGATTTCCCGATTTGCCCGATCCCGAACGGCACGCGCATACGCGTTGCGCGCTGTACGTTCGCGAAGTTCACGAAGATCCCTTGCGCCGTTTCGGGGCGCAAATACACCGTGTTCGCCGAGTCTTCCGTGACGCCTTGGAAGGTCTTGAACATCAAGTTAAATTTACGAATGGAAGTGAAATCGGAGTTTCCGCAAACGGGGCAAACGATTTTATGCTCGGTGATAAACGCTTCGAGCGCCTCGTTGTCCATGCTTTCCACCTTCACGTCCAAACCCTTTTTCGCGACGTACGCTTCCACGAGGTTGTCTGCGCGGTGGCGCGCTTTACAGCTCTTGCAATCCATGAGCGGATCGGAGAACCCGCCGAGGTGTCCCGACGCTTTCCAAGTACGGGTGTTCATCAAAATCGCGCAATCTACGCCCGTGTTGTACGGGTTTTCCTGTACGAATTTTTTCCACCACGCCTTTTTGACGTTGTTTTTAAGTTCTACGCCGAGAGGACCGTAATCCCAAGTATTCGCAAGCCCGCCGTAAATCTCGCTCCCCGGGAAGATAAACCCTCTGTTTTTGCAAAGGGATACTAACTTTTCCATTGTTACCGCTCTTTTGTCAGCCATTGTAGTTTAACCTCTTCAAAATTATTTACTTCGTATATTATACATTTTTTCCACTCGTTCGTCAACCGTTTTGAGGCGTTTGGGGCGGGGAAAGCGGGGTTGGAAAAAAATTTTTACAAAATTTCTAAAAAAAATCGAAAAAAAACGGCAGGAACTATTCCTTTTTTTTGAAATATATGTTATAATGTAAGGTGTAAAATAGCCGAAAGACTGTTTTACGGGATCGAACAAAGGAGAATCGTATGTTATCGGATATCGAAATTGCGGAAAGCGCCGAGCTTATTGATATTCGCGAAGTCGCGAAAAAGCTTGGGCTTACCGAAAATGAATTGGAACTCTACGGAAAATATAAGGCGAAAATCACGATTCCCAAAACGGCGAAGCGCAAAGCCAAGCTCGTTTTGGTGACGGCGATCAATCCCACCGCTTCGGGCGAGGGGAAAACGACCGTTTCTATCGGTCTTGCCGACGGGCTTTCGAAGATTGGCAAGAGCGCGTGTCTTGCGCTCCGCGAACCCTCGCTTGGACCCGTTTTCGGGATCAAAGGCGGTGCGGCGGGCGGAGGTTACGCGCAAGTCGTGCCCATGAGCGAAATCAATTTGCACTTTACGGGCGATTTGCACGCGATCACGGCGGCGAACAACCTGCTTTGCGCGCTTATGGATAACCATATTTTCCGCGGGAACGAATTGAAAATCGATACGAACAATATCTATTTCCACCGCTGTATGGACATGAACGAACGCCAGCTTATCAATATCACGATCGGCGGTAAGGGCAGAGGCGTGGAAAGAGAGGATCATTTCGACATTACGGCGGCGAGTGAAATTATGGCGGTGCTGTGTCTTGCCACCGATATCGACGATTTGAAAAAACGCTTGGGCAATATTATCGTAGGTTTGAACACGGACGGCGACTACGTGCGCGCAAAGGATATCCCCGGCGCGGTGGGGTCTATGGCGGTGTTGCTCCGCGAGGCAATGAAACCCAACCTCGTGCAAACGCTCGAACACACGCCCGCGATTATCCACGGCGGACCGTTCGCGAATATCGCGCACGGCTGTAACAGCGTGCAAGCCACCTACGCGGCAATGAGTCTTGCCGATTACGCCGTGACCGAAGCGGGCTTCGGCGCGGATCTTGGCGCAGAGAAATTCCTCGATACGAAATGCCGTGCGGCGGGAATCGAACCCGATTGCGTGGTGATCGTAGCGACGGTAAAGGCGCTCAAATTGCACGGCGGAGCGGAGAAAGCGACGCTTGCCGAGGAAAACCTCGACGCGCTCGCAAAGGGTATGCCCAACCTCTTAAAGCATATCGAGAATATCACGAAAGTGTTCCAAAAGCCCGTCGTCGTGGCTATGAACAGATTCTATACGGACACGAAAGCGGAAACCGACTTCGTAATCGAAACGGTGGCGAAATCGGGCGCGAAAGCGGTGTTCACCGACGTGTTCTTGCACGGTGGCGAGGGCGGAAAAGAGCTTGCCGAAGAAGTGGTGAAAGCGTGCGAGATTCCCTCCAAGCTTTGCCATCCTTACGAGCTTACCGACGGCGTTTGCGAGAAGATTGAGAAAATCGCAACCAAGATTTACGGCGCGGACGGTGTGGATTTCACGGACGAGGCGCTTGCGAAAATTAAGACGATTGAAGAAAAGGGCGAGGGGAATTTGCCCGTCATTATCGCGAAAACGCAGTACTCCCTTTCGGACAACGCCGAACTTTTGGGTCGTCCCGAGGGCTTCCGCGTAACGGTACGCGATATCGTCTTAAAGGGCGGTGCGGGCTTTATCGTAGCGATTTCGGGCAAAATCATGCTCATGCCCGGACTCGGCGCACACCCCGCCGCGGAAAAGATCGACCTTCTTTCCGACGGCACGATCGTGGGGTTGTCTTAAAACGACGCCCTCCTAAAACGGCTCGCAACTCTGCCTTTTTAACGGATTCAAACGAGTTGCGCGGGATATAAAACATTAAAGAGAGAACTTATGAAAACCATTGAAGCAACCAATTTCATTGAACAAATTATCAACGACGATATAGAGAACGGCAAAATTTCCGCCGTACAAACGCGTTTCCCGCCCGAACCCAACGGGTATTTGCATATCGGGCACATCAAGAGTATGCTCGTCAACTTCGGAACGGCGAAAAAGTACGGGGGCAAGTGCAACCTCTTTTTCGACGACACCAACCCGTCCAAGGAAAAGACGGAGTTCGTGGACGCCATTCGCAGAGATATCTCGTGGGTGGGCTACGAGTGGGTAAAGGAAGTGTACGCTTCCGACTTTTTCGAAATTATTTATAACTACGCGGAAAAACTTATTACCGACGGCAAGGCGTTCGTGTGCGACCTTTCGCCCGAGGAGATCAGTTCCACGCGCGGTAGTCTTACCGAGCCGGGCAAGGAAAGCCCGTACCGCAACCGTTCGGTAGAGGAAAACCTCACCCTCTTCCGCGAAATGCGCGCGGGGAAATATCCCGACGGTAGCAAGTGCTTGCGTGCGAAAATCGATATGGCGTCGCCGAATATGAATATGCGCGACCCCGTTATCTACCGTATTCTTCGCGCCACGCACCACCGCACGGGCGATACTTGGTGTATTTATCCCATGTACGACTACGCGCACCCCATTTGCGATTATTTGCAAGGCGTGACCCATTCCCTTTGCACGCTCGAATTTGAGGACCACCGTCCCTTGTACGATTGGGTGGGTATCAACCTCGGTTTCTCGCCCAAACCCCGTCAAATCGAGTTCGCGCGTCTTGCCATTACCAACACCGTGATGTCTAAGCGGTACTTGAAAAAGCTCGTGGAAGAAGGACACGTGCACGGTTGGGACGATCCCCGTATGCCCACGGTGGCAGGGCTTCGTAACCGTGGCGTACCCCCCGAAGCGTTGTTAGATTTTTGCACGAAAATCGGGATCGTGAAAGCCAACTCCGAGTGCCAGCTTTCCTATTTGGAAGCGTGTATCCGCGACAATCTCAACGAGAACGCCGAGCGCGCGATGGCGGTGCTCGAACCGTTGAAGGTGACGATCACCAATTACGAAGGCGAGGAATTGCTCGATTCGGCAATCCACCCGCTCAAACCCGAACTCGGCACGAGAAAAGTGGCGTTTTCCAACACCGTGTATATCGATAAATCGGACTTCGCGCTCGTACCCCCGCCCAAGTATCAACGCTTGAAAATAGACGGCTACGTGCGTTTGAAAGGCGCGTATATTATCCATTGCGACGAGGTGATTACGGACGAAAACGGGGAAGTGACGGAGTTGAAATGCTCGTACGTACCCCAAAGCCGTTCTTCCGCCGATACGAGCGGGATCAAGGTGAAAGGCACGATCCAATGGGTAGACGGCAAAACGGGCGTGGACGCGGAAATTCGCAGATACGGCGTACTCTTGAAGGACGCGGAGTATGCGGGGCAGGACTTTGGCGAGAGAATGAACCTCGACAGCGAGCATATTTTCCACGGCAAAGCCGAACCGTACCTTGCGCAAAGCGAGGACGGAAAAGCCTTCCAACTTATGCGCGTGGGCTATTATAAAAAATGCGTGGACGAAAAGGGTGGTTTGGTGCTTTCCGAAATCGTTTCGCTCAAAGATAACTTTAATAAATAGGCTCTATCACGCCAATCGGTTGAAATTTTTCCGTCTTTTGTGACATAGCCAATATATAAGAAAATAAAAAAGAAAGGAGGAAAGAATATGGTATCTGTAAACAATATTCTTGCTTCGTGGCTCAACTATTTGCCCACGATCCTTGCCGCCGTGACCGGTACTTTGCTCCTTATCGCCTTTTTCGTCGGTTTGAAAAAGGGCGTGAGAAGAGTAAGCTGGGCAGGCGCGGTGTGGCTTGCTTCCGCACTCGTGTTCTTTGCGTTGCAAGCAAAGCTCGGGGACAAAATCGAGGTGTTTTTAAGTCCGTTCGTTTCGAAATTCGTGACGGCGGAACTCGTTTCGCACGCGTGCTCGTTTATCCTTGCAATTGCAACCGTGCTCGCCGCACTCTTGATCAACGGACTTTTGAGTTTGATTTTCCGTCCGCGCGTGGCGTATAAAAACAAGCAGTCGGACGCGCATACCTTGGACGAGGACGGCGTGGAATACGACGAGGATTACGAGGACTACGACGATTACGAGGATTACGAATCGCGCAGAGAACCCGTTCGTTCGGGCTGTCAAACGCCGAGCGTGTTCGGGCGCATTTTGGGTTCGATCATGTGCATGATCAATATGGCGTCCATTTTAATCGTGATTTACGGCGTGTTGATATTCGCGCTTGAAGCGACGCCCCTCGGCTCGCATCAAGCGTTGCAACCGCTCTACGAAGCGAAACTGTTCGGCGTGACGGTAATGCCTCTTGCCAGCGCGTACGCTTCCCGCTTTGCCATGGATACTTTCGTCATGGGGATTTTGGTCGCGTTTGCCTGCAAAGGGAATAAGAACGGACTTTTGGAAACCATTCGCGTGTTGATCGTCAACGTGGGCAGTATCGTAGCGGTGATTTTGTGCTTCTACTTGCCCTTCTCCAAATACGCGGGCGAGGGCGGAAACTATTTCCTGCATACGCTCGTGGACCGTTGCCAAGTACCCGTAAACGCGTTGTTGGGCGAATCCGCGGCGGCGTTCGTGCCCGTCGTTTCGAAAATCGTTTCGGGATTCCTGCTTGCCGTGGCGGTAGTGGTCGTGGTATTGCTGTTGAATTGGTTGCTGAAAAAGTTGGTGGATATCGTGGAGAACGTGGGCTTCTTGCGCGTAATTGACGGCGCGCTGTCGGGCGTTGCGTATCTTATTATCGGTATCGTCGTCGTGTTGGCGGTTTGGATCGTTTGGTATATCTTGGCGCGCGTGGGCGTGTTCAACGTCACCGAACTCTTCTCCGAGGGCGCGGTGCTTTCCAACGGCATTTTCAAGGCGTGCGAAGTGTACGTCGAACCGTTCTTGCAAACGGTGAAGGGTTGGTTCGTTAAATAACCCCTAATAATATATAATAAGGAAGCGGGCTTTGTTAGTCAAAGCCCGCTTAAATAATTTTTGCCGAATAACGCCCGCGGTAGCGGGGTTTTGTTTTTCATGCAAGAGAGGAATTCTTCGAAAAGGAGTACGGCGGTTTGTACCGCCTCTTGGAAGAGTTCTTTCCCCCCGTCCGTTCTCACCGTTTGCGGGTCGCTCGGTGGCGACCACGCCCCGTTGTGTGCGTTGCAAAGCGCGTCCGTGCGCTTGCTTGAAAATAGGAGCGAGGATAGGGGCAGGTGTGCGTGGAACAGGGTAATCGCCCGTTGAAAAGCCGTCTTTTTCAAGGGCGGTAAACCAAGGTAGGCGACGATTGCGCCGTAGAGTTGGAATAGCTCCTCCCGCTCGTGCGGGGCGGGCGGTTTTTGGAAATACTGCGCGTGCGCCGTTTCCCTTTGCAAAAAGCAATCGAGCGCCTGTTCTATGCGCGAATGGCGCAAAGGGGATTTCCCCGCGTGCGCGTACACGAACGGGTGGAAAACGGTATCGGTAGCGTAATGGGTGAGAAAGCCGAGCGAATAGGCGAGAATGGGGGTGCTTCGCGAGGCGAACGCCTTGCAAACGACGCTCGCGGCGTAACCGCCCCGTCGGTGTAAAATAGAGCCGAGATTGCGCGGGGAAGAACCGTTGAAAACGGGGTAAAAGAACCCGAAATCCGCGCCCTGCGCGCCGAAATAATAGAGCCGTAAATGCGGTTGAAGATTCTCTTGAAGGGCGCGGGAGAGTCTAAAATACGCCTCGTGCGCCACGAGATAGTGCGTGTAGGAAGCAGGCATAGAGTAAGTATGCGCAAAAAAAGGGAAAGTACGCGCGCGGAAAAAAAGTAAGAAAAGTGAAAAAATGCGCGCGTATTCTGTTTACTATTTTTTCAAAATATGTTATAATAAAAATATAGAGAATAAGTTTGGGAGGTAATCAACATGGCACATAAAATTTCCGATGCTTGCGTTGCTTGCGGTGCTTGCGCGGCGAGCTGTCCCGTAGACGCGATTGCTTTGGGCGATAACGGTATCTACGTGATCGGTGACGCTTGCGTAGATTGCGGTGCTTGCGAAGGCGAATGCCCCGTTGGAGCAATTTCGGAAGAATAATCCCGAAAAAAAGAGAAAAAAACGCCGAGTGCTCGGCGTTTTTTTCATTTTGTCGCGACTCCCTTGGTATAGGGAGTCGCGTTTTGCAAACGATTGTCGGATTATATTGCTTTGGTTAAGCTTCTCCGTCGTTTGCGTTGGCTCGGTCGAGGAACGCGCCCGTTTTTTCGGCAACGGGCAACAGCTTCTTGATCAGACCGAGCGCGAGTTTGTGGAGTAGCCCCGCAAGGAGCACGTCCACACCCAAAAGGCGCAACAACTTCAAAAATACGGTTTTCATAAGCAAAACTCCTTTTCCGATATTTTTTCGGTCGTGCCGCGTAGGCGTTTGCGCCGTGCGTGGGGAAAAGCGGGGAGTGACTTTTCGTCCGTCGCACGGGTAGTATACCACGGATTTTCCGTTTGTCAAGAGAGTACTGTCATCTTTTTTCGAAAAAATTTTTTCTTATCGCATAGACTTGACTTTTTGCGGGAATGGTTGTATAATAGATAATAAGGAAGTATACGCAAAAAGAGGAAAAGAGCATGATTATTTTGGGCATAGACCCGGGGTTGGCAACGCTGGGGTACGGCGTAATCGAAAAGGACGCGCGGGGAAACTGTCGCGCCGTCGATTGCGGGGTGGTACTTACGCCCAAAGAAGAGAGCTTGCCCGTTCGTCTTGCCATGCTCGAAGAGGGAATCCAAAAAATTTTGGATAAATATCACCCCGAGGAAGTGGCGGTGGAAGAGTTGTTTTTCTCCAAGAATATCACGACGGGTATCGCGGTGGCGCACGCGCGCGGCGTGGCGTTGCTCGCGTGCGTGAAGTATTGCGGAAAGCTGTACGAGTACACCCCCATGCAAATTAAACAGGCGTTGACGGGGTACGGAAAAGCGGATAAGAAACAAATCCAAACGGTAGTCGCCTCGCTTTTGAAATTGAAAAGTATCCCCAAGCCCGACGACGCGGCGGACGCGCTCGGCGTGGCGTTGTGCCACGCGTTCACGAGTCGGTTCGGGGACTTGTTCGCCGTCGGGAACATGACGAGAACGAAAGGGAAGAACACGGGCGGGGGCGCGGAAGCGCAAATGCTCGCCGAAGCGGAGCGTCGTAAAATGGCGCGAATAGCGAAAGCTAAGGCAAAAGCGCAAGAAAAGGAGAAGGAGAAGAAAGAAGAATGATAGCGTATCTCAAAGGCAGGGTATTGACGATCACGGCGGAAACGGCGATTTTGGAAGTGAACGGCGTGGGGTATGAAATATATTGCTCGGGCGGAGCGTTTCGTAAACTCGTGCAAGGGGAAATGGCGGAACTGCACACCTATTTACAGGTCAAAGAGGACGGCGTAACGCTGTTCGGGTTTGCCTCTCCGAAAGAAAAAGAACTGTTTTTGAAAGTCATTTCGGTATCGGGCGTCGGTCCGAAGTTAGGGATTGCCGTTTTGACGGGGCTTACCGCGGACGAATTCATGCAAGCGATTGCAACGGCGGACGTCAAGCGGTTGAGCGCGGTAAAAGGCTTGGGCAAAAAGACCGCGGAAAAAATCGTTTTAGAACTGCACGGAAAGATTTCGGCGGCGGAGGTCATGAGCGCGAGCGGCGACGACCCGACGGTATCGCCCGTCGGCGGGGTAACGGTATCCGCGCAAGACGAAGAAGCGGTATCCGCGCTCATGGGCTTAGGCTTCACGAAAAGCGAAAGCGTGCAAGCCGTCAAACGCGCGCGCGACTCAGGCGCGGTGACGGTGGAGGAAGTGATACGGAGGGCGTTGCAAGGCGGTATGTAACCCCCCCCCTTGTAAAACGGTGTAAAACAAAGAATCCGCTTCGTAATACGGCGTTGGACTGCGTTTTTCCTCGCTCGTTTACGCCAAGTAAACTCCCGTCGGAAAAGCCTCGTCCGCCTTGTCTTACTCGCGTCTTGCTTTGTTTTACTTCGGTTTATTCGTGCGGGTCGGTAAACGCAAAGAATCCGCTTCGCATTTCGTCGTCGCGCTGTGGCAACCCTCGGTCATTTACGATTAGTAAACTCCCTCGGGTTTTCTCACGCAAAGCGCGGTTTGCTTTGCGTTCGGGCATCGCAAACGCGGGATAATGCGTTTGCTTATCTCGTCCCTACAAGGCGTTATCAACGCCTTGCTTAACGGGCAACTCGTCCTCGCGCTCCTCGAACTGCTTGC
>JAFQGG010000013.1 GCA_017415505.1 Clostridia bacterium
AGGTGCAGGCTTAGCCTGCTTCCTTGCGCGGTTTGGGCGCGAAGCCCAAGACCCGCTGTCAAGCGCGCCGTTAGGCGAAGTGTGCCAAAGTCAAGCAACCGCAGGTTGCGCCTTACGCGGAGCGTTATCCTCGTCAGAGGACGGCGAATAGGTTAATCTTGCGCTTAATCTCAAAACTTAACCATGGTTAAGTTTTTATTTTGCCTTAAAATGCCGACTCTACGCACAGTAGAGTTGCGTTTTCGGGGCAATTTTTTCGGTTTCCAAAACTTAACCATGGTTAAGTTTTAGGTTTGTGCCGTTATTTTGCGGAGCAAAATTTCATTGCGTAGCAATTTCACCCGCGTTAAGCGGATTTCACTCGGCGTAGCCGAATTTCATTAAAACTTAACTATGGTTAAGTTTTTTGGGGGCGTATCCATAGAATATAAAAATCACGCCGAACCCGAGGAATCGGGTTCGGCGTAGCGTTAGTAGAGTATTTGCGCGTTGTTGGGGAGTCGGAGCACCGAGGCGTTGTCACCGCGGACGGTGAAATGTTCCTCTTTATAAGTCTTATGCGGTATGAAATACACGCGCTTGTCCTTCCATTCCGCTTTCAAGTACGGCGTAAACAGTCCTTCGCTCAAAATCTTTTGCATTATGCCCGCGTTCAGCTCGACGATTGCCGCCGTGTAGCCGTCGGCAAAACTGTCGAGGAGGTCGGCGCGAATTTGCGAGATAATAAACATATCGTCGAGGGTATACCCCTTCCCCGCGCAATGTGCGCACGGTTTTACGAGCGACGATTGCACGTCTTTGCCTACCCGTTTGCGGGTGAATTGGGTCACGCAAAGTTCGTTCATGGGCAACACGTTGCACTTTGCCTTATCCTGCGCGAGCGCGTCTTGCAAGGTCTTGGTAACGGCGAGGCGGTGTTCCTCTTCGAGCATATCGATAAAATCGACGGCGATAATCCCGCCGACGTTGCGCAGGCGCACTTGTCGCGCGATTTCCTTTGCCGCTTCTATATTCACGGCGTACACCGTTTCTTCCAAGCTCGTTTCCCCGATATAACTGCCCGTGTTCACGTCCACGACCGTCATTGCTTCGGTGTGTTCGATCACCAAATACCCCCCGCTTTCGAGGGGTACGACGGGCTTTGCCGCCTCCGCAACGAGCGGGGTGATTCCGTACTCGCGGAAGAGCGAGCGCCCACCCGTGTATTTGACGAGTTTCTTTTCGGGGATATCTCCGCGCATTTTCACGAGCGCGAGCAACCGCCTATACAGCGTTTCTTCGCCCACGTGAATGGACGCGATTTCTTCCCCGAAGCAATCGCGCAGGGCGCGCAAGGGCAACTCCTCGTCTTGGTAAAGGAGCGCGCCCACGGGCGCGCTTTGCGCCGTTTTCAAGGTTTGCGCGTACAGCTTTTTCAAGTACGTCGCTTCCGCTTTCAAATGCTTTAACGAGGCGAAGGGGGCTTGCGTGCGCACGATAAACCCCTCGTCCGTCTTTCCCAAGCGAAGCTTGTCCGCAAAGCGGAGCAAACGCTCCCGTTCCTTTTCGTCCGTGATCTTGCGCGATATCCCCAAAAAATCCGTTTTCGGGAGGTAAATAAGACACTTTCCCACGAACGATAAGTGCGTGGTGACTTTCGCGCCCTTATTCCCGCGCGGGGGCTTCGTTACCTGCACGATAATCTCGTCGCCCACCCTCAAACCGAGCGGTTTGTTTTGCGTACGAATAGGCGTGCCGTCGTACTTGGTATAGTCCGTGTACGTTTCTTCCATGGACAAATAACAGTTTTTCGCCTGTCCGCAAGAAATAAACGCGGCGTTCATGCCGGAAAGCACGTTCGTGACTTTTCCCTTGTACACGTTCCCGACAAAACACCCGTCGCCCTCTTTTTCCGTGGAAAATTCCGCGAGTCTTCCGTCCTCTACGAGCGCGGCAAATTGTTGACCGCAAAAGCGGTCGAAGTACCATTCCTTCTTCATTCCGTTCGTCAATCCCAATAAATTATACTGACACCGCCGAACCAAACAACTCACACCGTTCCGCTCGCGTCATTCTTCCTATGCTTTATAGTTATACTATATATTTTATAGTATACCACAAAAACGCTTTATTTTCAAGGAGTTTTGACGAAAAAAGCATGGATTTTTGCATAAAATAGCAAAAAAGCGTCATTTTTTATGCAAAACGGTGTCATTTTTAAGCTCGGCGAGCGTTTGCAGGGGCGACTTTGCGCGCAAAAACAGCGCGGACAGTTCGTTTTGCGGTAAATCGAACAGGTGCGTTTCCTTCTCGTCGTACGCTTCGAGTACGAGATAACTATCCCGGGCGACGAATTTGAGCGCGTCCTTTATAGGCAGGGTGGCGAGCACCGCCACGCGCCGAATTTCCACGCCCTTTTTCAAAGCGTGGCGGACGGAAAAATCCATGCGTTCGTAACTCGCCGTTTCACGGCGGTTGCCGATCGCGCCCACGAGCAAAAATACCCCGAACGCGCAAAGGGTGATATTCTTCGTCCAAACGAACGCGAGGAAAAACCCGAGCGCGAAAACGATGGCAAGCAGGGCGCAAAGTCGCCGCGCCTTGCGTTCCGCTTCGGCGCGGCGCGCTTCCCGTTTGGAAAACGCCCGCACGAGCAAACAACGCAAAACCCGCCCGCCGTCGAGCGGATACGCGGGGAGTAGATTGATCAGCGCGATAGACAGCGACGAGTAAAACGCCGTGTCCGTGAACGGATAAGTGGCGGGAAAAAACCACCACAGCGCGCCGAAAAAACCCGCGGTGATTAGGTTGCAAAGCGGTCCGCTCACCGCCACCGCGATTTCGTCGCGCAAAGTGATCCCGCGAAGATCCCCGTCGATCACCGCGCCGTAGGGCATGAGTACGATTTGGTTGAGCTTGTAACCAAGGCGCGCCGCGGCGAACGCGTGCGCGCACTCGTGTTGCAACGCCACCAAACAGCCGAGCAGGAATAAAAACAGCTCGCCCGTGAAACAGTACCAAACGCCCACGGCGATAAAAAGCGGGTGCAAACGCAAGCGACGCCGTCGCTTGCGTTTTTCGTCAAATTTTGACATATTCTCGCCGTCCGTTTTCAACCCGTACTTCGCGGAAGAAAGGGCGGAAAATTCACTCCTGCGCAATCCATGCAAGACAGTTTTCCTCCGTGAGCGTGAAGCAATCGAGCAACGCGCCGTCCGAGTACATGGTCACTTGCACCTCTTTTTCGCCCGCCGAATACCCCACGGGAATATTGGCTTTCACCTCTTCGCCCACGGCAAAGTATACGCTGTCAAGCCCCTCGAACACCCCCGTAAACGACTGCGAGTGTGCGATTTTTACCGTGTAGCTTTCGTCCGCGTTCTTGGTGATTTCCGCCACTTTGCCGTCCGCCGCGGGGTATACGCAACACGCGTCGGTGAAGGTGAGAATCCCCGTGGGCGAGAGGGTAAGCTCCGCGTCGGAGAGTTCGCTCACGATAGGAGAAAGGGTAAAATCGGCGTAACCGCGGGTGTCCACGGCGACCTTTTCCGTTTCCGCAAGCGAGCGGAAAAAGGTATTGATCGCGCTGTTTGGCACGAACACGTTCGTCAAAAAGATCGCTCCGCAAAGCGCGCAAGCGAGCGCAAATTCGGCGTTGAGGGCGATACGCCACCCTCTATCCCGTCCGTTTTCCTCGCTCGGCGCATACCTGCCCCCCTCGTTTTCCCCGTCTTCCAAAAATGCGTAGTCCTGCGGGTGCAGGCGGGTGTCCGATTCTCCGAACGGCGTTTCGCCCTCCGCGAACAGGCGCACGGTGTCGATACGGTCGGGGATATCGTCAAAGCAAACCTCGCCCGCGCTGTTCGCGCTCTCGGCAAACAGCTCCGCTTCCGCGGTGATGCGCTCGGCTTGCGTAGGCTCGTCGAACACCTTGTCGTTCACGTGCGCGATTACCGACTCTTTCAAATCGGTGGGCGCACTCTTGCTTTCGGGGCGTTTGGGTTCGACTTTGCGCTTTTTCGCGCGTTTCTTTTTTACGACGTTCACCGTCGATACGGGAATTTCCAACATTTCGGCGTATTCGATTTCTTCGTTCATAACTTTTTTCTCCTTGCCTTGCGTTTTTTGCTCTGTCTTATTCTATGAAAGAATACGCCTTATTAGAACGGGGGAAGGAAAAAAGTTTTTCGCTTTTTTCGTCGAAAGCGCGCGATTTTCAAAAAGTCAAAAAACGACACGAAAAACCCCGCGGGCGAACACGCCCGCGGGGGAGATGTTTTTTCGTTTATACTTCGACTTGTTCTACGCCGTCGCCGTAGTAAAAGGTTTCCGTCGAATCCTCGGGGATAAGGTCGGGATCGAAGGGCGTTTCGCTCGTAGGGGGCGCGTATTGCAAGGGGTGGTTCAACTCCTCGGTCGTTACGAAATGCACGGTCGCGGGGATAAGGAATCCCACCATGATCGCCGCTACCGTAATTTGTTTGATACGCTTACGCGCCCGAAGCCGTAACGCTTCGAGCTTGGTGATTTTTTCCGTGACCTCACGGCTGACTTCTTTATCCGTTTTCATAACCGACTCCCTCCGTTTTCAATTCTTCTTTCAACGCCGTTTTCCCGCGGGCAAGCAGGTTGTACACCTGTTTGGTTTTGCGCTTGGTGATTTGCGCGATCCGCTCGGGCGAAAGGTCGTCGAAATATCGCAAAATAATCACTTCGCGGTATTCCGCTTTCAACCGAAGCAACGCCCGTTGCACCGCTTGACGGCGTTCCTTTTCTTCTATCGTTTCGTGCGCGTCCGCGCCGTAAACGAACGCTTGCAACTCGCTTTCCTGCGACGGCGAGTCGTCCGTAATCGCTTCGAGTGAAACTTCCTTTTTTCGCTTTCGCTTTTTGATCGCGTTCAAACTCTTGTTTCGCGCGACCTTGTAAAGGTAGGTTTTGAAACTCGCGTCGCCACGCTCCTTGAACGTGCGCCGAAAATACAGCGCGACGAAGGTTTCCTGCAAGAGATCCTCGGCGAGCGCCTCGTCGTGCACGTAGCCGTAAATAAAGCGAAGAAGTCCGCGACGGTACAAGGAAATAAGCGCTTCAAGCGCCTGCTCGTCGCCGTCTAAAAAACGCCGATATAACGCAATTCCTTCGTCTTGCATACTTCCTCCTTTCGGATTCGGGCATTTATTAAACAACGCCGAAACCCGTTTTACTCACCTTTTTTGAAAATTTTATGACAATGTTCGAAATACCAACAGCGGTAGGGCTTTTCACATTGTTCCCCAACGGGGATTTCGGGCGCGGGCGCGTCCTTTTTTTTGAGTTTTCCAAACTCAAAAACGCGGTTTCCCGCCTGCCGTTCGAGAATCTTCGCTTCCCGCGTTGCGTCCACGATTTTATAGCGAATACCGTCCTTTTCCAAGCGTTCAACGCATACCTGCCCCTCTTCTTCGTCGTCGCGAAGCACGAGCATGGACGCGATAAGCTTGACTCCGCATTTGTTCAAAATAAGCCGTTGAAAGCCCAAATCGAGGATAAACTCTTTGCGTGGCGCACTCGCGTTTTTCACCTCGTAGAGGATATACCCGTTTTCACTCTTTCGCAAAATATCGACGGCGCAATAGTTGCCGTACCAAGAAAACGCGCCTTCGCAAATGACCGGATAACCCTCGTCTAAAAGCCGTTTGGTCGTTTCGAGCATGGCGGAAAAGTCCAATTTTCCGTCCGCCTTGAACGCGGTCGTTTCTTCGAACGGACCGAACAGCGACATGGCTTTGTCCCCGAATTCGTTCCCCGCGTCGAGTCGCTGTTGCACCTCGGGCGGAATGATTTTAAGTTCAGGTCGGTGCGCGTCCAGCCATAGCATTTTCTCGCATTGCACGGCGCGCACGAAATCGGTTTTGGATACGGGCATAGTTTCTCCTTATAGTATTTTCCACTTTAACCAAAACAATATAATCTAAACCCAGATTTTAGCGAAAAATTTAATCGTCCGCGTTTTGCTTGCAAAGCGCGCCAACACCGTTGGTGCGCTCCACACATATTCATATGTTCTCAAAGGGAAATGGGCGCGAGGATTGCGGGGAATAAGGAAACGGGAACGGAGTTGTGGGAAAATATGAAATGAGGTGAAAGCTTGAAGCCGTGTAAGCGGAAAACTGTCCACCCCTGCGGAACGGGGTTGCGGGAAACGCACACCTGCTTGTCTACTCTCGCTCCCCGTTGGTGTGCCCCACACATATGAATATATGAACATATGTACATATGTTCATATATTCATATGTTCTCAAAGGGAAAATGGGGCGAGGATTGTGAGGAATTTTATAAAGAAGGAAATGGGGTGAGGATTGTGAGGGGTTTATAAAAAAGGAAATGGGCGAGGATTGTGAGGGATTTATAAAAAAGGAAATGAGGCGAGGATTGTGAGGAATTTAGAAAAAAGGAAATGGGTCGAGGATTGCGAGGAATTTATAAAAAAAGGAAACGGGTGGGATTGTAGGGAATGGGAAAAGCGTTGTTTTTGGGGTTGCAAAAAGTGCTCTTACAGTATAATAGCGTATTTTTTTCATTTTGTCAAGCAAAGCGGGCAAAAAAGGCTTCGGCATTTTTTTGCCGAAGCCTTGCGTTTAATATTCCGCGACGACCGCCTCGTCCGCTTTGTTTTGCAGGGTGTATAAATCGAACTCGGAATCGATATCGAATTCCTCGCCCGCGTCGAACGCGGCGAGTTTGGAAACGGACACCTCGTACGCCGTCATGGTTTTCACTTCCGTTTCGGAAAGTTTCTTTTGGTATTCTCGGCTTTGAATCCTACCCGAAACGGCAATCCTGTCCCCCACGGTGAGGTTCTTCACGAACCGCGCGTTCCTGCCCCAAGCGATACAGGGGATATAATCCGATTTATTATACGCGCGGTTGACGGCGATTAAAACGTCGGCAATCTCGCGGTTAAAGGGCGTCGTGCGATAGACGGGCGGTTTGCAAATATACCCGCTCAAAAGAATACTGTTGGGATTTTTCCCGGGTAGTTCGTCGAGAAGCTCCCGCACGAATACGGTGAGCATAAGCTTCGACTTCCCGCCCTCGATTTTGTTATAACTGCGAAACTGTCCGATTGCGCAAAGGGTCTTGCCCTTGCAAAGCATACCCCCTTGAATGAGCCGTTCAGAAAGCGTGACGGGCAAAATATCCGCCTGCCCCGAAAGGCGCGCAACGCGCACGAAAAATTCGTAAAAGCCCTCGCCGTATACCTCGTGCGAAAAGGTGGCTTCGCTGACGATTTCTCCGCAAATATAAACCTTGTTGTTCTTGTCCGTAGTGTAGTTCATTGTATAACCTCCGATGTGTTTTATTATCAAAATGATAGTACCGTGTATGCGTTGAACGCGATTTTGGAATAACTTTGCGAGTTATTGGTGCTGTCTTCCGTTCCCGTCGATACGGTAATTTTCCTTATAGATAAGCTCCCCGATGGGTACGAACTCATACCCGCGATTTTTGAGCGTGGAAAAGATAAGCGGGAGCGCTTTCGCCGTGTGCAAACCGTTGTTATGGCAAAGGATAATCGACCCGTTTTTCGTGCCGTTGATCACGCGCATGGCGATCTCCGTGGCGGAAAGATTTTTCCAATCGAGGGAGTCCACGTCCCATTGGATCGTGTAAAGCCCCATTTCCGTCGCCGTATCCACGAGCAAATTATTATAATCGCCGTAGGGCGCGCGAAAGAGGTTGCTCTTTTGCCCCGTCGCCTTTTCGATTGCCGAAAGCGAGGTGGTAAGCTCGTCTTTGATCGCCTCGTAAGAGAGTTTGCTCATGTACGAATGGGTACGGCTGTGCGTGCCGAGTTCGTGACCCGCGTCCACGATTTTTTGCGCGTATTCGGGGTATTTTTCCACCCAAAACTGTACGGCAAAGAAGGTGCAACGCACGTCGTTTTTCGCCATGACGGAGAGCAGTTCGTCCGTGTACTCCACGCCCCACGCGCAATCGAAGCTAATCGCCACCTTTTTCTCTTCCGTTTCCACGCTGTAAATGGGCAACGAGCGCGTCGCGCTCACCGCTTGTTCCACCCGATTTTTCACGATATAGGTGGGCACGGAAACGGTGATAAGTAGCGCGGTGACGAGCAGGGCGACGAATATTCCGCCTCGGTTTTTGGACTTCGCTTTCATTCTTGCTTCCTCCATGATAGCATACCCTCCGCGTCGAAATTTGCAAACGATTGGCGAATTTTGACGCTTTTGCGCGAAAACGCTTTTGTAAGGCTACTTTCGCGCCGTTGATTTACTCTATGTGAAAAAACGGAGAAATATGCCTTGCGCGAAAGAGAAAATCGCGAAATTTTCGTTCAAACGGTTTACTTTTTTTTGCGGTTAGTGTATAATACGGGTATGAGAATTTGGGCAAAACTAATGACGGACGGCAGAATCCGCAAACAATTCGTATACGAGAACCCCGAAAAGTTGACCTATTCGCACTTTTTCGAGTACTTGACGGACATTTGTCACGAGCTGGATATCCCCACGCCCGTGCTTACCAAGACGCATATTTTCAACTTCGCGAAGTTCAACCACGTGAAGTTTATCTCGCGCGATTTCGTGGAATCGCTCGGCTACGACCATTTATTTTTAGAAAATTTGTTGTAAGGAGGCTCTTATGACTACTTTGGAAAAAGAGATTTTGAATATACTTACGGAAGACGCGCGATTTTCGCCCGCGAAAATCGCGGCTATGCTTTCCACCGACGAAGAAACGGTGAAAACCTGTATTGCGGATATGGAGCGTCGCGGGGTGCTCGTGAAATACACCGCGATCGTCAACGACGAAAAGGCGGACGACTCCCGCGTGAACGCGCTTATCGAAGTGAAAGTCACCCCCAAAAAGAAAGAGGGGTTCGACGGTATCGCCAAGCAAATCGCCTCCTTCCCCGAGGTGAAATCGGTGTACCTCATGAGCGGGGCGTACGACCTCGCCGTGTTTATCGAGGACAAATCCTTGCAACAGGTTTCCCGCTTCGTTTCCGAGCGTATCTCCACCTTTGACGGCGTGCTTAGCACCGCTACCCATTTCATTTTGAAAAAATACAAAATCGAGGGCGTGGCGACGGAAAAAGAGGATGCGGATTACCGCATTTCCATACAGGCTTGACGACTATGCGTGATTTCGTAAACAAAAAAACCAAATTGATACAACCGAGCGGGATACGGAAATTTTTCGATATCGTTCGGGAAACGGAAGGGGCGATTTCCCTCGGCGTGGGCGAGCCCGATTTCGTCACGCCTTGGAAGGTGCGCCAAGCGGCGATTTTGTCCCTGCAAAGAGGGTACACGCAGTACACGGGCAATCGCGGTTTGCCCCAACTTTTGTCCCTCGTTTCCCGCTATCTTTCCGAGCGGTTCTCGCTCGATTACGACCCCGCGCATATCCTCATTACCGTGGGCGGTAGCGAGGCGATCGACCTTGCCCTCCGCGCCTGCGTGGAAGCGGGCGACGAGGTGCTTATTCCCGACCCTGCCTACGTGTCTTACTCCCCTCTCGTATCCCTTGCCGACGGTACGCCCGTGCACGTGGAGTGCTACGAGAAGGACGATTTCGTGTTGAAACCCGAACAGCTCGAAAAGGCGATCACGCCCAAGAGCAAGGCGATCATTCTCACCTATCCCAATAACCCCACGGGCGCGATCATGACGAAAGAGCAACTCGAAGCGATCGCCCGCGTGATTATCAAGCACGACTTGCTCGTGATCTCCGACGAGATCTACGCCGAGCTTACCTACGGGAGAAAACACGCGAGTATCGCTTCGCTCCCCGGCATGAAAGAGCGGACGGTGTATATCGGCGGTTTTTCCAAGGCGTTCGCCATGACGGGTTGGCGTTTGGGCTTTGCCTGCGCGCCCGCGGAGATCGACGAGGGTATGTTCAAAATCCACCAATACGGTATGCTGTGCGCCCCCATCACCTCGCAGTACGGGGCGATCGAGGCGCTCAAAGACGGGTTTTTGGACGGGTTCGCGACGGTGGAAGAAATGCGCGACTCGTACGACAAACGGCGTAAATTCGTGCTCCACTCGTTGCAGAGTATCGGACTGTCCTGTTTCGAGCCGAAGGGCGCGTTCTACGCGTTCCCGTCCGTGCGCGGAACGGGCTTTGACGGCGAATCGTTCGCGGAAAATTTGCTCAAAACGGAAAAGGTGGCGGTCGTGCCGGGGAACGCGTTCGGGCAGTTCGGGGAAAACAACGTGCGTATCTCCTACGCCACGAGCATGAACGCGCTTTCCACCGCGTTTGACAGAATGGCGTCCTTCCTGTCGAAAAATCAATGAAAAATCGCGCGCGATTTGGGAAAATGGGTGAAATTCTTGTAAAAACGAGCAAAAATCATTGACAAATCGCGCGAAATGATATATAATAAGGACAATCAAATAAACGCCGTGGCTTTGAAAAAGTGGTCACGGTGGATTTTTAGCGTTCCGTACGGCGGGCGGTTTTTTTGTGTATAGCCACACGACACCGAGTTGAACGGGTCAAAAATTATGCGTTTTCGCGGTTTTTGGCAATGCGTTCTCGTAGTATTCTCGGTTGACCGAGTATTTTAACGCGGTATTAGACGAATTTCGTCTAAAAGCCGTTGTCACTCGGTCTGGATAGGCGAAGGGTAAAAAAGCCTCGCGGAAAATCAAAACGGAACGAACAGGAGTTTTTATGGCTGAACAATTTCTTATGACGCAAAAGGGCTACGACGAAGCGAAAGAAAAGCTTATCTATTTGCAAACGGTGAAACGCCAAGAAATCGTGGAGCGTATCGCGGAAGCGAGAAGCCACGGCGACCTTTCCGAGAACGCCGAATACGACGCGGCGCGCAACGAACAGGCGGCGAACGAGTTGGAAATCACCGAGCTGGATTATAAGCTCAAAAACGCCGTAATTATCGAAGATAACGGCGATACCTCTTTCGTGCATATCGGCTCGAAAGTGCGCGTGTACGACGCGGAGCTTGACGAGGAAGAAGTGTACGAAATCACGGGTTCGACGGAAGCGAACGCGATTGAGAACAAAATCTCCAACGAATCGCCCGTAGGCGCGGCGCTTTTGAAACACAAAGTCGGCGACACGGTGAAGATCAACGCCCCCGACGGAGAATATAAGCTTCTCATCAAAGAAATTTTCTAAAAACGAAGCGCAGGTTTTTTTGCGCGCACGAGGTTATACGATATGGAACAAACCAAGAACAAGCCCGTTACCGAGGTGACGGAAGAAGAACAACTTATCGAACAGGCGCGGATTCGCCGTGAAAAGCTCGCCAAGCTCGTTTCGGAGGGCAAAAACCCCTACGAACAGGTGAAATATCCCGTGGACGCCGATTCGGAAACGGTGAAAAACAACTTCGAGGCGTACGAGGGCAAGACGGTGACGATGGCTGGGCGTATGATGTCCCGCCGTATCATGGGAAAAGCGTCCTTCTCGCACGTTTCCGACAAGAGCGGTTCGATTCAAATTTACGTCACTCGCCAAGACATTGGCGAAGAGAACTATCTCTCGTACAAAAAGGACTACGATATCGGGGATATTTTCGGCTTTAAGGGGTACGTTTTCAAAACGCAAACGGGCGAAGTGTCCGTGCACGTGACCGAGCTTATCCTGCTCACCAAATCGCTGTTGCCCCTGCCCGAGAAATACAACGGCTTGCAAGACAAGGACATGAAGTACCGCTTGCGCCACCTTGATCTTATCATGAACAAAGACGTACGCGATACTTTCCGCGCGCGCTCTCTCGCGCTCAAAGAAATTCGCGCGTACCTCGATTCCAAGGGATATCTCGAAGTGGACACGCCCACGCTGTTGCCCTTTGAAATCGGCGCGGACGCAAGACCCTTCCGCACCCACCACAACGCCCTCGATTTGGATATGTTCCTGCGTATCGAAACGGAGCTGTTCTTGAAACGGCTTATCGTGGGCGGTATGGACAGAGTGTACGAAGTGGGGCGCATTTTCCGTAACGAGGGTATGGACTCCTTCCACAACCCCGAGTTCACGACGATTGAAATGTACCAAGCGTACAGCGACTATTTCGATATGATGGATCTTATCGAGGATTTGTATAAGACGGTAACGCAAAAGGTATGCGGAACGCTCGATATCACCTACCAAGGCACGGTGATTCACATGGGCGAATGGACGCGCATGACCATGGCGGAATCGGTGAAAAAATACGCGGGCGTCGATTTCAACGATTGGAAAACGGACGAACAGGCGCGCGCGGTCGCGAAGAAAATGGGCGTGGAAATGGAACACGGCGAGGAATCGACGAAAGGGCACGTGCTTATCGACTTCTTCGAAGTATTCGTCGAACACGAGCTTATCCAACCGACGATTATCTACGATTATCCCGTGGAGAACTCCCCGCTTGCCAAGCGCAAGCCGTCCAACCCCGCGTTTACCGAACGCTTTGAATATTTCATGTGCGGGCACGAGTTTGGGAACGCGTTCTCCGAGTTGAACGACCCGATCGACCAAAAGCAACGCATGCTCAAACAGGTAGAGGCGAAGCGCGCCAAGGGCAACAACGACGCGCAAATCGACGAAGAATTTATCAACGCGCTCGAATACGGTTTACCCCCTACGGGCGGGCTTGGCATGGGCGTGGACCGTTTCGTCATGCTCCTCACCGACAGCTCCACCATTCGGGACGTCATTCTCTTCCCGACGATGAAGCCGAAAAAATAATCATACACGCGCGCCGAGAAAACGCTTTTGCTCGGCGCGTATTTTCCCGTTGAACGAATACCTGTATGGGCGCAAGCACAAAATACGATTCGTTTACGCAACGAAAACGGAGGAAAAATGGACGCAAAAATTACTAAAAAAAGAATCGGAAGACTGCTTTCCTACGATTGGATAAAAATCGTTGCGCTCGCGGCGGCGGCGATCGTTTTGTGGTCGCTTATTTTCACCATGACGGCGACGCGTATCACGCCCGCGCAACAGTTTACGGTGTTCAATTACTATTGCAACGCCCCCCTTTCCCAAAAATTCTACGATAACTATCAATCGGCGCTTTCCAAGGGCGCGTTCTCTTACGAAGTGATCGAAACGAACGTCAACGACCTCACCACGGGCGGTAAAGATTATTACCTCACCTTGATCGAGGCGCGTTTTAGCACGGACGAGGGGGATATCCTCTTCGTGCCCGATATTCCCGATCCCGACTCCAAAACGACGGCGGAAGACGGTACGGAAAGCTACGCGTACACCTACTCGGAAGCGTTTTTCAACCGCTTCTATATGAATATTTACGATATAGACGCGTATTTAGGCGGTATGGCGGAGTACTTGAACGGGTTCTACGGCGACTACAAAACGGGTACGCTCGATACGCAAAAGGCGGAAGCGGACTTCGTGGCGAGAATTACGCGCAACAAGGACAAACGCTTTAAGACGGACGAGGCGATCACGCAAGGCAAAAAGGACGCCGTGGCGCGCTTGGAAAAATATCGCGACGCGCTCGTGAAACTTTCCGCGTACTTGGAAAGCGGTGTGATCGCGTTGGAAAACAGGACGCTCAAAGGCGAGAACGGCAACAATATTTTGGACGGAAATTACGCGCTCAATATTTGCCCCGACGAGGCGCAAATGGGCGAATTGAAAAACTATATCGCGTATAGAGAAGAGTTGGAAGACGGCGTGCGCGCCACCGCTAAGGATATGCAGGTGTATTTCCTCAAAATGCCGGGCGTAGAGGAAAGCTTCCAATACGAAAGCGTTTGCTACCTCGTACAGCTTCTCGACGCTTCCCGCACCCCCGATGCGTAAGTATTTGAAAAACAAACGCGTACTGCGCGCGTGCGAGATTTATAAAATGCTCGACACGAGCGCAAAGCGCAAACATACCTCTTTCCACACGCCCGGGCATAAGGTCGGCGCGTGGGATATCACCGAACTTTCCTACTCGGACAACCTCTCCTGTCCGCGCGGTTGTATCGCGCAGGCGGAAAAGGATATCGCGCGCATTTTGGGCGCGGAAAAAAGCTTTATCCTCACGGACGGGAGTACTTCGGGCGTGTTCGCCGTGCTCCGCTCGGCAAAATGCGCGGGCGTGAAAACGGTGCTCGCGCTCCCGCCCCTGCATAAGAGCGTGTACAACGCCTGCGAAACGCTCGGCTTGTCCTTGCTGATTTCGGACGAGGCGGACGGACGGCTTTTGGATAGCGCGGACGCGCTCCTTTGTACCTCGCCCGATTATTACGGTCGGATTCCCGACCTCAAAAAATACCGCTCCCTTTGCGACGAGCGCGGAAAACTGCTTTTGTTGGACGGCGCGCACGGGGGGCATTTGCATTTTGACAAAACCCTATACGCGGGCGCGTACGCCGATTTTTGGGTGGACGGCGTACACAAAAGTTTGCCCGCCCTCACGCAGGGCGGGGTCGTGTCCGCGAGAACGGAAGCGGGCGGGAAATTGCTCGAACAAAGCGTGGATATCTTCCGCACGACGAGCCCGTCCTATCCGATTATGGCTTCCGTCGAGTACGCGGTGAAATACCCCCGCAACGAGGCGTTGGAACGCGCGGTGCGCGCGTTCGCAAAGAGCGAAGCGCGCGTAGAGGTGCACGGGGATTGGACGAAGCTTTGCGCGCGGTTTGGGAAGTCCGCGTTCCGCGCGGAAAAGGACTTGGAACGCAAGGGGATCTACCCCGAATTTTGCGACGGGGAGTATATCGTATTCTATCTCTCCCCCGCGACGAAAGGGCGGGAGTTTGCACGCTTAAAAAAGGCGTTGCGCCGTCTTTTCGAGATTTATCCCTACGAAGAAAAACGCGTTCAACAAAACCCTGCCCCCCGCGTTTGCACGGCGGGGAAGAAAATCGAGTGGGTCGCGCTCGAAGCGAGCGCGGGGCGCGTTTGCGCTTGCAAATGCGGACTGTTCCCCCCTTGTACCCCTTTGATTTTCGAGGGGGATAGGATAGAGGAACGGCAAATTAGACTCCTGCAAAGCGCGAACAATATCTTCGGGCTTTCCGAAGGCAAAATCGCGGTTGTAAAAGAAGACGAAGAGGCATAAACTATGAGTAGAGGAAAATTTATCACTTTCGAGGGCTGTGACGGTTGCGGGAAGAGCACGCAACTCAAAACGTGGAGCGAGTATCTCACCGCGCAGGGTATCGAGCATATTTTCACGCGCGAGCCGGGTGGCGGGAAAATCTCCGAGGCGATTCGCGAGATTTTGCTCAACGGCAAGAATATGGAAATGACGGACGAGTGCGAGGCGCTCCTCTACGCGGCGGCGCGCGCGCAACACCTTGCCGATAGAGTCGAACCCGCGCTTTCCGCGGGCAAGCTCGTCATTTGCGACCGCTACGTCGATTCGTCGTTTGCCTACCAAGCGTACGGGCGCGGGCTTTCCAAAGAGTTCGTGGCGAAAATCAACGCGTTCGCGCTGGAAAACTACCTGCCCGACGCGACCGTGTTTATCGACCTCACGCCCGAAGAGGCGTTCGCGCGCAAGCACGGCGCGGACGAAAACGATAGACTTGAAAAGGCGGGTATGGCGTTCCACCGCCGTGTGTACGAGGGGTTCGACGCGCTCGCCAAAGCCGAACCCGAGCGGTTCGTGCGCGTGAACGGGAAAAACACCCCGCAGGGGATTTTCGAGGAAACGCTTGCGAAATTGCAAGAAAAAAACTGCTTGTAAGGACTTCGTATGGGATTTTTCGAGATTTTGACGATCGGGCTTGCGCTGTCGATGGACGCGTGCGCCGTGGGCATGACGAACGGTATGACCGATTCGAAAATGTCGTGGAAAAAAACCCTGCTCGTCGCGGGGTTTTTCGGCTTTTTCCAATTTTTAATGCCCCTGATCGGCTACTTCGTCACGGGCGTAATCGCGAACGCGTTTTTGGGTACTTTCCAAAAAATTTCCGCGTGGGTGTCCTTTGCCCTGCTCGCGTTTTTGGGCGGGAAAATGCTCGTTGATTGCATACGTGGGTGGGTCGTCGCCAAAAAAACGCCCAAGGAAGTCGTTTGCGATATCCATTCCGATTCCCCCGCTTGTAGGGGGCAGGAAAGCGTTGGAAGCGTGACCGTGGGAAAGCTGTTTTTGCAGGCGATCGCGACTTCTATCGACGCGCTCGCCGTGGGCGTCACTTTGCAAATGGCGCAAATCTCCGCGGGCGGTTTGTCGCTCGGCGTGTGGGGTTCGACCCTGCTTATCGGTTGCACGACCTTTCTTTTGAGCGTGTGCGCGGTGTATATCGGCAAGGCGATCGGGGATAGACTCGCGGACAAAGCCACGCTCCTTGGCGGGTTGGTGCTTATTGCCATCGGCGTGAAAATTTTATTGGGTTAACCTGACGAGATTCGAACTCGCAAGCCTTAAAAGTGTATTCTTCCGCCAAATGCGTTCTTGAAGCGGTTTATCAAGCCTTTTAACGCCGTAGACGATTCAATTCTTCGCTAAAATCTGGGCTTAGATTATATTGCTTTGGTTAAACGAAAAAACGAATGAAAAGCGCGGTCGTGCATTTTTGCACGACCGCGCGGTTTTTATTCCGTAACGGCAACCTGCGACTCCGCTTGCTTTTTTTGGCGGTAAAAATCGGGGTAGTCTTTGAGTTTGCCCGTGAAAATCACCTTGTCTTGGAACAGCTCGTAAAAATCGTTGGGCGTGGCGATTTTAGGCAATAGCGATTCGTCCACGATTTGAAAGCGCACGAGGATTTCCTTGACGAACTCCGAGCAATAGTACCCGTTTTTCTTGCGCGCGGTTTTGTGGAAGCCCGCCATAATCACCCCTCGGCGGTTGTAGCTGTACTGCTTTTTGTTCTTGTACATTTCGTCCAAAAACGCCCAAATTTCCGCGTGTTGCTCCGCCGTGATATCCAAGGCGATCACGCACGCTTCCGTCTTGGAAAAGCGACGGAAAGTGCCCGTGTTGGGCGATTCCTTGACGAACCCGCCGAATAGAAAAGTCCAAGTATACAACCGCCCGAACGAATACATTCTTTGCAAACCCTCCGTCAAACAAACGGAGGAGTGGTTGTATTTCGCCTTGGTGAACAGTTTCAAAAGCCGAGAGATACTCGAACCCGTTTGCGAGAGCACGATATACAGTTTTTTCGTTTGCGTGTCCATATCAATCGCGCTCGAAGCGTTCCAAAATATCGAGGAACTCTTCAAAGCGGTAGAGGTCTTCTTGGGAGTAGTAATCTATGTAGATTCTGCCCTTTTTGTCGTTCCCGATCAAGGACACCTTGGTGCGGAAGACGGCGCGCATACGCTCGACGAACGCTTTCAATTCCGCGCTTTTCGCCTGTGCTTTCGCGTTGTTTTCCTGCTGTAACACCTCGGGCGGGGTGAGGAACGCTTTCACCGCGCGCTCCATTTCGCGCACCGTGTAATCGCGCCGAATCGCCTCTTCCGCGAACGCGTACTGCTTGTCCTTGGGCACGCGCACGAGCGCGCGGGCGTGTCCTGCGGACAGCTTTCCGCTTTCCACGAGCCCCACCACCTCGGGCGCGAGAGTGAGTAGGCGCAAAGTATTGGCGACGGCGGGGCGGGATTTGCCGATCAGCCCCGCGATCTCGTCCTGCGTGAGAGAGAACTCGGAGATAAGCCGTTTCATCATATACGCCTCGTCCATCGCGCTCCATTTATCCGTTTTCAATTTCTCCACGAGCACGAACATTTCCGCGTTTTTCTCGGTGAAACGGTACACCCGCGCGTCCAACTCGCGGATACCGCAAAGTTTCGTGGCGTAGAAATCGAAGTCGCCCGAAAGCAGGCGAAACCGCCCGTCGTCCTTTTCGCTCACGGCAAACTCGCCCGCGCCGTTGAGCATAAAGTACGCCGCGCGCGTCTTCAATTCCCGCTTGTCCCAAGCCCCGATTTCGCTGTCGGGATCGACCATGGACGCGGGGATTTTCCGTTTTTCGTAGTCCACGTCGAAAATCCTGCGTTTTTTCACTCTTTTCATAGCCTTTGCACCTTTTATAAACGCGGAGCCGTCTAAAACGGCTCCGCGCGGTTTATTATTCCGTTTTGTCTTCGCCGTCCGTCTTCGGTTCGTCGGGAGTCGTTTCGACGGTAGTCACCGATTCGGCAGGGGGTGTTTTCGTGCCCGCGCTTTCGCCCGTCATGCTTGCGAACGGGTTGTTGCCGTGCTCGCCTTCGCGTTGATCCATGAACGCGATGACTTCCTTCCAATCCGCACCGCGCATAAGCAGTTTCACTTCCTCGGTGTAGATCGTTTCCTTTTCCACGAGTACGCGGGACATATTGTCCATAATCGAGCGGTTCTCTTTCAAGAGTTTGGTCGCCCGCGCGTGCGCCTCGGAGATTAAACGGCGAATTTCCGAATCGATCGTCGCCGCCGTTTCCTGCGAATACCCGCCTCGGCTTTGGTTGCCGTACTCCATACCCATGAACACGGGTTGGTCGGTGTCGTACGCCACGAGCCCGAGTTTTTCGCTCATACCCCATTGCGTTACCATTCTTCTCGCAAGGTCGGATACGTGCTGTAAGTCCGCGCTCGCGCCCGTCGTAATGTCTTGAATGACGAGTTCCTCGGCAACGCGCCCGCCGAGCGACATACAAATATTATCGATAAGCTTGTTATACGAAATATCGTTGTCGTCCGTTTCGGGACGGGTCATGGTATAGCCCGCCGCTCTACCGCGGGGGATAATGGAAACTTCGTGTACGGGGTCGCAATGCTTGCAAAGGCAAGCGAGAACGGCGTGCCCCGATTCGTGATACGCCGTACAGCGTTTGTCCGATTCGGTGACGACGCGACTCTTCTTTTGCGGGCCCATAAGCACCTTGTTGATACCGTCGTACAGTTCGAGATTGCCGATCGTTTTCTTGCCCGCGCGCGCCGCGAGGATCGCCGCTTCGTTCAAGAGGTTGGCAAGCTCCGCGCCCGAGAATCCCGCCGTGATGCGCGCCACCGTCTTGAAGTTGACGTCCGAAGCCATGGGCTTGTTTCTCGCGTGCACTTTCAAAATTTGTTCTCTGCCCTTTACGTCGGGAAGGTTCACGTTGATTTGTCTGTCGAATCTGCCCGGGCGCAACAGCGCGGGGTCGAGAATGTCCGCACGGTTGGTCGCCGCCATGACGATAATACCCTCGTTCGATTCGAACCCGTCCATTTGCACGAGGATTTGGTTGAGCGTTTGCTCGCGCTCGTCGTGACCGCCACCAAGACCCGCGCCTCTGCGCCGACCTACCGCGTCGATTTCGTCGATAAAGATAATACAGGGCTGGCTCTTTTTCGCCATGTCGAACAAATCGCGCACGCGCTTCGCGCCCACACCCACGTACATTTCTACGAAGTCCGAACCGGAAACGGAGAAGAAGGGCACGCCCGCTTCGCCCGCTACCGCTTTGGCAAACAGCGTTTTACCCGTACCCGGAGGGCCTACCAACAATACGCCCGAGGGGATACGCGCGCCGAGCGCGGAGAACTTCTTCGGGGATTTCAAAAATTCCACGACTTCCGCAAGCTCTTCCTTTTCTTCTTCCGCGCCCGCGACGTCGGAGAAACGCACTTTCAAATTGTTTTGCACGTGCGCTTTCGTCTTGCCGATACTCATGGAAGAATTGCCCGTACCCGCCGCGCTACGCATGATAAAGTAGAACATTACGCCCACGAGCAAAATACTGCCCAAGGGAAGAATACTCGACCAAATGCTACCCGCGTTGGGGTCGGAAAATTCGATATTGATTTTCGAATAATCAATACCCATGTCCGCCATGAAAATGGAGAACGAGGTATAATCGTAGATACTCGGTCCGCCCTCTACGGTGAAGGTTTCGACCGTCTTACCCGCCGCGTCTTTTACGAACGCCGTCCATTTATACCCGTCCAAATACAGAGAGGTAATTTCGCCCGCTTGAATCTTTTCAAGCAATTCGTTAAACGGAATCGTTTGCGCGGCGCGAACGATATCGGAAAGCAGGAAGCCGACGAGGAATACGACGGCGATAGCGACTGCAATCCAAATAAAAGTTTTCGTCTTTTTCGTCAAAATAGTTTCTCCTTATGATTGCCTACCTTAATTTATACCCCGCAAAGCGGAAGAATAAACCGTCACGGGGATAAATAACGCTTTAATTTTACCATATCGGCGAAACTTTTTCAAGCGTTTCGGGGTACGTTTCAAATATTTAACAATCCATTCACGCAATTTTCATAAAAAACGCGCGCGAACGGTGACGAATCACCGCCCCCGCGCGCGGATTTTTTCGGGTATCCAAAACCCGAAAAAGAAAAGCGCGACGCTAAACACCGCTTCCGCGCCCCACGAAACGGTTCTGCCGAGGAAGAACCCTTCCATACCGAGCGTGGGTACGAGCGAGGCGACGGCAATCACTTGCGCCACCGCGCCGATTAGGGTGGTGAAGAACAAATGCCCCGACGCTTTCGCTCCGCGGTAAAAGGCGTGGAGTAGGTTGTTCACGAGGTTGATAAAGACGAACGGCAGATACGAGCGTGCGAATAAGTAGGAATATTCCCGCGTGAGCGCGTCGGCGTCCGCGCGCAGGAACAGCGAGCACACTGGCTCGTGCAAAAAGATACAAACGAGCGCGAACGGCAGGGTGAACGCAAGTCCTTGTAATAGTCCCACCCAAACGCCCTTGCGCAGGTTCTTTGCCGAGCAATCCTCCGCGCCCAAGCTTTGCGCCGTGTAATTGCTCACCGCCCGCGCGGAGTTTTGGTAGACGGACGTGCACAGGCTATACACGCGCTCGGTCACGGCGTAACTTGCCGAAGCGGACGGACCTAACCCGTTGACGAACGGGGAGATACAACAAGTGGATACGTACATGACCATTTGTTGCCCCATGTTGGGCAGGGCGTACGGCAAGGCGTGCTTTATATACCGAAAGCGGAGCTTTACCCGTTCCTTGTCCACGCCCAATTCTTGAAAACAACGGCGCATTTTGAACAGGTATAAAATATCGACGACGACCGCGGCGGCGACGGAAGAGATCGCAAGCCCTTCCACGCCCGTGCCGAGCACACCCACGCACAAAAGGTTGCCCCCGATATTGACGGCGGTGGTGATCAGCGACATGAAAAACGGGAAACTACCGATCCCGAACGCCGTCAAAACGAACATGAACAGCGTGGGCAGTAACAGCAAAAACCTGCCCGCCATATCGATTGCGAAATACAAAAACGCTTCTTTTTGCAATCCCCCGTCTATGCGCAACAAATCGAAGACTTGCCCGTGGAACACGATTAGCAAAACGCTAAGCAGGGTGCAGGCGATAAACAGCATGAGGAAGTTGGTGTAGATAACCGACTTGATTTTTTTATGCTCGCCCGAGGAGAACAGCCTCGCGATATAAATGGAGAACCCTACGCCGTACCCCCAAAACACCGAATTGATAAGGGTGATTAGCGGTGCGGTCGCACCGATAGCGGCAAGTCCTATATCCCCCAAGAACTTCCCCGCGATCACCGTATCCACCGTCGAATACGCCTGCGTGAGCACTCCCGACAAAACGAGGGGTAGCCCGAACAGGAAAAAAGTTTTGAATATATTTCCTTTCGTTAAATCTTTCAAATCCGTAGCGCACTCCTTGACTTTTTCTTTCCATTCGATTATAATAATAACGGGCGAATTTGTCAACCGTTCTCAACGGACGGTTGGTTTTATTGTAAATTCTCAACAATTCTCATTTTTTCGCGGAGGGAATATGTACCAAAAGGAACGCTTGGACAATATCATGCAAATCGTGAAAAGTTGCGGGTACGTGACGGTGAAATACCTCGTGGCGACCCTGCATTACAGCAACGCAACGATCAACCGCGATCTCAACGCGTTGGAGAAGCAAAAGAAGATCAAGCGCACCTACGGGGGCGTGGAGTACACGCAAACGCAGGGCGTTCCCCTGCCCTTCCGCTATAATAAAATGCGAGCCTCCAAGCTGAAAATCGCAAAGCGGGCGACGGAGCTCGTGGGTGAGGGCGAAGTGATTTTCGTGGACGCGTCCACCACTTGCGAGTACATGACGGAGTATCTTGCCGAGAAGAAGGATATCACCGTGATTACGAACAATATGGCGCTCGTCATGCGCCTTAGCGAGTACGGCGTAAACGCCGTGTGTTTGGGCGGGCGGATCGTCGAATCGCCCTGTATGCTCGACGGGGCGGAAACGGTGGAAAACGCGCTCAAATACCGCGCGGACAAGGCGTTCTTTTCGACTGCCGAACTTACGAAAGAGGGGGAAATCGGCACGGGGGAGATCTATTATCTTTTACATAACGCCATGATTCGCCAAGCCAAAGAGGCGTATTTGCTAATCGACAGCGAGAAGATCAAGCCAAAAAGCGAGAGCAAACGCGCGCTCGGGGACTTAGAAGTCGTCACGGGCGTGGTGAGCGATTACGGGTTTGACGAAGAAACGCGGAAAAAGTTTCCCAAAACCGCGTTTATCAAAGCGTAAACGCGGAAAAAACGGTCTTGGCGTTGTTTAGAACGCTTAAAGAGAGGGTAATAATATATATATGGAAAATTACACGATAGACAATATAATAAGAACGAACGTCCTGCCCGTGATCGCGTTGCGGGGCAAAGTGGCGTTCCCGAACACGACGATCGTGTTCGAGGTAGGCAGAGAAATGACGCTCCGCGCGGTGAACCGCGCCAACGAGAGTTTGGACAAGCAGGTGTTTATTTGCACGCAAATGGTGACGGAAAAGGACGCCATTCAAGCGACGGATATTTACAAAGTGGGTTGCGTCGCCCGTATCAAGCAAATTTCCCAGCTCCCCGGCGGGAACGTCGTTAGAGTGAGCTGTGAGGGGTTATACCGCGCGAAAGCGCGGGATTTCGGCGTGGAAGGCGGGTATTTTTACGCCGTTTGCGACGAGCTCGTGCCCGTGTTCGGCGACCCGATCTTGGTGGAAGCGCACTACCGCACGGCGAAATCGCTCGTTAAAGACGTGCTTTCTTCCGACGGTAAGCTCGCCAAGGACACGCTCGCAAGGTTGGAGCTTTGCCGTGACGCGGACGAGTATATCAACGTCGCGCTTTCCGCCATGCGCGTGAGGTTGGAAATCAAGCAAAAGAGCTTGGAAGAAACGGAGGTCGTCGAACGGCTCAAACTGTTCGAGCGTTGTTTGAACGACGAGCTGGAAATTTCCAAGATCGAAAAGAAGATCGCTTCCACCGTGCGGTTGAATATCGACAAATCGCAAAAGGAATATTTCCTGCGCGAACAGCTCAAAGCGATCCACAAAGAGCTTGGCGACGACGGCAAGGAAGAGGACGAATACCGCGCGCGTATCCTCGAAAAGAAGTTACCGCAGGATTTAGAGGTGAAGTGCCTTAAAGAGATCGACCGCATGAGCAAAATGCAGACCTCTTCCCCCGAATACCACGTAATTTCGGGGTATCTCGATCAAGTGCTCGCCCTGCCTTGGACGGAAGAAACGACGGACACCGAACGCCTTTCCGATTGCGTGAAAATCCTCAACGAGGATCACTACGGTTTGGAAAAGGTGAAAGAGCGTATCACCGAATACCTCGCGGTGTTGAAATTGACGGGGAACATGAAAGCCCCGATTTTGTGCTTCGTCGGGCCTCCCGGCGTGGGCAAAACGAGTATTGCGAAATCGATCGCGCGCGCGCTCAATAGAAAGTTCGTGCGCATGAGCCTCGGCGGGGTGAAAGACGAAGCGGAGATCCGCGGTCATCGCCGTACCTATATCGGCGCAATGCCCGGGCGTATTTTGTACGGCATGAAAAACGCGGGGTCTATCAATCCCGTGTTCCTGCTCGACGAGATCGATAAAGTCACTTCGGATATGCACGGCGACCCGTCGGCGGCGCTTCTCGAAGCGCTCGACCCCGAGCAAAACGCCACCTTCCGCGACCGCTACCTCGAAGCGCCGTACGATTTGAGCAAGGTACTCTTCCTCACCACGGCGAACGCGCTCGAAACGATTCCCGCGCCCCTGCGCGACCGTATGGAAATTATCGAGCTTTCGGGGTATACCTTGGAAGAGAAAACGGAGATCGCCAAACGCTACCTCGTGCCCAAACAGCTCAAAGCCAACGGCTTGACGGAGAAAAACGCCTCGTTCGAGGCGGACGCGTTCCGCACGGTGATCGAGGGCTACACCCGCGAAGCGGGCGTGCGTACGCTCGAAAGAACGGTGGGTACGCTGTGTAGAAAGATCGCGGTGAAATACGCGGGCAACCCGCGCATGAGAAAGGTGAAAGTGACGGGCGAGAAGGTCAAAGAGCTTCTCGGCGCGCCCCGCTTTATCATAGACTCGTCCACCTTGCAACCGCAAGTGGGCGCGGTGACGGGACTCGCTTGGACGGCGGTGGGCGGTACGACGCTTACCGTGGAAGTGACGGCAATGAAAGGCAAGGGCGAAATCAAGCTCACGGGGCATTTGGGCGAGGTCATGAAAGAATCGGCGCAAGCCGCGCTTTCGTATATCCGCGCGCACGCGGACGAGCTGGGCGTGGATAGCGCGCGCTTTACCGACACCGACTTGCATATTCACGTACCCGAGGGCGCAACGCCCAAGGACGGTCCGAGCGCGGGGATTACCATGGCGACGGCGATTTTGTCCGCGCTTACGGGCAGAGCGGTGCGCGGGGATATCGCCATGACAGGCGAGATCACCTTGCGGGGCAAGGTGCTTCCTATCGGCGGACTCAAAGAAAAATCGCTCGCCGCGCGCAGAGTGGGGATTAAGACGGTGATCATGCCCAAGGGCAACGAAAAGGACTTGGAAGAACTTCCAAAGAGCGTGTTAGAAGAAGTATCGTTCGTGCCCGTGGAAGAGGTGCGCGAGGTATTCGAACTCGCGCTTGAAAGGGGTGAGGATTTGCCCAAAAAGAGCAAGAAAACCAAGGGCGGGATAGAGCGTATGCCCGTCGTGCCCCAAACGGAAACGCACCGCGACGGCGTGCGTTGCGACGGGTAAAGGAGGCTACCGTGTACGAAACGAAAGACAAACAGCCCGCCGTGATCATCAAAAACGCCACTTTTATTACCTCGGCGGCGCGTGCGGAGCAGTTTATCAAACCCAACAAACCCATGATCGCCGTTTGCGGGAAATCGAACGTGGGCAAAAGCTCGTTTATCAATATGCTTGCGAATCGCAAAAAGCTTGCCAAGACGAGTAGCGAACCGGGGCGGACGAGGCTCGTCAACTACTTCGATTTCGGGGAGTTTATCCTCGCCGATTTGCCGGGGTACGGCTTTGCACGCGTGTCCAAGGGCGAAAAGGAGAAGTGGGCGAAAACGCTCGACCAATTCTTTAAGAATAAAGAGGATATCGCGCACGTGTTCATGCTCGCCGATTCCCGTCACGACCCCACGGCGGACGACTTGCAAATGATGCAGTTTTTGCACTATCACACCTTGCCGTTCACCGTCGTGTTGACCAAGGCGGACAAGCTTTCCAAAATGAAGCTCAAAGAAAACACCCGCGCGATCGCGGCGGACTTGTATTTGGGCGTGGAGAACTTGATTGCCACGAGCGCGGAAACGGGTTACGGGAAAATGGAGATTTTGGATAAGATCCGCGCCGTCGTTGACCGCGCGAACGCGCCCGCGGAAGACGCGGACGAGGAAGAGGGGGAAGAATAATGGAAGCATTTTTGTCCACGCCGCTCGGGGTCGCGCTGTTCGTGGCGTTTGACGCGTTGGCGGTACTCGCGGTGATTTGTATTACCTACCGTTGGCTGTTCAAGCGAGTGTTCGATTGGCTGTTTTCCACAATCGCGATTTTATTGCTCGCGCCCGTTTGGGCGGTGCTTTTCGTTCGCGGAGCGATAGCGAAAAAGCGCGGGGAGATAGAAACGGTGCTCGTTTCGGAAGAATATATCGGCAAGAAGGGCAAGACGGTTCGTTTGCACGAGTTTAACCGCGCGTTCTTCCGTTGGAATTTATTGGCGCGCCTGTTTGATATCTTCTTGGGGCGTTTGAGCTTTATCGGCTGTAAGGCGTTGCCGTTGCGCGATTGCACCTTCCTCTCCGATTCGGAGTACGAACGGCACTTGGCAAAGCCGGGGCTTATCAATCCGCTCGTCACCTGCGGTTCGGAAGAAACGGACTACGAGGAAATGTGGGAACGGGATAAAAAGTACGCGCTTTCGTTCGGCTTTTTCAAGGACTTCGGCATTTTTTGGGTGTGGCTGTTGAAGCAAATCCGAGGCGAGGGCAACGCGCATCTTGGCAAAACGCGCGAAAAAAGCTACGCGCAATATCTGTTGGACGACGAGCGTATCACGCAAGCGGACTACGACGAAGCACAAACTTTATAAACGGAAAAAAGCGGTGTTTTTAGCACCGCTTTTGACAATTTGACGGGGGCAGGTATGCAATCAAACGGTTTTGGTAAAAAGAATTGGTGGATTTTGATTTTGTTCGGGCTTATCGGGCAAATCGCGTGGGCGGTGGAGAATATGTACTTCAACCTCTTCGTGTACGAAACGATAAGCACCGATTTGGACGCGGTTACGCTCATGGTACAGCTTTCGGGCGTGGCGGCGACGGTGACGACGCTCGTGGCGGGCACGCTGTCGGATAAGACGGGCAACCGCCGATCGTTTATATCGATCGGGTATATCATTTGGGGTTTGACGGTCGCGCTGTTCGGGTTGATCAGTCCCGCGAATATGCAAGCGATTTTCCAAACGGATTCCGTTCAAGCGGTGTCGATCGCGGTCGCGGTGGTAATCGCGGGGGATTGCGTAATGACGCTGTTCGGCTCGACGGCGAACGACGCGGCGTTCAACGCGTGGGTGACGGACAATACGAAAGAACGCTTCCGCGGGAAGGTGGAGGGCGTACTCTCCATTTTACCCCTTTTGTCCATGTTGATCGTGGCGGGCGGTTTCGGGATTATCAAGGACGCGATCGGGTATCCCGCCCTCTTTATCGCGCTCGGCGCGGTAATTTCCGCGTGCGGGGTGGGCGGTTTGTTCTTGATTCAAGACAGCCCCGCGCTCCAAAAGAAAGGCTCGCTCAAAGATATCGTTTACGGGTTCAAGCCGAGCGTCGTCAAGGCGAACCCCGCGCTGTACACCGTCTTTTGTATCATGGGCGTGTACGGCGTTGCCTGTCAAATTTTCATGCCCTATCTCATTATATATATGAAGACCTATCTTGGGTTTTCCGTACTCGAATACAGCGTAGTGTTCGGGCTTGCGATTGCACTCGGGGCGGTGATCAACCTCTTCCTCGGCGTTTGGAGCGATAAAAAGAACAAGGCAAAACTTTTATATATCGCGCTCGCCGTTATGTCGGCGGGGCTGTTGGGAATGTACTTCGCGCACGCGGAAAGCCACGCGCTCACGCTCGCCGTATTCGGCGCGTTCGGGTTCGTCATGATTACGGGCTATATCTTCGTATCCGCGCTTTGCGGGGCAATCGCGCGCGATTACACGCCCGAATCGGACGCGGGAAAATTGCAGGGCGTACGCATGATTTTCAACGTGCTTATTCCCATGCTTCTCGGTCCGTTTATCGGTAACGCGATCAATAAACGCGCGAATATCCCGCTGTTGAACGCGGGCGCGGACGCTATGACGACGGAGTACATACCCGTTCCCGCGATCTTCCTCGCGGGTGGGATTGTCGCGCTACTCGCGCTGTTAATCGTACCCCTGCTCGTGAAAAAGACGGCGAAAAAAACGCCGTTTAAGCGTTTGCCCACCGATTACGAAACGGGCGAAATTCCGCACGCGGAACACCCGTGCCCCCAATGCAAGCGGGAGAGCTGGTTGAACCTCAACGGCAAGTGGTCGTTCTATAAAACGGACGGCAAGACGAGAAGCTACGAGGGGGAAATCCTCGTGCCCTTCTCCCCCGAAACTTTGAATAGCGGGGTGGAAGAGGGATTCGTGTTGCACGCGGGCGAGTCGCTCGTGTACACGCGGAAATTCCGCTTGGGCGCGGAGCTGTTGCGCGGGAAAACGGTACTGCGTTTCGGCGCGGTGGATAGCGAGTGCGAGGTGTTCGTCAACGGCGAAAAGGCGGGCGGGCATACGGGCGGTTTCACGGCGTTTGCGCTCGATATCACGGCGCTCGTGCACGAGGGCGAGAACGAAGTGCGCGTGCATTGTACGGACGAGGGCACGCGCAATCACGACGCGCGCGGAAAACAAAGCGATAAGCGTGGCGGGATTTGGTACACCCCGCAAAGCGGGATTTGGCAAACGGTGTGGATAGAAAGTATGCCGAAAAATTGTATTGGCGGTTTGAAAATCACCCCGAACGCGACGGAAAACAAAGTGAAAATCCGCGCCGAGGGGGGCGCGCTGACTTTGCGCGTCTACGACGGCGAGCGGGAAATTTTGACCCAAACCTTCACGGGCGAAACGGAAATTTCTCACCCTTTCGAGTTGTGGTCGCCCGAAAATCCCAAGCTCTATCCCTTTACCTTGGAGAACGCCGACGGGGATAAAATCGAGTCGTATTTTGCCGTGCGCTCGTTTGGCACGGGCACGGACGAGCAGGGGATAAAACGGCTTACCCTCAACGGCAAAGCATACTTTTTCAACGGCGTGCTCGATCAAGGTTATTGGTCGGACGGTATGCTCACCTATCCTTCCGACGCCTCGGCGGAAGAGGAGCTTCGCCTGCTCAAAGCCATGGGCTTTAACACCGTGCGCAAGCATATCAAGATAGAACCCATGCGTTGGTATTACCATTGCGATAGATTAGGACTCGTCGTTTGGCAGGATTTCGTAAACGGGGGCGGGGAGTATTCCTTCCTGCATATTGCCGCGCTTCCCTTCCTCGGTTTCCACCACCGCGACGACGATTATAAATACTTCGCGCGGGAAAACGAGCGGGGCAGGTATGCGTTCATGCGTGCTTTGGACGAAACGGTGGAACAGCTTTACAACTGCCCGTGTATCGGCGTTTGGGTACCGTTCAACGAGGGTTGGGGGCAATTCGACTCGGCAAAAGTCACTGCGTATTTGCGGGAAAAGGACGATACGCGCATTATCGATTCGGTGAGCGGTTGGCACGATCAAGGCGCGGACAAAACGGAGCTTTTGAGCTTGCATACTTATTATACGCCCCTGCGCGTACCCAAGGACAGCCGACCCGTCGTGTTGAGCGAATTCGGCGGGTATTCCATGAAAGTGGACGGGCATATCTTCGCGGAAGATAAGGAGTTCGGGTATAAGAAATTCCAAACGGAAGAGGCGCTCGTATCCGCCCTGCAAACGCTGTTTTTAGACAAGCTCAAACCGCTGATTGGCAAAGGGCTTTGCGCAAGTATTTACACGCAGGTGTCCGACGTGGAAGAGGAAATCAACGGGCTAGTGACTTACGATAGAAAGGTGGTGAAAGTGCCCGTGGAGAAAATGCGGGCGATCAACGACGAGATTTTCGCCGAAGCGAAAAAATACGAGAACTTGCAATAACGAGCGCAAGCAAAAGCAAAAGACAGCCCCTACGAGGGCTGTCTTTTGCTTTGTCCGCGCGCATAAAAATCCCGTTTTCCCGCAAACTGTGCTTGGAGGGGATATGGCGAAAAAAGGAAGTTTTTTGAAGGGCGCGGCGATTATCGCCGCGGGCGGGTTTATCGCCAAGGCGATCGGCGCGCTGTACAGGATTCCGCTGATCGATTTGATCGGCGGGCACGGCGTAGGGCTGTACCAACTCGTATACCCCGTCTATTGCATTTTGCTCACCGTTTCCGCGACGGGGATTCCCTCGTCGATTGCAAAGCTCACCGCCGAGCGGGCGGAAAGGGGGGAATCGACCGCACCGCTGTTTAGGACGGCAATGAAACTGTTTTTGTGTATAGGCGGGGCGGGGAGTTTGCTCATGATAGCGTTCGCGCCGTTATTGGCGCGCCTGCAAGGCGCGCGGGAAGTGACGGCGGGGTATTGCACGCTCGCGCCCGCCGTGTTCCTCGTGTCCGCGATTTCCGTGTATCGGGGTTGGTTTCAAGGCAAAAATCAAATGTTGCCCACCGCCCTTTCGGAAATTTTGGAACAGCTCGTCAAGGTGGGGTTTGGGTTGCTCTTTGCCTACCTTTTTCGCGCGGATATTGCCAAAGCGGTAGTGTTTTTACTGCTCGCCGTGAGCATATCCGAGCTGTTCGCGCTCGCGCTCATGGCGGGGTTGTACCGCCGAGAAAAAAGGACGGATACGGGCAAGGACGGGGACAGGGTTGCGGTGAAGACGATTTTGCGTATGAGCGTGCCCGTCACTTTTAGTTCCATGCTCATTCCCCTTTCGGGGTTTTTGGATAGCGTGCTCGCCGTACGGCTGTTGAGCGGGTATTCCGCCGACGCGGTGGGTTTGTACGGACTGTTTGCGGGCGGGGCGGTGACGGTGATCAACCTGCCCGTTTCCGTTTGCTACGGGATCGCCGCGGCGAGCGTGCCCGCGGTCGCCGCGGCGGTGGCGAAGGGGGCGGGCGTGCGCAAGCGGATTTTTTTCGCGCTCGGGATCACCGCGCTCGTCGCCGCGCCGAGCGCGGCGGGGTTGTATTTCTTTGCCGAGCCTCTCGCCAAAATCGTGTTCCGAAGCCTTTCGGGCGAGGAGCTTGCCACGCTCGTACGGCTGGTGCAGGCGTTTTCGTTGAGCGCGTTTACCCTTTCCTGCACGCAAACGCTGTCCGCGTGCTTGACGGCGCAGGGCAAACCGCAACACGCCGCGCTGTCCATGTCGATTGGGATTATCGTCAAGACGGCGACCTACTGCGTTTTGCTCCGTAACCCGAAAATTTCCGTTTTTGGCTTGGCGTACGCCACGAATCTTTGTTATTTGGTTGCTTTTTTTCTCGATATGATTTATAATGTTATTGTATCGAAGAAAAAAGGAGCAAAGAAGTGATTACGGTAATCGGATTGGGCGTGGAAGCGGGGGATTTGACCCGTCGCGGAGAAAACGCGATTAGACAGGCGGAGCAAGAGGGTAGAAAAATTTTGGTGCGGACGGCGCATACCCGTTCCTATCAATCGGTGTTGGATTTGGGCGTGGCGCACGAAACGCTCGATAGCGTTTACGGGCGCAGTCGAAGCTTTGCAACGCTTGCAAAGAACCTTGCCAAAGCGGTTTGCTTGGCGGGGGAGAACGCCGTCTACCTCGTAGACGGCGCGGCGACGGAGGATAACTCCGTGAAAGAGCTTATCAAGCGCACGCGCGGGAAGATAGAGATTATCGACGGCGTTTCCAAAGTGACGGCGCTCACCCGCGTAGCGGGGTTTACGGGCTGTTCGTATTCCGCCGTTTCCGCGTACGAGCTTGCCGAGCGCGCGGGCGAGCTTTCCCTGCCCCTTATCGTGTACGATATGGACGATAGGGCGCTCGCGAGCGATTGTAAATTGCTCCTCGGCGATTTGTACGGCGAGGAAACGCAAGTAAAGTATCTTTGCGGGGGCAAGGCGAAAAAGGGCGCGCTGTACGAGATAGACCGTTTCAGCGTTTACGACTATACTTCCGCCGTGGCGATCGAGCGGATTCCGCTACTCGAAAAAACGCGCTTTACGGCGGAGGATCTCAAAGAGATTATCGTGCGACTTCGTATGCCTGACGGCTGTCCTTGGGATAGGGTGCAAACGAACGAGAGTATAAAAATGTCGGCGGTGGAAGAGGCGTACGAACTCGTGGACGCGATCGACCAAGACGACGACGAAAAGATACTTGAAGAAACGGGGGATTTGCTGTTGCAAGCGGTGTTCCACGCGGTACTTAAAGCGGAAACGGGCGCGTTCAACCTCACCGACGCGTTTAGCGGGATTTGCCAAAAACTCATCACTCGGCATACCCACGTATTCGGCGAAGACAAAGCCAAGGACGAAAACGGCGCGCTGTCCGTGTGGGAAAAGAACAAAATGACGGAGAAACACCAAGTCACTTACGCGGACGCGGTGAACGACGTGCCCAAGTGTTTCCCCGCGGTGATGCGGGCGCAAAAGGTGGGTAAGCGCGCGGGCAAAGCGGGTATGGATTTTGCGAGCGTGGAAGACGCCGCGCGCCGTATGCAAGAGGAGCTTGCCGAGTTTTTCGAGGCGCGCGCAAAGGGCGATAGCGCGGAAACGGAAAAGGAGCTTGGCGACTTGCTGTTTGCCGTCGTGAATATCGGCAGAAAGGCGGGTTGCGACTGCGAAAAGGCGCTCAAAGAGAGCGTGGATAGATTCGCAAAACGCTTCACGCGCGCCGAGGCGCTCGCGCTTGCGGACGGCAAGGAAGTGACGACTCTTTCCGAAGCGGAGTGGGACGAGTACTATATCAAAGCGAAAGAAGAAGTATGAAAACGAAGGCGTTGAAAATTGGAAACGCGGAGATAGAGAATAATATATTTCTCGCACCGCTCGCGGGGTACACCAACTACCCGTTCCGTCGGCTTTGCAAGGGCTACGGCGCGGGGCTTTGCTATACGGAAATGGTGAGCGCGAAGGGCTTAAAATACGGGAGCGAGAACACCAAAGGACTTTTGTACACCGACGAAAAAGAGGGCTTGACCGCCGTGCAAATTTTCGGGAACGAACCGGATACTATGCGCCAAGCGTGCGAAAACGAGGCGCTCGCGCCCTTTCCGATCGTGGATATCAATATGGGCTGTCCCGTACCGAAAATTTATAAGAACGGCGAGGGGAGCGCGTTGCTCGAAAACCCCGCGCTTGCGGAAAAAATCGTGCGCGAGTGCGGGAAGAGCGGGAAAATTATCACCGTGAAAATGCGTATCGGTATCCGCGAAAACGAGTATATCACCGCGGAGTTTTGTAAGCGTATGGCGGGCGCGGGCGCGAGCGCGATTACCGTGCACGGCAGGACGAAGGAAAAGGTATACGCGGGCGAGGTGCATTTCGACGAGATCGCCTCGGCAAAACGGGCGGTGGAAGTGCCGGTGATCGCCAACGGGGGCGTATTCTCGAACGAAGACGCGGAAAGACTGCTTGCCGAAACGGGCGCGGACGGCGTAATGGTAGCGCGCGCCGCGCTGTTCGACCCGCAAATCTTTTGCGCGCTCACGGGCAGAGCGGGCGAGAGCAAGCTTGAAATGTTTGAAAAACAGCTAAAATGGACGGGGCAGGTATGCGACGAACGCTTTACGACGGTATTTATGCGCAAAATGGCGGCGTTCTATATCAAGGGCGAGCGAGGCGCGGCGTCGTACAAGGACAGGCTGTTCTCGGCGCAAACGCCCGCGGAAATATTGGCAATCGCGCAAGAAATGTGGGCAGGCTAATTTTACACCCAAGCCAAAAACTTAACCATGGTTAAGTTTTTGGAATATGGGTCAAGGGACGAAGTTCCTTGCGCGGTTTGGGCGCGAAGCCCAAGACCCGCTGTCAAGCGCGCCGATAGGCGAAGTAAGCCAAAGTCAAGCAACCGCAGGTTGCGCCCACGCGAAGCGTTATTCCCGTTAGGGAAAGACGAAAAAACTTAACCATGGTTAAGTTTTGAAAATAAGGGTCAAGGGACGAAGTTCCTTGTGGGGTGTAGGGGTGAAACCCATACGCTGACGGCAGTCCCGTTCGAAGAACGGAAGAACCCCCAAGTCAAGCAACCGCAGGTTGCGTCTTACGCGAAGCGTTATCCTCGTCAGAGGACGACAAAAACTTAACCATGGGCAGGCTAAGCCTGCCAATGAAATTTTGCTCCGCAACGGAGCATGGAGGATTTATGGCAAAAACATTATCAAAAAGCGCGCCCTTTTTACGGGTTTGTAAAAATTGCGGGGAACGCGTTTCCGACGGCGCGACCGCTTGCAAAAAGTGCAAAGCGACCGACTTTTACGAAACGGAAACCGATTATTTGCAAGCGCACTACGAAATTATCGGCGATACGCTCGTTCGTTGCGCGCACGAGGAGAAGAAAATGTGGCTTCCGTCCTTTCTTCGCGTCGTCGGTCCGCACGCGTTTGCGGAGTGTAAGAAAATCGAGGAGATCGAGTTCCCGTTCGCCTTGAAGGAAATCGGGCAAAACGCGTTCGGGGGTTGTAGCGCCCTGCAAAAAATCTCGTTGCCCGCCGATATCGAGCGGATCGGTACGGGTGCGTTCGCCTATTGCCACGCGTTGAAAACGGTGGAATACAGGGGTTTGATAGACGGCTTTTTCGAAATCGAACAAACCGACCTTTTCCGAGGTCTTGCGTGCCCCACGCTGTACATCGACGGCGCGCCCCTCGAAGAATTGATAGTGCCCGCGTGGGTGACGGAGCTGAAAGAAAAGCAGTTTTGGGGCGCGAAGTTTTTGAAAAGGGTCGTTTTACCGCCCACCGTCAAGCGGATCGGCGCGCACGCTTTCGAGTTTTGCGAAAACCTCGAAGAGGTCGTTTTTTCGGAGGGGTTGGAACATATAGATACTTACGCGTTTCTCGGCACGGGCGTGAAGGAAATCGTGCTCCCCGTAAGTTTGAAAACCATGAACGCTTGCGTTTTTCAATCGTGCAAGAAATTGACGAAAGCGACGGTGAAAAAGAATTTACGGCAAATCGGCGTGAGCGCGTTCGAGAAATGCACTTCGCTTCGCGAGGTGGTGATTGCCGAGGGGGTGCAAGGGATTCAAACGAGCGCGTTTAGAGGGTGCACGGATTTGGAGAAAATTATCATTCCCAAGAGCGTGAGCTTAGTGGCAATGTGGGCGTTCAAGGACTGTTCCAAAAGCAAGCTCCGCATCTACGCCCGCGCGCTTTGGAAACCGCGGTTTTGGCGGGGCGGGAGTTGCAGTTGGAATCCCAACCGTTGCCGAGTGAAATGGAATTATAAAAAAGAAAGGGATAAAAACGGATAAAAACGGTGATTTTGGGGAAAAATTTTGATGAAATTTGAAAAAAATATCAAAAAGACGGCGGAAAGGCTTGATATTTCTTTCAATTTATATTAAAATAATATATGGTAAAAAACAAGACCTCGGTTTTCGCGCCCCGAAAAAAGCGGGCGGGATTGTTTTTTGCGGTTAAAAAAGAAAAAAATCATTTTTGGAGGAAATAAACATTATGGCAAAAAAATATTGCTATCTCTTTACGGAAGGCAATGCGAAAATGCGCGAGATCCTCGGCGGTAAAGGTGCGAACCTTGCGGAAATGACCAATATCGGTCTTCCCGTACCTCAAGGCTTCACCATCTCTACGGAGGCTTGTACGCAGTACTACGAAGACGGCAGACAAATCAACCCCGACATTCAAGCCGAAATTATGGAATACATCGAAAAGATGGAAAACATTTGCGGTATGAAGTTCGGCGACAAGGAAAACCCCTTGCTCGTATCCGTGCGTTCGGGTGCGCGCGCTTCCATGCCCGGCATGATGGACACCATTCTCAACCTCGGTTTGAACGAAGAAGTGGTGAACACGCTCGCCGCGAAATCGGGTAATCCCCGTTGGGCTTGGGACTGCTATCGCCGTTTCATTCAAATGTTCTCGGACGTCGTTATGGAAGTGGGCAAGAAGTATTTCGAAAAGCTCATTGACGAAATGAAAGAAAAGAAAGGCGTTACGCAAGACGTAGAATTGGACGCGGACGATTTGAAAGCGCTCGCTAACCAATTCAAGGCGGAATACAAAAAGCAACTTGGCAAAGAATTCCCCAACGATCCCAAAGAACAGCTCTTCGAAGCGGTAAAAGCGGTATTCCGTTCTTGGGACAACCCCCGTGCGAACATCTACCGTATGGACCACGACATCCCTTACAGCTGGGGTACTGCCGTAAACGTACAAATGATGGCGTTCGGTAACATGGGCGAAACTTCCGGTACAGGCGTTGCGTTCACGCGTGACCCTGCAACGGGTGAAAAAGGTCTTATGGGTGAGTTCCTCACCAACGCGCAAGGCGAAGACGTAGTTGCCGGCGTTCGTACGCCGATGCCTATCGCGCAAATGAAAGAAGTGTTCCCCGAAGTGTACGAACAATTCTTGAACGTTTGCAATATCCTTGAAAATCACTACCGTGATATGCAAGATATGGAGTTCACGATCCAAGACCGTAAACTTTATATGCTTCAAACGAGAAACGGTAAGAGAACGGCTGCGGCGGCTATCAAGATCGCTTGCGACTTGATCGACGAAGGCATGATCACCGAACAGGAAGCGGTTATGCAAATCGACGCGAAGAGCCTCGACATGCTCTTGCACCCTCAATTCGACGCAAAAGCGCTTAAAGACGCGGATAAGAACAACGTAGTGGGCAAAGGTCTTGCGGCTTCCCCCGGTGCGGCGGCTGGTAAGATCGTGTTCACGGCGGAAGACGCGGTTATCGAAGGCAAGAAGGGCGAGAACGTAATTCTCGTTCGTTTGGAAACTTCCCCCGAAGATATCGAGGGTATGAAGTACGCGAAGGGTATCCTCACCGTTCGTGGCGGTATGACCTCTCACGCGGCGGTTGTTGCGCGCGGTATGGGTACTTGCTGCGTATCCGGCTGTGGCGAAATCAAAATGCACGAAGAAGAGAAATACTTCGAACTCGCAGGCAAGATCTTCCGCGAAGGCGACGCTCTTTCCCTCGACGGTTCGACGGGTAACATTTACGACACCCTTATCAAGACCGTTCCCGCAGACCCCAACTCCGGTTACTTTGGACGCATCATGGAACTTGCGGACAAGTACAAGGCGCTCGGTATTAGAACGAACGCGGATACGCCCGCGGACGCGAAACAAGCGGTTGCGTTCGGCGCGCAAGGTATCGGTCTTTGCCGTACGGAACACATGTTCTTCGATCCTTCGAGAATCGGCGCGTTCCGCGAAATGATTTGCTCGGATACGGTGGAAGAAAGAGAAGCGGCGCTCGCGAAGATCGAACCCATGCAACAAGCGGACTTCGAAGGCTTGTTCGAAGCGCTCGGCGGTTATCCCGTAACCATTCGTTTCCTCGATCCTCCCCTTCACGAATTCGTGCCCACGAGCGAAGAGGATATCGCGGCGCTTGCAAAAGCACAAAACAAGACGGTTGCGCAAATCAAAGAGATTATCGCGGGCTTGCACGAATTTAACCCCATGATGGGTCACCGTGGTTGCCGTCTTACCGTAACCTATCCCGAAATTGCAGTCATGCAAACGAAGGCGGTTATCAAAGCGGCGATTGCAGTCGTGAAGAAGCACCCCGATTGGAAGCTCGTTCCCGAAATCATGATTCCTTTGACGGGCGAAACGAAAGAGTTGAAGTTCGTAAAAGATATCGTCGTGAAGACGGCAAACGAAGTTATCGCGGCTTCGGGCGTGGAATTGAAGTACGAAGTAGGTACGATGATCGAAATTCCCAGAGCTTGCTTGACGGCGGAAGAGATTGCACAAGAAGCGGAATTCTTCTGCTTCGGTACGAACGACTTGACGCAAATGACGTTCGGCTTCTCGCGTGACGACGCAGGTAAGTTCTTGCCCGCATACTACGCGAATAAGATTTACGAATCCGATCCGTTCGCAAGATTGGATACGACGGGCGTTGGTAAGCTCATGAAGATGGCGGTAGAAGGCGGTTACAAGGTACGCCCGAATATGCACTGCGGTATCTGCGGTGAACACGGCGGTGATCCTTCGTCCATCGAATTCTGCCACGAAATCGGACTTTCCTACGTTTCGTGCTCGCCGTACCGCGTGCCCATCGCACGCCTTTCCGCGGCGCAAGCGAATATCAAAAATCCTCGCAAATAATTAGCGAACCCTGCGCGGGGCGATTGAAAAATCGCCCCGCGCTTTTTTGTGCTTGCATGGCACACTTGAAAAGTTTCTCGTAAAATTATGCCTTTTTTACGAGAAACTTTTTCGTTTCATGCGCAAACTTATTGACTTTTCTCGTAAAAAATATTATAATTTAGGAGAAAAGGAGCGTAAGAGGTGCGTTTTATGAGAGATTTTAATTATTCTTTATTAAAAGACCTAAAATGGGATTGCGAGATAGTAAGTTATTTGACGGCGATTCACGAGGCAAAGGGCAAACAAGAGCTTTACTTAAAGCAACAACCCGAAAAACTTAATAAACTTGTGGAAATAGCAAAAGTTCAAAGTACGGAATCGTCCAACGATATTGAAGGTATAAGAACGACGAATACGAGATTAAAACAACTTTTAACGGATAAGACTACGCCTAAAAACCGTGACGAAGAAGAAATCGCAGGGTATAGGGACGTGCTTAACGTTATTCACGAAAGTTTTGAGTATATCCCTATGACGGTAAACTATATTTTGCAACTTCATAAGATTTTGTATAGTCATTCGGCAAAGAGTATCGGCGGTAAGTTCAAAGGCGTTCAAAACTATATTACTTTGAGCGAAAACGGCAAGGAAAGTATTTTATTTACGCCACCTGCGCCTTATGAAACGCCCGAAGCAATAGAGAAGATTTGCAACGAGTTTAATATAGCAATTTCAAAGTGCGAAGTAGACCCGCTTATCTTGATACCGATTTTTATTCACGATTTCTTGTGCATACACCCGTTTTCGGACGGTAACGGTAGAATGAGCAGACTTCTCACCACGCTACTCTTATATAGAAACGGCTATATGGTGGGCAAATATATTTCTTTGGAATCTAAAATCGCTAAGAATAAAAACGCATATTACGATGCGTTAGAAAAGGCGCAAGCAGGTTGGGACGAAGGAAGAGAAGACCTCGTTCCGTTTATCAAGTATTTGCTCGGCACTATGATCTCGGCGTATAGAGATTTTGAAGATAGAATGGAGTTAGTCAGCGAAAGCGATTCGGCGTTTGATATGGTTAAAAAAGCCGTAGCGAACAAAATTGGTAAGTTTACCAAAATGGATATCGTAGCAATGTGTCCGTCGCTTAGCAATAGTTCGGTAGAAAGTTCACTCAAAAAACTTGCCAAAGAAGGCTTTATCGAAAAGAAAGGCGCAAGCCGTGCCACGTATTATATAAAAATAGCAAACGGAACGAAAACTTCTTGATTTTTTTCATTACAAACGATATGGTTGGTAGGAAGGTAAAAGGATACGGGTGAATAAAAACCTTCGCAAATAATTGGCGAACCCTGCGCGGGGCGATTGAAAAATCGCCCCGCGCTTTTTTTGTATAACGTAATTCCGTTTTTCGGAATTACGTAAGAAAACCACGCGATAGTCGCGTGGTTCGGTGTAGGTTTACCGATGAGTTGAAATAAAAGCTCCGATTTAGTATAATGTAATTGCGACCTGCCAGTTGCAAA
>JAFQGG010000019.1 GCA_017415505.1 Clostridia bacterium
CCCGAATGACCCGTTGACGGGTAGCAAGTAATCTATGCATGACTGGCAGGTCAATAAAAAAGCACATTTGTGCTATGCCAGTAGGAAAGGGCTATGCCCGAAAAAGTAAAGCCACCCGCTATGCGGGTGGATATTTACTTTTATTTGTTGCTCTTGGAAACGTTGAAGTAATATTCTACGACGTCGCCGTCTTGCATGATATACTCTTTTCCCTCCGAGCGCACCTTGCCTTCCGCTTTTGCCGCGGCGATAGAACCGAGGGAAACGAGGATTTCCCAATTCACTACGTCGGCGCGGATAAAGCCCTTTTCAAAGTCGGTGTGGATTTTCCCCGCCGCCTGCGGTGCTTTCGTTCCTTTTACGATCGTCCAAGCGCGGGTTTCCTTTTCGCCTGCCGTAAGATAGGAGATAAGACCGAGAAGCGCGTAGGACTTTTTAATCAATCTATCCAGCCCGCTTTCGCCAAGCCCGAATTCTTCCATAAACACGGCTTTGTCTTCCGCGTCCATTTGCGAAAGCTCTTCTTCCGTTTTTGCGCAAATCACGAGCACTTCCGCGCCCTCGGCTTTGGCAAACTCTTTCACTTTAACGACGTGGGGGAGAGTATCTTCGTCCTTGCCCATATCGTCTTCTTTGATATTCGCCGCGTAAATGACGGGTTTGCTCGTCAAAAGGAAACAGTTTTTCAAAAATTCTTCTTCGCCGTCGGAAACGGGGAAATTCCGCGCGGGCTTTTCGCTTTCAAGGAACGCGTATAACCGCTCCAAAAACGCATATTCTTCCGCCGCCTTTTTGTCCGCACCGCCACGGGCTTGCACTTTGACTTTGTTCATGCGGTTTTGTACCGCTTCCATATCCGACATAATCAATTCAAGATTGATAGTTTCAATATCGTCCACGGGATCGATTTTATTGTCTACGTGGGTGATATTGGCGTCTTCGAAACAACGAACGACGTGTACGATTGCGTCTACCTCGCGGATATGGGAAAGGAATTTATTGCCCAAACCTTCCCCGCGGGACGCGCCTTTTACGAGTCCTGCGATATCGACGAATTCAATCACGGCGGGCGTGATCTTTTTGCTGTTGTAGAGCGCGGCGAGCTTGTCGAGCCGTTCGTCGGGAACGGCAACTACGCCGACGTTGGGTTCAATCGTGCAGAAGGGATAGTTCGCACATTCCGCGCCTGCGTGCGTGATTGCGTTAAAGAGGGTGGATTTTCCTACGTTAGGGAGTCCTACGACACCGAGTTTCATTTCTTTTTCTTCCTTTTTGAAGTTTATTTGCAAAATACCTATCTATTATAATACAAAATTTAATTTTTGGCAAATTAAAGTTGCCCCAAATGAAAAAATACTTGCCGAAATTAAAAAAATATGGTATATTATTAGGGAAAAAGAAAAAAACGAAGGTAAAATTATGGATTACAAAAAATATATCTCCGAAAAAATCAAAGTGGAAGGGGTATCGAGCGAGGAAATTTACGAATCGATCGCGCTTCCCCCCAATCTCGAAATGGGCGATTACGCGTTGCCTTGCTTCAAGTTTGCCAAGGTATTGCGCAAAAGCCCCGTTATGATCGCGGAAAGCTTAAAAGCCACGATTGCAACGGACGAGGTGATTAGTGAAGTATCCGCCGTAAACGGGTATCTTAATTTCAAAATCAATAAAAACGGGTTCGTGCGCGCGACGCTCGATAAGATTCTTTCGCAAAAGGACGCGTTCGGTTCGTCTAACGAAGGCGAGGGTAAAACCGTTTGTATCGACTATTCGTCTATCAATATCGCAAAACCTTTCCATATCGGACATCTTTCCACCACCGTGCTCGGCGGTGCGTTGTACCGCATATTCAATTTCCTCGGTTACAAAGCGGTGGGGATTAATCATCTTGGCGATTATGGTACGCAATTTGGGAAACTCATTTCCGCGTACAAGCGTTGGGGGGATAAAGATACGATTGAAAAGGGCGGTATCCGCGCGTTGAACGAATTGTACGTGCGTTTCCATAAAGAAGCGGAAGAACATCCCGAATACGAGGACGAAGCGCGTGCGTATTTTAAGAAGATTGAGCAAGGCGACAAGGAATGTCTTGCGCTTTTCCATTGGTTTAAGGATTTGACGCTTAAAGACGTACAAAAAATCTACGAAATGTTGGATATCCGCTTCGATTCTTATGCGGGCGAAAGCTTTTATTCGGATAAAATGCAACCCGTCGTAGACGAGCTTAAAGAAAAGGGCTTGCTTACCGAAAGCCGTGGGGCGCAAGTGGTAGATTTGGAAGCCTACGGCATGACGCCTTGCATCATCTTGAAATCGGACGGGAGCTCGCTGTACGCGACCCGCGATATGGCGGCTGCAACTTACCGTAAAAACACCTACGATTTCTATAAATGTCTGTACGTCGTTGCTTATCAACAAAACCTGCACTTCAAACAGTTTTTCAAGGTCTTGGAACTCATGGGCAAAGATTGGGCGAAAGACCTCGTGCACGTTGCGTACGGTATGGTGTCGCTTGAAGAGGGTACGATGTCTACGAGAAAGGGAAACGTCGTGTTCTTGGAAGACGTTATCAATAAATGTATAGAAAAAGCGTATACCATTCTCAACGAAAAGAACCCCGATTTGGAAAATAAGGAAGACGTAGCCAAAAAGGTGGGCGTCGGCGCGGTTATTTTCGGTGCGCTGTACAACAGCAAAATTAAGGATATCGTATTCTCCTACGATAAAGTACTCAATTTCGACGGAGAAACGAGCGTTTACGTGCAATATACTTGCGCGCGCGCCAATTCCGTATTGCAAAAAGGCGGCGTGCCTGATTCCTACGAAATTCCCGCGCTTACGAGCGAGGAAATCGAGCTTGTAAAAGCAATTTCCGTGTTCCCCGAAACCGTTCGTTCCGCGGCGGAAAAGTACGAGCCGTCCTATATCGCCCGTTTTGCGGTGGACGTTGCGCAAAAATTCAATAAATTCTATTTCGATTGCAAGATTCTTGCGGCGGAAGACGAAAAGACGAAGAATTTCCGTCTTGCGCTTACCAACGCAACCATGCAAGCGTTGAAAAATGCCTTTGCGCTTTTGGGGATCGGTATTCCCGACAAAATGTAAACTTTTGAGCTCTACCTGTTTTCCCTCCCACGCGATAACCGTGCGGAGGGGATTTTTTTGTCGAAAAATAGTCCTTGAAAAAAATTTGAAAAAAATTTCTTTCAAACCCTTTCCTTTTTCGTAAAAATATGGTATTATAGTAATAATGTGGTGAAAAAATGGCAGAAAGATTTCCTTTTGACAAATTAACGGCGTTGCTCGACACGAAAAAGAGCGGGGATCACGAGTGGTTTTTATCTTTGCTCGACGAGGAAAAACAGCGCGTATACGAGGACGAACACGTGGAGGCGGTCATGCAAGCGTTGCGGATCGTCCGTATCCGTCCGCATAAAAAAGCGATTAAAGAGGCGAAAGAGGAAATTACCGCGTTGGAGAAAGAGGGCGACAGCGCGGAAAACTATTTGAAAATAAAAAATCTTTTGGCAAAAATTACGAGTGAGGAAGAAAAAATCGAAACTTTTCGCCCGTTTTTCGACGAGCCTTATTTCGCGCGCATGGATTTAATCGATAATATAGAGGGGTATAACAGCTATTATATCGGCAAAAAAGGGGACGTGAAATTGGAAATTATCGATTGGCGTGCGCCCGTTTCCCGCCGTTACTATCAAAAAAGCTGTTCTACCTTTACCATTAACGAATACGAGTATAAAACGGTATTGCGACGCGCTTTGCGTACGAAAAACGGAAAAGTGCTCGATTTTAAGAACGAATACTTATCTCTGCGCGATTATCTTTCCCCCGAGGAGATTGCCGATCGCGACGAGGAAAATATGCTCGACCCGTTTTTGCGGGAGATTATCCGTAGCCGAAAAGAAGAGTCTGCCGTAAAAGATATCATTGAAACGATACAGGAAAAGCAGTACGAGATTATCACTTGTCCCGAAAAGACGAATTTCGTTTTGCAGGGGTGTGCAGGTAGCGGGAAAACGATGGTTATGTTGCACCGTTTGAGCTATCTTATGTATAATAATGAAGATATCAAACCGCGCGACGTGCTCGTCATTACGCCGAGCAACTCGTTCAACGCGTTTATCGACGAACTTGCGGAAATTCTCGAACTTGAACGGGTAAAAACGATTACGGCGTACGAATATTTTTTACAGGTACTCAAAAACGAGAAAATCGATATTGCGGAGAAAATAGACCCGCAAGAAAAAGAATCTCCCGAATATCTTGCATACGTATATTCGCCAAGATTCGTCGCCGACGTGAAAAAACGCACGGACAAAGTATACGACGATTTGTACGGCTTGTTTACGGGGGAAGAGTGCAAGGATTATATACGGGATATATTAGACGATTGCAAACGGCAAATAAGTGCGTACGAGGGGATAAAAAACGCTTCTATGCGCGTTCGCCGTTCGGTACTCGGGGAAATCAAAGAACGCAAGGAAGGTGGCTTATATTACACCAAGCCCTTCCGCGAACTTATGAATTGTATTCTCGATATCGAGGACTTCCTCGGCGGAACGCTCAAAAGCGAAAACGCAAAACAGCCCGATTATTTTTATCGGCAAATGATGTCGTTTTATAAAAGCTCGGCGTTCGTCGCCCGTCGCACGGAGTATATCGTGGAAGAGGCGTTAAATTCCTTGGAAGAGCTTCGCGTTGCGCTCGAAAAGGAAATCGTGGATTTGAAGAGGTTTCGCCAAAGAATTGGGACGACGGAGATTTATTTGTACGCGGATAGAATCGAGCGGAGAAAAGAAATCGTCGAAGAGATTGCAACCGTGGCGGATAAGGTGCGCGTAATCGGGGAACGGAATACGGCGTTTGCCGAGTTTTACGCGTATTTGCGCGGAGAAAAAGAATTCGGCGCGATCGGTTCGGGAAAGGCGTTTATCGACGTGGTGCGCTATTTCTATCGCGAAACGGTGAAAAAATACAAGAATAAATACGGTATGACGACGGGAAAAATGTACCGTTCGGACGCGTACGCGCTTTGCGTAGTTTGTTCCATGTTGACCGATAGGCTTTCGCCCGTATACTCGTATCTTTTCGTGGACGAGGCGCAAGATATTTCCGCCTGCGAATACGAACTGCTTCGCAAAATCAACAAAAAAGCGTCGTTTAACGTGTTTGGCGACATTGCGCAAAATATAACGCCTTGGCGGGGCGTACGCGATTGGAAAACCGTCTTTCCCGATTTTGAGCTCTACGGACTCAATCAAAACTATCGAAACACCAATCAAATCGTGGAGTTCGTTTCTTCGGCGCTTCAAGTGGATATGCAACCCATCGGGTTTGACGGACCGAAGGTTTCCTTTATCCCGCCCCGCGGAATTTCCTCGTTTTTCAAAGATAAAAAGGGCTTGAAAGCGATTATTTGCTCGGAGGAAAAAAAGAGCGAATACCTGCGGAAAGCGTATAATGAAATTTCGCAAAAGGGCAAAGTGTCCAAAACGAAAATCAACGTTATGACCGTTTACGAGAGTAAGGGCTTGGAGTTCACTTCCGTCGCCGTCGTACCCGACGGACTTTCCGAAAGCGAACGGTATATCGCGTATACGCGTGCGTTAAAAGAACTTGCCGTCGTGCAAGAAAAAAGGAAAAAATGAAAATGAAAGATATATTTTTGGTGGACGCGGACGATACTATTCTTGATTTTCACGCATCTTCCGATCTCGCCGTCCGTCACGCGTTTTCGCTCACGGGGCGCGCGTGGGACGAATCGTATTTGGCAAAATTTCACGAAGTCAACGACTCGCTTTGGGAAGCGTTGCAAAGAAAAGAAATCGTGCGAGCGGAGCTTTTAAGAACGCGTTTTCCCTTGTATTTGCAAACGCTTGGAATCACGGGAGTGGACGGGGAGGCGTTTAACCGTGCGTATTTGAAATTTCTGTCGGAAAACCCCGTATATATCCAAGGCGCGGAAGCGTTTTTGCAAGAATTGAACGCGCTCGGGCGGGTGTATATCGTCACCAACGGTACGGCGTGGATACAAAAATCCCGTTTTGAAAGAGCGGGATTGTACGCGTACGCGCAGGATACTTTCGTTTCCGATACGATCGGCGCGGATAAGCCCGCCAAGGCGTATACCGATTTCGTAGTTGCGCATATTTCCGATTTTGATCGGGAACGGGCGGTTTGGATAGGGGATAGCCTATCCGCCGATATCCGCGCGGCGAACGAAGCGGGTATTACTTCCGTTTGGTACAATCCCAAGGGCAAAAAACGCACGGCGGGCGCAGTTCCCGATTACGAAATCCACACTTTTGAAGAAGCGATTGCGCTTTTTACGGTAAAAAAATCGTAAAAATTTTTACTCCAAACGGTTGAAAAATTTGAAAAAAAATGTTATAATAGGATAAAATGGTAGATTATGGTGTAAAATTGGGCGAAAAACGCCCCTTTTTACGGCATAGGAACGAATAAAGATAAAGAGGACGAAATGGCAAAAGAAACGAAAACGGACGAAAAGAAAAACGATTACAGCGCGAAAAATCTCGAAGTACTCGAAGGACTTGACGCCGTTCGTATGCGCCCTGGTATGTATATCGGTTCGACGGGCATTAAAGGCTTGCACCATATACTTTGGGAAATCGTAGACAACGCGATTGACGAAGCGGCGAACGGATACGCAAATAAGGTCAAAGTGACTCTGCACACCGACGGTAGTGCGTCGGTAGAGGATAACGGCAGAGGTATTCCCACCGATATACACCCGAAAGAAAAAGTTTCGGGTGTTCAACTCGTTTTCACGAAATTACACGCGGGCGGTAAGTTCGGACAGGGGAACTACGAATATTCGGGCGGTTTACACGGGGTTGGCGCGTCGGTAACGAACGCGCTTTCCGAATGGTTGACGGTTGAGGTATATCGCAATAAGCGTATATACAAAATGAGTTTCCATTCTAAATACAACCCCCGCAAAAAGAAGGTGGAATCGGGGATTCCCGACGGTCCTTTGGAAGATACGGGTATCAAGACCAACCGTCAAGGTTCGTTTATCCGTTTTAAGCCGGACGCAACCGTTTTCTCGGAAACGAAATTCGATTCGGAAACGGTAGAAGAGCGTTTAAGACAGCTCGCCTTTTTGAATCGAGGCGTGGAAATTACCTTTATCGACGAACGCGTATCTATGGCGGAAGCGCGCCGTTCCCGTATGTTTTTGGGGGAAAACGACGCGGAAGAGGGGGAAGAGGGCGAAACGGATACGGAGCAAACGGTTGAAGAACAAACGGATATGTTTGCCGAACCGCAACAGTCCTTGTTTGCCGAAGTGGACGAGCTGGCGCTCGAAAGTGAACCGTATCGCGTGGTATTTAAGTTCGACGGCGGTATTTCCGATTACACGAAGAGCCTGAACGACAGCGAGCGTACGCTGTACGCACAGCCCATTTACTATTCCACGGTGAAAAACGACATTCAAGTGGAGTTTGCCATTCAACATTATAACGGTTATCGGGAAAAGATGTTTTCCTTCGTGAACAATATCCCCACCCCTGAGGGCGGATACCACGAAGTCGGATTCCATTCGGGGCTTACGCGCGTTCTTAACGATTACGCGCGAAGCAACGGCTTTTTGAAAGATAAAGACGCCAACTTCCAAGGCGACGATTTCGGCGAAGGTTTGACCGTCGTATTGTCCGTGAAACTCGCCGTCGTGCAGTTTGAAGGACAGACGAAGACCAAGCTTGGTAACACGGAAGCCCGTCCTGCGGTGGAAGCCGCCGTAATCGAGGGCTTTAACGCGTTCAAAGAGATCCGCGGTTATAAAAAGACCATGGAAGAAATCATTAAAAAAGCGCAAGGCGCGGCGAAATCCCGTATCGCGGCGAAGGAAGCGAAAGACAATATCCGCAAAACGAAAAAGATCGACGGTTTGACGCTTATTGGAAAGCTTGCGGGCTGTTCGGGGAAAAAGCCCGAACTCAACGAAATGTTTATCGTGGAAGGGGATTCGGCAGGCGGTACGGCAAAACAGGCGCGCGTTAGACAGTATCAATCGATTTTACCTCTTCGCGGAAAGCCGTTGAACGTGGAAAAGAAAAAGCTTTCGCAAATCCTCGAAAACGAGGAAATTCGTACCATGATCAGCGCAATCGGCGCAGGTATCGACCCCGAGTTCAAAATTGAAAAAATCAATTACCATAAAGTTATTATCCTTTCGGATGCCGACCAAGACGGGATGCACATTCGTTGTATTTTGCTCACCTTCTTCTTCCGTTATATGCGACCGCTCGTCAACGCGGGGCACGTGTATATCGGTATGCCACCTTTGTACAAGGTATATAAAGGGGATAAGGTGGAGTATGCGTACGACGATAAAGAGCTCAACGAGAAGATTGAAAAAATCGGCAAGGGCTATCAACTGCAAAGATATAAAGGGCTTGGTGAAATGAGCGCGGAACAGCTTTGGGAAACGACCATGAATCCCGCGACGAGAAACCTTATGCAGGTGACGGTGGAAGACGCGGCGAAAGCGGAGAAAATGATCACTACGCTTATGGGTGATAAGGTAGAGGGAAGAAAGGAATTCCTTGCCAAATACGCAAACTTTAATAAACGCGACGCGTTTATGGAAAAGATAGAAAAGACGGGTAAGAAGGAGGGCGCAAATGGCGAAAAGTAAGAAAGAACCGGAAAAGATTGAGCCGACCGGTCAATTATACGTAGAACCGCTTGAAAAAGTATTGCACACCTCCATGCTTCCGTATGCGGAATTCGTTATTCTCGACCGCGCGTTGCCCCGCGTTGAAGACGGCTTAAAGCCTGTACAACGGCGTATTTTGTATACGATGAACGAAATGGGCTTAACGCCCGATAAACCGCACAAAAAGAGTGCGAGAATCGTCGGTGACTGTATGGGTAAGTACCACCCGCACGGCGATAGTTCGGTATACGACGCCATGGTTCGTATGGCGCAAGATTTCAATATGGGAAGAACGCTCGTGGACGGGCACGGTAACTTCGGGTCGGTAGACGGCGACCCCGCCGCGGCAATGCGTTACACGGAAGCGCGTATGCAACCGCTTGCCCTCGAACTTCTTCGCGATATCGATAAAGAAACGGTAAGTTTTTCGTTGAACTTCGACGACAGCTTAAAAGAACCGGACGTTTTGCCCGGCAGATTCCCCAACTTGCTCGTAAACGGCGCTTCGGGGATTGCCGTAGGGCTTGCGACCAATATCCCCACGCATAACCTTGAAGAGGTTATCAACGGCGTAGTGGCGTATATCGACAATCCTGCGATTTCCCTCGAAGAAATGATGCAGTATATTCCTTCGCCCGATTTCCCTACGGGCGGGATTATTCTTGCGAACGAGCTTATCCAAGCGTATAAGACGGGGCGCGGAAAAATTACGCTCCGCGCGAAAATCAACGCGGAAAAGACGGACAACGGCAAGACGAATCTCGTCATTACCGAGCTTCCTTATCAGGTGAATAAAGCGCAATTGTTGCGTAAGGTCGTAGACCTTTGCGAAGAAAAGGAAAACGAGCTTGCGGGAATCGATCACGTGGCGGACGAGTCGGATAGAACGGGTATGCGCGCGGTGATTCGCGTGAAAAAGGATGCCGATATCGAATCCATTCTCAAATGCCTGTATAAATACACCGATTTGGAAGTTACCTTCGGTATCAATATGGTCGTGATTGCCGACGGAAAACCGCAACAGCTCGGCTTAATGGATATTATCCGTCACTACGTAAAATATCAACAGCAAGTTATCAAGCGCAGAACGCTGTTCGATCTTAAACAGGCGGAACAACGCTGTCACGTTCTCGAAGGTTTGATTATCGCCGTTCAAAATATCGACGAGGTAATCGCAATTATCAAAAAATCCGAAAGCACTTCGGACGCGCGTACCAAGCTCATGGCGCGTTTTGAAATTTCGGAAATGCAGGCGCAGGCGATCCTCGATTTGCGTTTGGCGAGATTGACCAAGCTTGAAATTTTCAAGTTGGAGCAAGAGTTGAAAGAACTCAAAAAGCTTATCAAGAAATTGACGGCGATTTCCAAGAGCGGGGATTTGCAGTTGCAAGTCGTGAAAGAAGAAATCACCGAAATTAAAAACGCGTACCCCACGCCGAGAAGATCGAAACTCGTGTTTACGAGAGAGGAAGCGGACGGACTCGTGGCTTCCGCGCCCGAAAAGAAAGAGGGCGCGCCTTGCACGCTCGTCTATACGGCGGACGATAAAATTAAGGTGTTGACGGGAAAACAGGTAGACGCGCTTGAAAAGCCGTTGGAAGGGAAATTCAAACCGCAATTGATCGCTTTGAAAACGCTTACTACCTTTACCGATAAACGCATTTTCGCGTTTACCAACTACGGAAACTGCCATAAGTTGGATATTTCCGATCCAAGATTTGAGTGTAAGCTTTCCGAAAGCGGAACGACGCTCAAAACGCTCTCCAAGGACGCGGAAACGGGCGAAAAAATCGTTGCGTGGTTTGCGCTTGACGAGCATATGCCTTACGGAAGCTTGCTCTTCTTCACGAAGAAGGGTATGATTAAAAAATCCGAATGGGCGGAATACGAACAGCGCAAGGATAGTTTCCAAGCGGTTAAGCTTGGCGAAGACGACGAGCTTCTCACGGTGGAAGAGGATACGGGCGAGGAAGATACGATCGTTATCGTAACGAAAGACGGTATATGTCTAAACGCACTCAAAGACGATATCCCCACGCAGGGCAGAGTTTCCGCGGGCGTTCGCGGTATCATGCTTCGCGAGGGCGATTACGTCGTATTGATGACGCAAATCAACGGCGAGGGCGAAATCGTGATCGCGACGGACGAGGCGAAATTCAAACGCGTGATATCCTCGCAAATCGAGCCGTCTAAACGGTATAGAAAGGGCAATATTATCGTTGGGCTTCGCGACGGAGCGAGCGTGCTTTGCGCAAGCTACGTCACTACGCCGTATATGCTTGCGGTCGTGGATAAAGACGACGCCGTTTCCGAACTTTCCAGCGAGGACGTATTTATCTCCGTTCAGAGTGCGAGAGCGAAGAAGATTTCCCGCTATGCGGAAAACTCGGTTGTAAAAGTTATACCTTTGCCGTATAAAAAGGGCGAGTAAAGGTTATAATCCGCAAAAATCCGACATAATATATTCCGTAATCGAATTACGGAGGTTGGGATTTTGTGGGATTATATTGAAGAAAGAGTAAAAAGATGCGCGGAATACATCGTTGCTACGGGCTGTACCGTACGGACGTGTTCCGCGCATTTTGGCGTTAGTAAGTCTACGGTACATAAAGACGTTTCCGAGCGTTTGAAATATATCGACGAGGAATTATACGAGCGCACGCGCGTGGTTTTGGAGCAAAATTTAAGCGAACGGCATATCCGCGGTGGGATCGCCACGCGCAGAAAATACCGCGGGGAAAATGCTAATTGAATCGAAAAAATAAATAATTCGCGCTCTTTTTTCAAAAAAACGCATTCGTTTGCTTGAATTTTTCGTGAAAATATGGTATCATGAAAAAAAGAAATACGGATGGAACGGGTTATGAAAAAGACGGCGGTTATCGGGCTTGGTATCATTGGTGGGTCGCTTTGTGCGGCACTTACGGTTGCGGGGTACGAAGTACACGGTTTTGATTTAGACGCTTCGTGCGTGGAATACGCCTTGCGCGAGCGGTATATTTGCGGTGTGGCAAACGATTTTTCCTTGTACGATACGGTGTTTATCGCCGTACCGCCCAAAGCCACGCTTTGGTATCTCGAAAACGGAAACTTCAAAGACGGCGCGCTCGTGTCGGATATATGCGGGGTCAAGGAAATCGTTGAAAAAACGGTTAGAGCGAAAAAGCGCAATTATCGCTATATAGGGCTTCACCCTATGGCGGGTAAGGAAACTTCGGGGATTGATTCGGCTACCCCCAACTTGTTCAAAAATGCAAACTTGATCGTTACGAGATCGGACGATACTTCAAGCGAAGCGTTGGAAGAGATAAAACGCTACGCTTGGGATATCGGTTTTGGGCGAATCGTGGAGTGTAGCGCGAAGGAGCACGACAAAAAAATCGCGCTCACTTCGCAACTTGCGCATATCGTATCCAACGCCTACGTGAAAAGTTCGCAGGTGAAAGGTTGCGACGGGTTTACGGGCGGAAGCTTTCAAGATATGACGCGGATTGCGGGGGTAGACGAGTGCGTTTGGACGCCGTTGTATGCCTGCAATAGAAAAAATATCGTGCTCGAATTGAACGGCTTGATCGAGCGTTTGTCCGTCTACCGCGACGCTCTGGCGGAGGGGGACGATGACAAGCTTTCGGAAACGCTCAAAGAGGGGCGTTTGATTCGCGAAACGATTAAACGGGGCAACGATTAAAGGAATATCGGTTGGAATTTCGTACGATTCCAACCGATTATTTTTCAAAAACCGCGAAAAATCTCTTTATACGGTTTACTTTTTGTAAAATATTTGTTATAATAAAATAGATATAGTACGATTTTTAGAGGATACGAAAGAATGTCGAAGTGTTGCTTGACGATTGTAACGAGCGCGGACGGTCGAGAATCGAAGGTGGTTCGCGAGGGCGAAATGCTCCTTGCGGACGATCGCGTGGAAATTCGTTATAAGGAAGAATCCGCCGAGTTTTGCTTTTCGTTTGAAAACGGAACGGTGAGCGTAGATAGACGGGGCGACTATTCCTTGCGTTTACGCTTGAAAAAAGGGGAAACGCTTGCGGGAACGCTCGGGATCGGGGATTCGGTAGGCGAAGTTTTTACGAAGACTATCCGTTTGCAATACGCAATCAACGGCAATTCGGTCTTGTTCGTTTTGCGGTACGAACTGCTCACGCAGGGCGGTGAACCGCAAAAAATGAAAATTCGTATCTTTGCGAAAGGGGTATGAGGAGGAAGAAATGAAGATCGCGTATTTGGGACATTCCTGTTTTAAGATTACGACGGCAAACGGTACGGTCTTGATTACCGATCCGTATAAGGGCGTGGGGTACGAATTGCCTCGCGGTTTGACGGCGGACGCCGTTACCGTTAGCCACGCGCATTTCGATCATAATAATACGAAGGCTATCGCTACGGCGTGCGTAATCGACGGCGCGCAAACGCGGGAGATAAACGGCGTTCGTATTACGGGCGTTAAAACCTTCCACGACGAAAAAAACGGCGCGTTGCGTGGGGAGAATATCGTTTATAATATCGTAGCCGACGGGATTTGCGTTTGTCATTTAGGCGATTTGGGTGAAAAATATTCGGGCGAGCTCGTGAAAAAAATAGGAAAAGTAGACGTTTTACTGATTCCCGTAGGCGGAACTTATACGATAGACGCTATCGAGGCGAAAAAATACGCGGACGCAATCAACGCGCGCGTGGTGATTCCTATGCATTATAAGCCCGAAGACGGAACGATCGATATTACGGACGCTAAACCGTTTTTGTCGCTGTTTGACGGCGTGGATTATTCTTATAAAAACGGCGAAGCGGACTTATCGACGATCGATTTTTCCAATGACGAAAGAAAAATTATTTATTTGGAGCGCGTATAATGAGTGAGGAAAATAAGGAAAAAAGGCGGAATGCTTACCGCGCCTATTTGTCGGGGTTAGGGATTCACGAGCTTCGCACTTACGCTCGGCACATCGGCGTGTCTAAACCCACGAAAGAGAAACCGAAAAATATATTGATCGAGGCGATTCTCGATATTTTGACGGGAGTAGTCCCGCCCGTGCCTCCCAGCAGTCGAGGTGCGCCCGTGAAAGAAAACAGCACGGATTTGACGGTGATCGAGGAAAAAATTAAAGAAATCGACGAATCTTTTTCGGTGGGACAAAAGAAAAAGTTCGTGCTTGCGGACGGAAAGCCGAGTCAATCGGGAACGGATATTTCGCTCGTGGGCACTTCCCCGAATAAATGGGTGTTAAATTCGCCCGAACAAGAAGCGGAAGACGAAAAGTATTATAATACCGTATATAAAGGGCAGGTCGTTACCGTGGACGGCGAATATTATCTCGTTCCTCTCGATTTGTCGGATATGGAAGCGAAGATATTCGTTCCGCAATCTTTCGTAAGAGGTTATAGGCTTTGCGAAGGCGACGTCGTTTATTGTCGTGCGAAAAAATCGTTGAGCCTTTATCAAGTTGGTGAAATTTTATCCGTAAACGAAACGGAAGAACGGTTCGAACGCTTGCCTTTTGCGGAAAATACGGCGCAAGAATCGAGAGAAGTACTTTCGTTGTTGAACGAAAAAGCAAAAGATTCCGTACTCGTAAAATATTTGGATTGGATTTTGCCAATTGGAAAAGGTCAGCGCGGGTTAATCGTTGCGCCTCCAAAGGCGGGAAAGAGCGTTTTATTAAAAGAAATAGCAAACAACGCTAAAGAGGCAAACCCCAAGCTTTGCGTGTTCGTTTTGCTTATAGATCAAGCCCCCGAAACGGTGGACGCGTACCGCAAGTGCTTCTCTTCGCGCGAATTGGTGTATACGTCCTTTTGCGACGAGGCGGAAAAACAAGTCCAAATCGCTCGGCTCGTTTTAGAGCGGGCGAAACGGTATGTGGAAATGGGGCGCGACGTACTGTTTTTGCTCGATTCGTTTTCCTCGTTGGCGCAAGCGTATAACGAAACGGAAGAATCGGTCGGCGGAAAAACGCTCGTCGGCGGTTTGGAAAGCAAAACCTTGCAATTTATCAGAGAATATTTCTCCACGGGTAGAAATATTGGCGAGGGCGGTTCGTTCACTCTTTGCGGAACGGTTTCCGTGGATACGGGCAATCCCGCGGACGGGCTTATATTCGATAGACTTTCTTCTTTATCGAATTTGAAAATCGTATTAAACGGCGAACTTGCCAAACGGCGCGAGTATCCCGCGATTGACTGTTTCGCCTCGAGGAATTGGTCGGACGCGCTTATGGCGACGATCCCGCAAGGTTTAGAGCGTGCGTTAAACGATAAATTTCAATCGGATTCCAAATCTTGCCTTGAAGCGTTGCGAAAGAGCAATAGCAAAGCGGATTTTTACGCACTTCTCGGCGTGAAAAACGAGTGTTAAAATGCCATTTATTTGATAAAAACGAACGAAAAAATTGAAAGTATTTTATTTTCGAATACCTGTTTTTCGTTCGTTTTTCGTTTTTGGTTGAAAACAAATGGTTTTTCGCGTTTTTGTAATCGTTTTCGTAAAAGTATCCATAAGTTTTTTCTATACCATATTTTGTGTTCATGTGCTTGACTTTAACACAAGATATGGTATAATATTATAGTACGATTGATTTGCAATACAATATATTGTATTTGGCGCGGTGAAGTGGTTGCGCGATAAAATATAACGAAAAAACAGGAAGAAACGCCGTTTGGCAGGGGAAACGGTAAGGAGGAACGGGTATGAAAGAGATGAAAATTATCAAAAGAAGCGGTCAAGAAGTCGTATTTGACAAGGAAAAAATCATTGCGGCAATTCGAAAAGCCAATAAGGAAGTTGGGGAACGCCACCGTATTTCGGAGGCGGCGCTTTTGGCTATCGTCGATTTCGTGACGGAGGAGTGCGCGGCACTCGGTCGTTCTCCGCACGTAGAAGAGATTCAAGATATGGTGGAAAACCGCCTTATGGCGACGATGTGTTTCGCGCTTGCGCGCAAATATATCACCTATCGTTATACGCGTGAACTCGTGCGTAAGTCGAATACGACGGACGCGCAAATCCTCACGCTTATCGAGTGCAATAACGAAGAAGTAAAGCAGGAAAATTCCAATAAAAATCCTACGGTCAACAGCGTACAGCGCGATTATATGGCAGGGGAGGTTTCCAAAGACCTTACCCGTCGTATTTTGTTGCCCGACGATATCGTTGCCGCGCACGATCAAGGGTTGATCCATTTCCACGACGCGGATTATTTCGCGCAACATATGCACAACTGCGACTTGGTGAACTTGGAAGACATGCTTCAAAACGGTACGGTAATATCGGGTACGCTTATTGAAAAACCGCACAGTTTTTCTACGGCGTGTAATATCGCTACGCAAATTATAGCGCAGGTCGCTTCCAACCAATACGGCGGGCAAAGTATTTCCCTTACGCACCTTGCGCCCTTCGTGGATATTAGCCGTAAGAAGATTCGCAAAGAAGTGGCGGAAGAGCTTGCGTTCGTCGGCGTTTCCGACGAGGCGCATATCAACGCTATGGCGGAAAAACGCCTTCGCGACGAGATTAGAAGAGGGATTCAAACGATTCAATATCAAGTCGTAACCTTGCTTACCACCAACGGTCAAGCGCCGTTCGTAACGGTGTTTATGTACCTTAACGAAGCGCGCGACGAACGGGAAAAGGAAGATCTTGCGCTCATTATCGAGGAAACGCTCAAACAGCGAATCCAAGGCGTAAAGAACGAATCGGGCGTTTGGATTACTCCTGCGTTCCCCAAGCTTATTTACGTGTTAGAGCCCGATAATATCGAAGAAGGGCAAAAATATTGGTATCTTACGGAATTGGCGGCAAAATGTACGGCAAAGCGTATGGTTCCCGACTATATTTCCGAAAAGAAGATGCTCGAATATAAAGTGGACAAAAACGGCGAAGGGCATTGTTATACCTGTATGGGTTGCAGAAGCTTCTTGACCCCGTACGTAGACGAAGAGGGTAAGCCCAAGTATTACGGTAGATTCAACCAAGGCGTCGTGACGATTAACCTCGTGGACGTAGCGTTGTCCTCGGGTAGAGATATGACGAAATTCTGGGAGATTTTCGACGAAAGGCTCGATCTTTGCTACCGCGCGCTTATGCATAGACACAACCGTTTGAAAGGCACGCTTTCGGACGCCGCGCCGATCCTTTGGCAATACGGCGCGCTTGCGCGCTTGGAAAAGGGCGAAACGATCGATAAGCTTTTGTTCGGCGGATATTCCACGATTTCGTTGGGATACGCAGGCTTGTACGAGTGCGTTAAGCATATGACGGGTAAATCGCACACCGACGACGAAGCGAAGCCTTTTGCACTTTCCGTGATGCAACATATGAACGATAAATGTAAGGAATGGAAAGCGAAAGAAAATATCGACTTTTCTTTGTATGGAACGCCACTTGAAAGCACGACCTATAAATTCTCCAAGTGCTTGCAAAAGCGTTTTGGTTTGATTCCCGGGGTTACGGATAAGAGTTATATTACCAACAGCTATCACGTACACGTGTCCGAAGAAATCGACGCGTTTACCAAGTTGAAATTCGAGAGCGAATTCCAACAGCTTTCTCCCGGCGGAGCAATCAGTTACGTGGAAGTTCCCAATATGCAGGATAATATTCCCGCCGTGCTTGCCGTCATGAAGTTTATTTACGAGAATATCATGTACGCGGAATTGAACACTAAGAGCGATTATTGCCAAGTTTGCGGATACGACGGAGAAATCCAAATCCAAGTGGACGAAGCAGGAAAGCTAATTTGGGAATGTCCTTGCTGTCATAACCGCGATCAGGCGAAGATGAACGTCGCAAGACGCACCTGCGGCTATATCGGAACGCAGTATTGGAATCAAGGCAGAACGCAAGAAATTAAAGATAGAGTATTGCACCTTTAATGAATTACGCTACGATAAAATGGACGGATATAGCCAACGGAGAGGGCGTGCGTATTTCCCTGTTCGTTTCGGGCTGTACCCACCGTTGTAAAAATTGCTTTAACGAGGTTGCATGGGATTTTGCGTACGGCGAAGCGTTTGACGAAACCGTCAAAGAAAAGATATTTACGGAAATGCAATCGTCGTTTATCGCGGGGCTTTCCTTGCTCGGCGGTGAACCGTTAGAACCGCAAAACCAAGAAGCGTTGTATCCGTTTATAAAGGAATTTAGAGCGCGTTTTCCGCATAAAACCGTTTGGTGTTACACGGGTTTCGTGTTTGACGAGAAAACGGGCATGCTTCGCGAAACACAAAAGAATACGCCGTACACGAAGGATTTGATTTCGTCTTTCGACGTACTCGTGGACGGTCCGTATATCGAGGAATTGAAGAATATCCGCTTAAAATTCCGTGGTTCTTCCAATCAACGGGTGATAGACGTGCAAAAAACGCTTGCAAAAGGCGAATGCGTTTTATATCTCGAATAATCAAAAAATCCGTCGCATACCATAAGGTATGACGGCGGTATTTTTTAAGAGGTTTTCAAAAATAGCACGACTATTACTTGCCTGTTTTTTCGTGTCGGTTGGGATCTACGCGTCCGTGCTTGGCCGCGTAACGAGCGCGCCCGTGTTCCGCTCGTTTTATTTCCTCGTTTCCAAAACCGAGCACGTGCAAGCGGGGGTATATCAATCGGTGTTAGACGGCGGTGCAGGGTTCGTATTGGAGGAAAACGGTGAATATTTCGTCGCGCTTTCCGCGTATAGGAGTAAAGACCAAGCTGAAAAAGTAAGGGAAGGATTGACGGAAGATACGGAAATTATCGAGTATGGCGTTGAAAAACTGTACTTTAAGAGCTATAAAGAAAAACGAATACAAGGAGAGATTATATCCGCGTTTTCATGCTTGGAAGATTGTATCGAAGTACTTGATGGGGAAATAACGAGATTAGATAAAGGCGCGACGCAAAGTTCGAGTAAGAATATTTTAGCGATGCTTTTAAGGCAATTTTCCTTTTTAGGCGAGAAATACGGCGGTACGATACCCGCATTTGAAGAATTGTGCAATCGCGCAATCGAGCAAATAGAGGAAGCGTTGCAAGGGATCGTGTATGTGACGAAGCTTCGATATTTGCTTTGTGACGCGTGTTTTTCTTTTGTGAAAATGGGCGAATATTTTTCATTGTGAAAAAATTTTGAAAATTTCAAAAATTTTTTCAAGAAATGTGTAAAAAACGCTTGCTTTTTTCTTTGTGATTAGGTATAATGATTAAGCTGTCGTTGAGAGAGCGAAACAATATGCTACTGTGGCTCAGTCGGTAGAGCAGCTGATTCGTAATCAGCAGGTCGCCGGTTCAAGTCCGGCCAGTAGCTCCAAAACGAAACGGTTAGTCGTGCTAACCGTTTCGTTTTTTTATTTTCACTATTTATAAAAATGAAAAAGAAAGAAAAGTATTCGGCAAAAGATTGACAAGATTTGACAAATATGTTATACTCTTAAAAGACGGATTCGTTAATAGACTAATTGGAGTAAAAAAATGATTAAGAATTTTAGAGATTTTTGCGATACGCCTTTTGATATCGTCGTGCTTGCGGGGCAATCCAATGCCCAAGGCGGTGGACTTGGTAAGGTGGACAATCATTATCAACGTGACGAACGGGTATGTTTTCTTTCGGATACGAAAACTTTCGGACTTACGGTAGACCCCGAAACGGACAACGTGTTTTTAACGGCGGACTGTCCGTCGATTACGAATATTTCCGTTGCTGAAGACAACGAGGGGGCGGCGAATCTCGCTTTTTCGTTTGCAAGAGAATACGCGAAAAATAATTTGGCGGAGGGTAGAAGATTGCTGGTAATCCGCGCGGCGGTCGGCGGAACGGGCTTTACTCGCGGTGAATGGCTCGTTACGAACAAGCTGTTTTTCCGTATGCTTTCCATGGTCGACGAAGCGTTGCAACTGCACAAAGAGAACCGCCTCGTGGCGTTTTTATGGCACCAAGGCGAACACGACGCGTTTGAACGCGCGGAAAAGAATTATCCCGCGGAGGAAATCGAGAATTTCTACTATGAGAATTTCAAATTGCTTATCACTTCCTTCCGCGCGCGCTACGAGTTGGAAGCTTTGCCCGTGATTGCGGGTGGGTTCGTGGACGAATGGCGGGTTACGTACGAACAGCCCTGCGACGCGGTGTATAATGCGACGAAACGGGTATTCGCTGAAATCGGGAACGCGGAGTTCGTGGAAACTTACGGTTTGAAATCGAACAATCAAACGGTTGGAAACGGCGACAATATTCACTTCTCCCGCGAGGCGATTTACACACTCGGGGAAAAATATTATGAAAAATTCATGGAGATCGTAAAATAATTTTACTACGATAATATACGGCGCGCCCCCAAAAGCTCGGCTTTTGGGGGCGCGTGACTCGTTTATATGAATATATCGTCTTTTTTCTTTGTCTTTTGCAATATCCCATATACTTTTTCGGCGAAAATATCTTTTTCGTAACAGCGTTTTGCCGTTTTACAAAGCTTTTCGTCGTCGTGTGCGCGTATAATTAACGGGTATGCACTTTCTCCAAGTGCGGAAAGGATATCCTCCCGTTGCTTTCTCACAGCCAAAACGCGCAGGTATAAGGGGGAACTCAAACACTCTCGAATAAGCGTTTCTTCAATATTCAAAAGATTTTGCAGGGCAATTCGCTTGATTCGCGAGGTCGTATATCTTGCGCTCGTAAGGGTTTCGAGCGGTTCGTTCGTTTCCGCAACCCGCTTAAACGCGTTTTCCAAACCCTCCGTGCAGTCGCAAACTTTGGCGATCTCGTTTTTTGATTTTGATAAAATAGCGTATTTTTCCAGACGCTCCAAATCGTTTTTCGTGGTTTTCGGCAAATCTTCGTATACGAAATCGGGTAAGAATCCTCTTACGATTTCCCCGTTATCGATTGCGTTTCGAATGGCGGTGGCGGAGGAGAAATTTTGGTTTAGCGCGGTATCTAAGTATCCGCTACCCTGTCTTTGTAACGGAAGAATATCGATATCTGCCTCTTCCGTTAAGATGGCTTTCGTGTATTCCACGCCCAAAATATTATTGGGAGAGCAAAGCAAATCGAGGGGAAGAAAACCCGCCCAAGCCTGCGCGCGCGCTTTTGCGTAGCTAACGCCTTCTTTGACTCGCTTTTTAATGCTTTCCGATACTTCTTGCGGTTCGTTGGATAAATACCTCGCCGCAAGCTTAAACGCCGTTTTATCAGGGTTTTCCGCGCCGAAAGAGAGCGTTTTCACGGCGGGGATAGAGGATAGAATCCGTATTGCTCCGCGCGCGAAGAGTTCGGCGTTTGCCGTAGCGAAAACGGTGGGAAGTTGAATCACCGCGTCCGCGCCCGCGAGAACGGCGTGCTTTGCCCGCGTAAATTTATCGAGCAGAGCAGTTTCTCCCCGTTGTACGAAATCTCCGCTCATAATGCAAAGGACCGCGTCGGCGTTAGAGTGTTCTTTCGCCTCGCGTATTTGCCATAAGTGCCCGTTATGGAGGGGATTATATTCGCAAATTATTGCACAAATTTTCATTTTAATTCCCGTTTTCCTTTACATTAAAAAAAATGTGTGGTATAATTAAAGTAACGATTTCAAGACTTCGTTCTTAAAATCTATTATACACGAAAAGAAAAAATAAATAAAGCGTTTTTGTGAGGTAAATTATGAATATTCTTGACGAAATCAAAAACAAGGCGAAAGCCCTGAACAAGACGATCGTGCTTTGCGAAGGGGAAGATTCGAGAGTGGTGAAAGCGGCTGCCGACGCGACGAAAGAAGGCGTTGCTAAAATCGTGCTCCTTGGCGACGAAACGGCGATTAAGACCGCAAACCCCGAAGTGGATTTGACGGGAGTTACGATTGTAAATCCGCTTACGAGCGAGAAATTGCCCGAATATAACGCGAAGCTTTGCGAGCTTCGCGCATCCAAAGGCATGACGCCCGATCAAGCGGCGAAATTGCTTGCGGACGGCACTTATTTTGGCGCTATGATGCTGAAAATGGGTGAAGTGGACGGGCTTGTTTCGGGCGCTTGCCATTCGACGGCAAACACCCTTCGTCCCGGTCTTCAAATTATCAAAACGGCAAAGGGCGTATCGTCCGTATCTAGCTTCAATCTTATGATTTGTCCTCCGCAGGGCAACCAATATTGCCCCGACGGATTAGTGGTGTTCGCCGATTGCGGTTTGAATCCTACCTATACGAGCGAGGGGCTTGCCGATTGCGCGATCGCTACGGCAAACTCGGCGAAGGCGATTGCGGGTATCGACCCGAAAGTTGCAATGCTTTCCTTCTCGACGAAAGGAAGCGCAAAACACGACAACGTTACGATGGTAGCGGAAGCGGTGAAAATTGCAAAAGAAAAAGCCCCCGATATTAAGTTGGACGGCGAATTGCAATTCGACGCGGCGATCGTGCCGTCCGTAGCGGCGTTAAAAGCGCCCGATTCGACCGTGGCGGGGAAAGCCAACGTATTTATTTTCCCCGACTTACAAGCGGCGAATATCGGCTATAAAATCGCCGAAAGACTTGGCGGGTTTATGGCGGTAGGTCCTATTTGTCAAGGCTTTGCAAAGCCCATGAACGATCTTTCCCGCGGTTGTAAAACGGAAGATATCGTTGCCGCGGTGGCAATTACCGCGTTGCAAACGCAACTTTAAGGGGGCGTTATGAAAATTCTCGTTATAAATTCGGGAAGTTCTTCGTTGAAATATCAACTTATTGATATGGAAACGGAAGCGGTTATTGCTAAAGGTACTTGCGAGCGTATCGGTATCGACGGCTCGAAACTCACGCACAAGGCAAAAGGCGCGGAGTTTATAATCGAACAAGATATGCCCGATCATAAGGTTGCGGTTGCGCTCGTATTGAAGGCACTTACCGACGAAAAAACGGGCGTGCTTTCGTCTATGGACAAAATTGACGCGGTGGGACACCGCGCGGTTGCGTCGGGCGAGATTTTCAAGCAAACGACGCTCGTTAGTGACGAAACGATGCGTCTTATGGAAGAAATCAAGGACCTTGCGCCCTTACATAACCCCGCGGCGATCGTCGGCGTAAACGCTTGCAGAGCGGCAATGCCGAACACGCCCATGGCACTCGTGTTCGATACGAGTTTCCATTTCACGATGCCCGATTACGCGTATATGTACGCAATCGATTACGAGCATTATGAGAAATACAAGATTCGCCGTTACGGATTCCATGGTACGAGCCACAAATTCGTTTCCTTGGAAGCGGCGAAGTATTTGGGTAAAAAACCGCAGGATTTGAAGATCGTTACCTGTCATTTGGGGAACGGCTCGTCCATTACGGCTGTTGACGGCGGTAAGAGCGTCGATACTTCCATGGGCTTTACCCCGCTTGCGGGCGTGCCTATGGGAACGCGTAGCGGAGATATCGATTTTGCGGCGGCAGAATACCTTGCCAAAAAAGAAGGTATGGATATTTCCGAGGCGGCGACCTATTTGAATAAAAAAGGCGGTGTTGCCGGCGTATCGGGCGTTTCAAGCGATTTTAGAGATCTTACCAAAGCGGCGGGCGAGGGAAACAAACGCGCGCAACTTGCGCTCGATATGTTCGCGTATGCTTGCAAGAAATACGTAGGGGCTTACGCGGCGGCAATGAACGGCGTGGACTGTATCGTATTCACGGCGGGGGTGGGTGAAAACACGCCTTGCGTGCGCCAAGCGATTTGTGAAAATATGCAATACCTCGGCTTGGAAATTGACGAGGAAAAGAACTTGCAAAAGAACGACGGGTCTATACGCGATATTAGCGGAAAGAACTCAAAAGTCAAGGTTTTGATCATTCCGACTAACGAAGAATTGGTAATTGCGAGAGAAACTGCGGAATTATTATAAAAAATCGGAAAATTCATCGAAAAAAAAGTTGACAAAGTCGTTGAAATATACTATACTTGAAAGGCTGGTTTTATGATGACTATCGATATTCGGAAATTGAACGCACAAAAGAAGTATGAAGGCGATATGGAATTTGAATATTCCGCACCCGATTCTTTGATCGATATTCCGTTCGTGAAATTTGGAACGCCGATTAAAGTTCGTTTTAGCTACGAGCTTTTCGAGGACGATTCCTTGGAAATTCGCGGAAGCGTTGCTTTTCGATTGGAAGGGCAATGTTCCCGATGCTTAAAGGAAACGGGCGCGGATATCGAGGGCGAACTCGACGCTTATTTTCAACCGACGAAAGATTGCGAGGATTATTCCTATTCAAACGGTATCGTCGATTTGAAAAAAGCCGTAGAGGAAGCGGTAATGGCGTGTTTGCCGTTCACGCTCTCTTGCGAAGAGGAGTGCGAACCGATTCGGTTTTCTTCTGACGACACGGTAAAATAAAATTAGAAAAGAAATAAATTTAGAGGTGTAAACATGGCAGTACCTAAGAGCAAACAATCCAAGAGCAGAACGAACAAAAGATTTGCAAACTACAAAGCAACGGCGGCGACGCTTGTAGAATGCCCTCATTGTCACGAATTGGCGCAAGCACATACCGTTTGCAAAAATTGCGGATATTATGACGGCAAAGAAGTTGTAACGCAAACCGAAGAAAGCAAATAATTCGTCCGGACAATACATCGTCAGACGGGTGTCGATATGCACCCGTCTTTTTGCGTTTCCGCTTATTCATACGATTTTTCAAAAAACTTAACCATGGTTAAGTTTTTTATTGTATAACGTAATTCCGTTTTTCGGAATTACGTAAGAAAACCACGCGATAGTCGCGTGGTTCGGTAGAGGTTAACCGATGAGTTGAAATAAAAACTCCGATTTAGTATAATGTAATTGCGACCTGCCAGTTGCAAAAACAAAATAAAAAATCGGAGGATAAAAAATGTCGGAAA
>JAFQGG010000020.1 GCA_017415505.1 Clostridia bacterium
ATAAGATATATTATGAAAGGGACATGTTGAATGTAATATTAAATTAGAAACTGGACAACTAAATCTTAAGTATAAGGTCGATATTAAAAAATCGACTCGCTTATTGCACTGTAAATTACGGTCATATCACTCTAAGGGGTGTTATGGCCGTTTTTTAGTACAAATTTTAGAAAAAGGGGGTGAATACGATGTAGAAATTGCTGTGATTGTAACCGTTCGGCAAGCAAAATTAAATAAAAAAAATCATGGCATGCCGCATTGGCATGTTGTAGATGTCCTGTCATTGCGGTATGTCCCTAGGAGGATGTATGACTAAACGCAATGATAATGATGATGTATTAAGATACAGATTTACTTCGTGGTTGACTGTATTGCTAAAACGTGCAAAATCTCGATATCTTTTAAAATTAAAGAATACCATTCCGACTTATCCAATAGATTGGTTGCCTGAAGAACTATTTTTCTATGAATATGATTTTCGTCCAGCAAAACAAGTTGATTTTTATTTTGAAAATGAAAAACTGTTAAAGGCTTATAAGGATTTGGCGGAAACATGGCGAAAGATTTTAGTAATGATATTTATAGAAGAAAAAACAACAATAGAAATTTCGAGAGAACTAAATATTTCCTCAGAACAAATTTGGAAAATAAGGTCGCTGGCATTAAAAAGATTAAGGGAGGCTCTTTATTATGAGAATGAACAATAGTGATTTTAGAAAAGTTCTGACGAAAGCTGTAAGTGGAGATATTATTGCTTTAGCTGAAATTCTTAAATTATATGAAGGGTTGGTCAATAGGTTTTCATATATCTATTGGGAAAAGGACGAGGACTTAAAACAGTATCTAATGGGGAAAATTGTAGAGAATATTAAGAAATTTAAAATTTAATAAAAGAAAAAATAGAAGCCGTTCGTTTTGAACGGCTTCTATTCTAAATCAAATACTAAATTTATATATTAATGTATAGGGAAAATAAAAAAGGAGGTGCGCATTTATTTTGTATAGACAGCTAAAGAATTAATCATTTGCTTAAATGCTTCATCGGATAAATATTTGTCAATGAATGTCTTAAATGATAAGTCATTTTTATAAGCATTTATTAATTGTGATTCTTTATTAGATAAACAGCCTGAGTTATCAAGTTTAAGAAATTGAGAGATTGTAATATCCATAATATCGCAAAGAGCAGGCCATAACGAAATGTCTGGCAGACAAGTTCTGTTAAGCCAACGTGCAACAGTTGTTTGAGATATACCAAGCTTTAATCCAAGAGAGCGTTGACTATAAATTTTTTGATTGTTAAACCAAGATATAAAGACGTCGAAAATATTTTCTTTTAGATTCGTATAATCCAAATTAGACATGGAATTTAACCTCAATTTTTATACTTTATCAAAATTATAAAGGATTTATTTAAATTTGTCAATCTTAATTAAACTAAAATAGTTAAAAAAAATTTCAATAATTAAACTAAAATAGTTTTACAAAATGAAATAATTAAACTATAATAGTTTCATAGGTGAGCATTTGAACACTAAAATGGTTTAGTTGTCTTTATGTGCGATAGCAAATGGAAGACAAGAAAAAAGATGAAAACCTTAAAACCGTAACATCATTGCCTAGACAATATAAATATGGAGACTACATATTTAAGGTTCGTAGAGAATTTCCTGTTGGGGGGACTACAATTTTAGAACAAACAGTTACAATGCTGTTAGATGAAATGGAAAAACGAGAAAAAGTTAAGTAAATCATATTAAGAAAATATAGGAAAAGGAGGTGAGAAGCTTGGCTAGAATTTATCGTGTTGGGATATATTTGAGGTTATCCCGTGATGATGGAAGAGAAGAAAGTCAGTCTATTCAAACGCAGCGTGAGATGCTGACTGATTATGCGCTTAGACACGGTTGGCACATTGTTGATGAGTATGTTGATGATGGTTATTCTGGAACTGATTTTAATAGACCAGGCTTTGAAAGACTCATTTCCGATGTGGAACTTGGCCGATTAGATATCGTTCTTACAAAAGATTTATCTCGTTTAGGTAGAAGTTATGTTCAAATGGGTGAATACATTGAAAACTATTTCCCAGAGCATAATGTTCGTTATATCGCGGTTAACGATGGCTATGATAGTGATAAACTTGATGGTGCCGATATGGTTGCCATTAAAAACGTTTTGAATGAGATGTATGCTAGAGATACATCAAGGAAAATTCGTTCTGTCCTTAATATGAAGGCACGTAATGGCGAACCAAGAAACACCGTCTTTCCTATATTTGGGTTTAATTATACTGAATCGTATGAAAGAATTCCGGATTCAGAAACAGGGCCAATTGTTCAAATGATTTATCGAAAGTTTGTTGAATTAGGCTCAGGTGGTAAAGTTGCTAGATATTTAACTGAAAATAAAATCAAAACGCCACGTTATTATAATGCAGTAAAATTTAATTATAATAAAGCAAAGGTTTTAGCTATGCCCCAGGAAAAACATTATACTTGGAGCGCAGGCATGGTTCGAGATATCATTATCAGAGAAGAATACCTTGGGGTTTATAAAACTGCGCAGACAAGTTCAATAAACTTTAAGAAAAAGAAACGTTATAAAAATAAAGATTGTTATGTGTTTGAAAATCGATATTCTGCATTAATTGATAGAGAAACGTGGGATTTGGCACAAAAAATACTTAAATCGTCTCGTGGCAGTTCTATAGATTTAAGCGAGAATGCGTTTAAAGGTGTTATTTGTTGTGCTGATTGTGGTAGGACAATGCGCATAGAAAAAAGAAATAATCATAAGAAAGGAATATTTGATTATCGATATTACTGCAATAAAACTGATTGTGAGCATTCTAATTCAATTTCAAAACGTATGCTGGAGACAATTGTTGTTAAAGAGTTGATGGCATTGAAAGCAATTATTCTTAAAAACGAGGAGAAATTTCTTGAGTTTGCATCACGGTTTGACTCAAAAGGGCGTGTCCTTGTAACTGACGTTGAGAAAGAACTTGATAGATTAAAGGCGCGTTGTGAAGAGATAGATATCTTTATAGAAAAACTCTTTGAGCAGAAAGTATTAGGCAGTCTACCATTGTCAACTTTCAATACCATGATGGCAAAGTACAAACGAGAGAAAGAGGCTCTTGAAAATGAAATTGGTGTATTGACTAGAAAGGATAATGAAGAAAAGGGTAAACCTGCCAATCAACTTAAAGCGATTGAGTTAGTAAAACTTTTTAAGGAATATGACGAAACTAATATCATTCAACCTTATATAATTCAAAAACTTATTAGGAAGATAATATTAAGAACAAGTTACATAAATGACTCTGTGAAAAACAGGGAAATTGATATTAAAATTCAATATTACAGTTGTGATGAGATTATTAAGGGGTTTATGACATATGAAGAAGATTAAGTCAATAATCTACGCTAGATTATCAAGAGAAGATGAAGATAAAATCGATGGTAAATCTGATTCTAGGAGTATTGAAAATCAGATTAAAATGCTGACGGATTATGCAAAAGAAAAAGGTTTTGATATTTATAAAATCTTATATGACGATGGGTATTCTGGCGGAACAATGAATCGTCCAGGATTTATAGAATTAAAGCAAGAGATTGATGCAAAATCATTTCAAGTATTGTTGGTAAAAGATTTTTCACGTATAGGTCGTGTAATGTATGCAGTGGGTGATTTTGTTGATAATGTACTCCCCTCAAATGGCATACGTTTAATCAGCGTTGACGATAATTATGATAGCAACAATCCAAAAGATGGTGATGAACTTACAGCGGTTTTTAAGTATTTTATAAACGAGTATGTTTTAAAAGATTTCAAGAAGAAGTGTAGCGATGCTCGTCGTCATTATGCAAAAACAAGGCACTTAAATTATTATCCTAAATTTGGTTATAACTATGATTTGGATGGTAAAGAAATTATAGATGACTATGCATCATCTATCGTTCTACAAGCATTTACTTTAGTTGACGAGTATAAATATTCGTGTTGTAAGGTAGCAGAAATATTTAATGCGGAAAATATACCAACTCGTTCCTATTATGCCACCGAAGTATTAGGATTAAAACCATTGAATAAAAATCCATCAAGGCTTTGGACAGCAGAAAAGGTTTGGGAAATTGTAAAAGATTATGAATATTGTGGTCATTCGATAAATTGGACAAGACATGCAAAGGAAGAACGTATATTGCTAAAAAACACTCATCTTGCAATTATAGACGAAGACTTGTTTTGGCGAGTTCAAGCAATTATGGATAGTCACTCAAAATTAAAAAGACGTTTAGATCACATAGGAAAATTGTTGATTGACAATGACACAGGACGACATTTATTGTTTGTTAATAACAAAGAGAATAATCTATATTCGTTTTATTTCTTGAGGATTAATAATCTTCAGCAATATTCTATTCGCGCATGGCAACTCGAGGATATGTTATATCAAGATGCAATAACCTTTGTGGAACGCTGTAGATTTGATCAAGAAAAGTTCTATGAGTTTTACAAGAGAAAACTATTTAATGGGAAAGAATATTTGGCGCCAAAAATAGAAGCGGAAATTGAAAAAACAAATATAGAATATTCCAAGGTGATAGAAAAATATTTTGAAGGTAAATTAGCGGAGTTCGTATATCAAAAAGAACTAAATAAATTGCGAAATAAAATTTCAGAGTTGGAAGAGAGATTGTCCGATGCTAACAATATTGTTGCAAAGTTAAAAGTTTATGACTTGAAGTTTAAAAAATTTTTACATAAATTGAAGACTGTACCAATGGATAAATTGTCGTTGATACGAGCAGTTGTTTCAAGAGTTCAAATTGGTAAAGTCGGAGTAAATGAATGCAATTTAACCGTTGTATATAAAATTGAAGATTTTTTGAGGTGAAATTATGAAAGAAAAGAAAATTAAAGTTGTTACTTATTTAAGAGTTGCATGTAATGAGCAGGCTTCTATTTTTAAGAAAACGAAGAGTTGAGAGAGTTGCTTAGTGAGCATAAGGAATGGTATATTGTTGACTCGGCTTACGATTATGGTGTAAGCGGTCGTAAGTTTGAACGTCCTGGTTTGAATAGAGGTTTAGAACTTTGCAAAGAGAAAGAAGTAGATATGGTTGTTACTTTGGATTCCTCTATGTTGGCAAGAGACGTTCTTGTTTATAAGCAAATTTATACTACGATCCGCGATTGCGGTATGGAACTCTATATCAGTGAATTAAAGAAAATGCAAAAGAAACCAAACAATGAAAAACCAATTTTTTTCACTAGGAATTTATGCCCAGCCGTCTAAGACAAAATGTGGCATAAAATGACATAACTTAATATTTTCTACATAATCCTATAAGCTATTATATATTATATAATGTTTATAGGATTTTTGCTTTTTATCTTCAATTTTTGAGCAAAAAATGAAAAAATTAGATTTTATGCAAGATATTCATAAATTACTGCATAATATCTTTGTTTTGAACTTGTTTATGCAAGTAAATTGAATATTATAGGGGGGGTTATGTATAAAAATGAGGTGATACACAAGTTAACGGGGAGAGATTAGCCGTTTTTTTGCGAAAATCCTAAAACGAAAAAGTGTTGATTTTACTGATGATTTTGGGGGTGATACACAAGATAAAGGTAAAACAGGAACAGCTCAAAAATTCATTGACGGGCATATTGCGGCGGGTAAATACGTTTCGTCGTTCGTGGGATTTTTTCCTTGTGATGCGCCAAAGTATTTGGCGCTCGTAATCGTGGATGAACCGCAGGGCGCGTATTACGGGAGCGTTGTTGCCGCGCCTGTTGCGGGTGAGATTTTTCAAGGGATCATTTCTTTGAAAAATATATAGCGTTAAACGGTTTGAAATTTCTTCGTGGAATTTCATAAAAGAGTTTGCGTAGTTTGACAATTCTCCGTAAATGTGATAAAATTAAAAAGGAGAATGAGCAACCGGAAAGTTATCGCGATATACGAACGAACGGCTTGAACGCGATTAAAATGATAACGGACGCTTTATAAACGAAACTGTATAACACATTTTTTGAGGGGAATACAATGAAAGAATATCTCTACGCGAAAAAAATATTGCTTTGTCAAGGCGTTGAAAATGCTGAAAATTTATTAAAAAGAAAACCCATGCAAATTGGGCTTGCTGAAACGCAAACGACGAGGTTTGAGGTAAACGGCGCGGTGGTTTTGGATTTTGGGAAAGAAGTGTGCGGTGGCGTACGTATTTTGGCGTTTCGCGCGAAAAACACCTCCGTTCGCATACGATTTGGCGAGAGTTTGACGGAGTGTTGTAGCGAACTCGGCGGAGATAAAAACGCCACGAACGACCATTCTAACCGTGATTTTACGGTGAACCTACAAAATTATTCGGATATGTCGTTTGGGCAAACGGGTTTTCGTTTCGTGCGTTTGGATTTTTACGGCGAGGCAACGATTAAAAGCGTTATCGCGGAAAGTTATATATTGAAAAAGCCCGCTAAATATGCGTATGAGGGCAAAGACGAGCTTATTAAAAGTATTTATGAAACGGCAAAACGTACCGTCGATTTGTGCGCTTCGAAAGGGTATCTTTGGGATGGCGTAAAACGCGATAGATTGGTTTGGATTGGAGATATTCATCCCGAAATGTTGGCACTTACCACGCTGTACGGACGATTATCGATTTTGGAAAAATCGCTGGATTTCGTGAAAGCGCAAACACCGCTTCCCAATTGGATGAACGGTTACGCCATGTATTCTATGTGGTGGATAATCATTATCGCGGATTACTGTGCGTACACGGGCGCGTGGGATTACGCGAAAAAACAAGTCGGGTATTTAGAGGGCTTGATTGAACAAATGTCGTCCTGCGTTTTGGAGGACGGCGAACTTGCCTACCCGAACTATTTCGTGGACTGGCCCACGAGCGGTAAAGCGGACGAAAAGGCGGGCGTTCGCGCTATCAATATCATGGCAACGAAAAAGGCGATTTTGCTGTTGGAAAAATTCAACCGTTCTACGCAAAAAGCGGAAGCGTTGTTGTCGCGTTTGCTTAAAAAGGAAATCGTCGTGGTGGAAAGCAAGCAGGTTTTAGGCTTGAAATATTTCGCGGTGGGCTTAACGAAAGACGAGGAAAAAATGCTTGTCGTCGGCGGTGCAAAGGGCATGTCTACCTTTATGAGCTATTATATTTTGAAAGCGGTTGCCTCTTTCGATAAACCGCAAGCGATTGCCATGATGAAAGCGTATTACGGTGCGATGCTGGAAAAGGGCGCGACGACGTTTTGGGAGGATTTCAATTTGGACTGGGCGGAAAATTCCTGCCGTATCGACGAGTTTCCCAAAGCGGGCGAGAGGGATATCCACGGTGATTTCGGTGCGTATTGTTATAAAGGCTTCCGCCATAGCTTGTGCCACGGTTGGTCGGCAGGCGTGATACGGTTTATACAAGAAGAGTGTTAAAAAAGAAATTCGTTTCGTAAGTATATAATGTTGTTGAAATCCTAGAAAATTACTATTTTGAATTAGGAATCCGCAAAAATAGAACGAAAAATTTTGCGTGTTTGCTCGTTTTTATTCTTCCTAAAAAATAATTTCCACCAATGAGCGTATCGCTTGACTTTGTGAGGCGATCAAGATATAATATAGACATGGATACTTTTGAGAATAAAAAAATTTTAGTGATTGCGGATAGCAATTTGACCAATTCTTTCTTTTTGGAATACCTGCGTTCGTCGTTCGTTGCCGAAAATAAAAGGGTGCACATGTTCAACGGCGGTATTCCCGGCGCGAGAATGGATATGGTAATGAACTGTGTCGAAGAAGAGATTTCGGCGGAGAAACCTGACTACGTTTTGTTAAGTTTCGGCGGGAACGATTTGGGGGGTTGGCTGTACGACAGTACGCTTGAAATTACGGAAGCTGTATTGAAAGAACGGGCAGAGCGCAACCAAAGTTACGAAAACGCCTTGAAAGAGGTGATTGACTATTTGCGCTTCCAAAAGATAGAACCCATTTTAATGACGCCCATGTGCTACGACGAAAATCTCGTCGAGAGCGAAGAGATTACGACGGATAAGGACAACAAGGAAAAGGCGCTTATAGGCAACGCCTTTTTCAAACGCGCAACTTTCAAAAACATCAATCAAGACTTAAAGGATTTGCGAGATATCGGCGTGCAAATTGCATGGGAGAAAGGTATTGCCGTTTGGAATATTTTCACGGAAACGCACGAGCGGGTAGATCATAGCTGTTTTATCGAAGACGGCGTACACTACAACGAAAAAGGGCATTGGATTATGGCGGAACTTTTCTACAAACACATGTTTGGAGAGGAATTGAAAGCGTATCCCATTCCAGAAAGCGTTAAAGAAATTTCCGTTCTTGAAGCGGACGCGCGCGCTTATTTTTTTGCGAAATACAATATCGTTTTTCTTTCGGAAGGGAGAAAAGACGGGGATGCGCTCGTTCAAGCCGTTCAATCGTTTATCGAAAGAAAGGGTTACGAAGAGGGGTTGACGAAAGAGCGAGCGGACGGATTTTTCCGTTTCGTAAAAGCACCTTTCGAAAAGCAAAAGGAAATAGCGCGGAAAATAAAGCGTTTATACGAAGTTTGACAAATCGTATCGAATATAGATAGCGGACGGTCTATGAAGACCGTCCGCCGTTCGTTATAGGCAGGTATGCGTTTATTCGAAATTTTGTATCGTTCTTTTCGTTTCGCCGTTGATTTTTTCAACGGTGATTTTTATTTTCGAGCCGTTTGCAAGAGGTATAACGCCCTCGGCTTTGGTTAAAGGTCCTAAAACGGGCGTAACGAAGTTTGGCTTACCGTGCAGGAAAGTAACGCCGAGCGTTTTTGCGGGGAGTTGATACGCAAGCGTACCGCCCCATGCGTGCGAATAATCGCAAGCAACGTTTGCGGGTAAATAAATCTCCTTTAAGGCGGAATCACATTCTCTAATCATTTCCGCCCAAGGCTTCATCAAAGGAAACGCGTATTCGCCGAAAAGCTCTTCTTTGTGGAGCGCCTCGAATACGAAGTGCATGAAATAAGGCTGTGCGGGAACGAGCGTGGAATCGAAAACGATTTTTTTCATGATTTCTTTGCCGTTTCCACCTGCTAAACCGTATAAAACGGCAAGCGCGTTTGTGTGCACGGTAAAATACCGTTTTTCGTTAGATACGGGTAAAAAGTCGGCGGTTCGAACGAAATCGCTTTTACCCGCAAAATATAAACCGCGTTCCTCGTCCCAAAAGGTTTGATGAAATACCCGTTTTAAGAGATTTGCTTTTTCTTCAAGTGTTTCCGCTTCCTTCGTTTTATGCAGTAACCGTTTGATTTCCGCACCGCATAAAAGGGTTTTGTAATAAAAGCAGTTTAACGCGCTTTGCCCAAGATTTTTCGGGGGGTGGTGTAAATCGAACGGGGGAACGGGTACCCAATCCACGAACATGAAATCGGGCGGGTTTTCCAAAAGACCGTTTTCACAGTAAGAATCAAAGCGGTTGAGCAAAAGATTCAACGCCTTTTCGCAATCGGAAAGGATGGAAGGTTCGCCCGTGTAATGGTAATAATCCAACACCCATTGCGCCCAAATTAAACTGTACGAGGTATGGAACATTTTACCGTCCGTTTCTTCCATGAGCCAAGCGGTACGCAAAATATCCAGCTTCGAAAGCTCCGTTACTCCGAAGGTATAATAATTTATTAAACTTTCGATAAAGTAATCGCCCGTACACCCCAAAGCTTCTTGATGCACGGGGGAGTCGAGGTGATATTTTTGCATACAAAGCTTTAAGGTGCGTTTGCATACTCTAAAAATATCGTTGAGCGTTTGATCGTCGCAGGAATAATAAGTTTCTTCGTCTACGGGGTAATGCGTGTAGACGAGCTCGGCGTGAATATCCACGGGATTTTCCGCACGAATTTCAAGGAAACGCAAACTGTGCATTTGCAAAGTTTCCGTTTCGTTTTCACCCTCGACTAAAAGCATACGCTCGCTACGGTTGGTTAAGCCTTCAATTTCCAGCATGGAAATATCGATCGCCGTGCGTTCTTTTGCGAACATACGAAGTTTTAAGTACGCGGAATATACTTTTCCAAAATCAAAGCGATAAAGTCCGTTTTCGCAGGAAACGGAAATAGGGGAAATTACGCGTTCTACCAACGGTTTTAAGTTGGCGGGAACGGGGTGTTTCCGTTTGCGCGCCTCGGCGTATACTTTTTTAGAAATGCCTTTTGAAAAATCGGTAAAATTTGCGCTTACGAATTTGCGGTCAATATAGCATTTCCACGTTTCGTCGGTGTAAAACACGGGAGCGCCCGTTTGATTGACGGACTCGACGATAAGTCCGTTTTCGCCCGAGGAATAATCCGCCATAATGCGGGGCGCGGAAATAACGAGTATTTTAATACTATGCGCGCCCTTCGTAAGGGGGAGCGGAAATTCGTCGAAGAAACGCCAAGGCAGTCCTTCTTTTCTACCGTAATCCCCGCCCACTTCCGCAGGACCGCGGGAAACGGTTTTGCCGTCCAGCATGAAAATATACGAAACGTCCGCGCTGATTTTTACGGAAAGCAAAGTATCTTCCGTGGTAAAGGTTTCCTTTTCAAAAACGGCTACGCAAAATTGCGTTTGCGGTGCAAAAATGGTTTGTTGCGCGACTTGGAACGCAGGGAAATCGCTTTTGGGAAGCCATATCCATTTTGCGCTCTTAAAATCAACCGTCGGGATCATGATTATTCTCCGTTAAGTAGAAATTTTTTATTTTTTATAGTATAACACATTTGCTTTGTAAAATCAAGAAAAAACAACGCGCGTTTTCAAAACCTTTTTTGCATATAGGCGCGGACAGGCGAATAGAATATATCAACGAGAGAAAAGGGGGTTGGCGTATGCGTTTTTTTGATTTGGCAAAACATGCCGAAGGGGAGATATTCGGGGAGGATTGCGAGATTCTTCGACTTTCTTCGGATAGCGAATCCGTGGAAGCGGGCGCGCTGTTTTTTTGTTTGACGGGCGGGAGGTACGACGGACACGATTACGCGCTTTCCGCGGTGAAAAAAGGCGCGGTTGCATTAGTGAGCGAAAAGAAAATGGATATTTCCGTTCCACAACTCGTCGTAAAGAATACGCGCGTTGCACTTGCCCTTTTGAGTGGAGCTTTTTACGGCGAACCCGCCAAACGGTTGAAAATTATCGGTATAACGGGCACGAACGGCAAGACGACGACTTGCCATATGCTCGCGGCGATTTTGGCGGGCGCGGGCAAGAAAGTGGGAATTATCGGTACTTTGGGCGTTTCGTTCGGCGAAAAAAACTATCCGTGCGAATTGACGACGCCCGACCCCATACCTTTGCATAAAATTTTTGCGGAAATGTTTTTGGAGGGGGTGGAGTACGCCGTAATGGAAGTTTCCGCGCACGCGATACATTATAATAAAATAGCGGGAATCCCGTTTACGGCGTGTATTTTCACCAATCTTTCGCAGGATCACTTGGATTTTTTTGCGACCATGAAAGCGTATAAATCAACGAAAAAGAAACTGTTTTTAAGCGAGGCGTGTCCGCTTGCCGTAATCAACGGCGACGACGAGGTCGGGCGGGAGTTCGGGGCTTTGCGCGAGCGCGCGGGACGGGGCAAAACCGCTTATTACGGCTTGACTACGCCGACGGACGCGTTTGCGATCGTAACGGACGAATCGTTACAGAAAACGGAGTGTATGCTCAACGTCAACGACGACGTGGCGCGCGCCACCCTTTCTTTTACGGGGAAACATAACGTATATAACGCGCTGGCGGCGACGGCTTGCGCCAAAGAGCTTGGTATAGACGTTTTGACTTCGGCGAAGAGTTTGAGCCGACTGCAAGGCGTAAAAGGCAGGTTGGAGAGGGTCGGCGTGTATAACGGCGGGGAAATATTCGTAGATTTCGCGCATACGCCCGACGGCTTGGAACAGTCTTTGCGCGCGTTAAAATTACATTGTAAAGGCAGATTGCTTTGCCTGTTCGGTTGCGGTGGGAATAGGGATAAGAAAAAACGCCCGATTATGGGGGAAACGGTCGCGAAAATATGTGATTTTGGCGTGCTTACTTCGGATAATCCCCGCTATGAAGATCCCTTGGATATTATCACGGATATCGAAAAGGGATATAGGCGTTTTTCCTTACGCTACGTAATCGTTCCCGATCGGAAAGAGGCGATTCGCTACGCGATCGATACGGTGAAAAAAGACGATATTTTGCTCGTGGCGGGCAAGGGCGGGGAAGGCTATCAAGAGATTATGGGTATAAAATACGCTTTCAACGACAATGATATAATCGGGGAAATTATCAAGGAAAAGGAAAATTCGTTTTTCGCTTGAAAAACGAGCGTGGTAGAAGAGAATGAAAATTTACCTTTTTGCGGCGTTGACGGCGTTTGCTTTTTCGCTTGCACTTTGTTTTTTGCTTATACCGCTGTTGAAGAAATGGAAAGCGGGGCAAAATATTTTGGTCTTCGTAAAAGAGCATAAAGGAAAGAGCGGAACGCCTACCATGGGCGGGCTTGCTTTCGTCGTTGCGACGGTGGCGACGGCGGTTGCGTTCGGGGTTAAGGACGATAAAACGACGCTTTTAACGCTTGCAATTTCCCTTTCGTTTGCGTTGGTGGGTTTTCTTGACGACGCGCTCAAATGCCACCGTAAAGAAAATCTCGGTTTAAGAGCATGGCAAAAATTTGCCTTTCAAAGTTTGATTGCGCTTTGCGCGGGAATATACGCGTGGCGTATGCAAATTACCGAGCTGTATTTGCCCTTTTTTGGGGGAACGGTGAATATCGGTTGGGGCGTTTTCCCGCTCACCGTTTTCGCGTTTTTGGCAACGGTGAACGCCGTCAATCTCACCGACGGTTTGGACGGACTCGCGACGGGCGTAAGCGTTCCGTTTTTTCTCTTTCTCGGCGTAATTCTTTTGATTGAAAACACGGGCGAGTCTTCCCTGCTTTGCTTCGCTTTGGTAGGCGCGCTTTTGGCGTACCTTTTGTTTAACACGCCGAAAGCGTCCGTTTTTATGGGGGATACGGGCTCGTTGGCTTTGGGCGGGTTCGCGTCCTGTATCGCGTGTTTTACGGGCAATACGCTGTATATTCCCGTGCTCGGCGCGACTTTCGTGTTGTCCGCAGTAACGGTGATTATGCAGGTGGTATACTTCAAAATAACGGGCGGTAAAAGAATCTTTTTAATGACCCCCGTGCATCACCATTTTCAACAAAAAGGATATTCGGAAAGTAAGATAAGCTATGCGTACGCGACGGCTACGGCGGTTTTGGGATCGCTTTGCTTGGCTTGTATTTTATAAATCAATATCGGAGGAGAATATGTATCCCGAAAAACAGTCTTTTTTCATACTCGGTCTTTCCCGCTCGGGGAAAGCGGCTTCGGAATTTTTACTTGCGAAAAACGCCACCGTTTTTATCTACGACGATATGGCGGGGGAGCGCGTGGAAAGCGTGATACAATCGCTTGAAAAGTTGGGTGCAAAACGGGTACATAAAGAAAATTTATCCCGCGCCGTAGAGGTTTGCGACGTGTTGGTGTTAAGCCCCGGGATTCCCATTGATCATCCTCTTGCCGTTTCTTTTAAGCGCAAGGGGAAAGCCGTCGTGGGGGAAACGGAGCTCGCCGCCCGTTTTATGCGCGTCCCCGTCGTTGCCGTTACGGGCACGAACGGCAAGACGACTACCGTTTCTTTGCTCACGGAAATGCTTTGCAAAGACGGCTTTCAAGCAAAGGCGTGCGGGAATATCGGCGAGCCTCTTATCGGGTTTTGCGAAATGGAAGAAAACAGCGTTGCCGTGGCGGAAATATCCAGTTTTCAAATGGAAACGCTCAATTCCCTTTGTCCGCATATTGCGGTGGTGTTAAATATAACGGAAGACCACTTAAATAGACATTACAACATGGAGAATTATATATTTTTGAAAGCAAAGCTTTTGAAAAATTCTTCGGAGGCGGAATACGCCGTTTTGAATTACGACGATACGACCGTCCGCAGTTTTGCGGAAAAAACGAAAGCGCGCATCTTGTGGTTTTCCGTGCGGGAAAAAGTCAACGGCGCGTATTACCAAAACGGGAGTTTGTATTTCGGGGAAGAAAAGATACTGTCGGCGAGCGAAATGTTTGCGGGGGGATTGCATAACGTCCAAAACGCGTTGGCGGCAATCGTTGCGGCGAAACTAATGGGCGTAAAAACGGAATCAATCGTAAAAACGCTCACGGATTTTAAGGGGATTAAGCACCGCGTACAAACGGTGGCGGAGGTGGACGGCGTAAGGTTCGTAGACGATTCCAAAGGCACGAACGTGGACGCGACGGTAAAAGCCGTGGAATCCATGAAAACGGAAACGGTGTTACTTCTCGGCGGGAAAAATAAGGGCTACGACTATAATAAGCTTTTCGCCGTTTTGCGTTCGTCCAAAGTCGTTCACGCCGTTTTATACGGTGAAAACCGTTACGAACTGCTCAAATGCGCAAGAGAACAGGCGTTTGATTCCGTGACCTTATGCACGGGCTTTGATTTTGCCGTGCGTATTGCCGTAATGCTTGCAAAAGAGGGGCAAACGGTCCTGCTTAGCCCCGCAAGCGCAAGCTTTGACGAGTTTTCGAGCTATGAAGAAAGAGGTGATAGATTTGTCGAAATTGTCCGCGCGCTTACCGCAACGGAAGAAAAGGATAGAGAAAACGACCGTTTTGAAACAGCGGACGATACCGAATAAAAACAGGCGCGTTTACGGCGATCTTTCCATATGCGTTTTAACCGTTTTGCTCGCCGCGTTCGGCGTGGTTGCGGTGTACTCGGCGAGCGGATACGTGGCGAAAACGCAGTACGGCGACGAATGGTATTTCGTAAAAAAACAGTTGATCGGATTTTTCGGCGGGCTCGTCGCCATGTTACTTTGCGGAAGAATCGACCCGTTAAAACTAAAAGGGAAAAAGTTCCGTTGGATTGCGTTGATCGTGCCAATCGTACTCTTATTGCTCGTTTTCGTACCCGGGATAGGCAAAACCAACTACGGGGCGACCCGTTGGGTGGGGATCGGGGGCTTTACCTTGCAACCGTCCGAGCTTGCAAAGTACGGCTTCGTCGTGTTCGCCTCGGCGTATATGTCGGAGAATATGTCGTCAATGCGCACTTTCAAGGGCGTGTTGCCTGTATTGACGGCAGGGGGCGTGATTTGCGTGCTTATTATTCTTGAACCGAATATGTCGGTGACGATGTGCGTCGGGCTGTTGATGCTCGTTATGCTCTTTTTGGGTGGAATGAAAATGAAACATTTTTTGGCGATATTTACGCCTGCGCTTCTCGCGATTCCCGTGTTGATTCTCGCCGAGCCGTACCGTCTTTCCCGTTTGAGCGCGTTTCTCGATCCTTGGGAGTCGCCTCGGGGGGAGGGGTATCAGCTCATTCAATCGCTCTATGCTCTCGGCAACGGCGGTTGGTTTGGAACGGGGCTTTTCAAATCGAGACAAAAATACCGTTTTTTACCCTTCGCGGAAAGTGATTTCATTTTATCCGTAATCGGCGAAGAGTTGGGCTTTATCGGGGTTTTCGTTCTGTTTTTATTGAGTGGAATCCTCATTTACCGCGGGATAAAAACGGCGCGGGAAGCGGACGATTTCTTCTCTTTTTTAATGGCTTCGGGCATTACGCTCGTGTACGGGATTCAAACGGTCGTCAACGCGCTCGTGGTGAGCGGAAGTATTCCGCCCACGGGTTTGCCGTTACCGCTCATAAGCTCGGGGAACACTTCGCTTATCATTACGATGGCATCCATGGGGATTTTATACGCCGTATCGCGCAAAACGAAAATGAACAAATTGGAAAAAAATCTCATACAATAAAGCATAAGGAGCTTTATCGTATGGATAAATATATCATAGACGGCGGGGAAAAACTGTATGGGAAAGTGCGCGTGCAAGGCGCGAAAAATACCGTTTTACCGTTGCTTGCCGCTTCCGTCCTCACCGACGAACAAGTAAAAATTAGGGGTGTTCCGACGATTGCGGACGCGGAAAATATGCTAAGGATATTAACCGAGGTCGGCTGTAAAATCCGTAGGCAAAAAGATTGTACCGTTATCGACAGCTCTAACGCAGTTTCCCACGAAATCCCTCCAAGGCTTACGAAGGAACTGCGTTCTTCCGTTTTTATGCTCGGTTCTGTGCTCACCCGTTTTCGGCGTGCAAAAATTTCCTATCCCGGCGGGTGCGATATAGGACTGCGCCCCATTGATTTACACCTTTCGGGTTTGAAGAAATTGGGTGTGGAGATTATAGAAGAGGGCGGGTATATCGAATGTAAAGCGGATAAACTCGTCGGTGCGGAAATACTGTTGGACTTTCCGAGTGTGGGCGCGACGGAGAATATTATTCTCGCGGCGGTAAAAGCGCAAGGCGTGACGGTGATTCGTAACGCGGCGAAAGAACCCGAAATCGTCGATTTACAAAATTTCCTTTGCGCAATGGGCGCAAAGGTATGCGGTGCTGGGGGCGGTACGGTCGTCGTAGAGGGCGTCAAACGGTTGCACGGGGTAGAATATACGCCGATTGGGGATAGAATTGAGGCGGGGACTTACCTCGTTGCGACGGCTTCTTGCGGTGGAGAAATTGAAACGGAGGGCGTTCCGCCTGAAAATATTGCGGCTCTTTTACATAAACTACGCGAAAACGGTTGCAAAATACATACGAAAAATGATAAAATAGTATTAAGCAGTAGCGGACGGCTTCTTGCCGTGGATTTGGTGGAAACGATGCCCTTCCCCGGATTCCCCACCGATTTGCAAGCGCAATATTCCGCGCTTTGCGCGACGGCGAAGGGAACGACGCTCGTCGTGGAAAATCTCTTTGAAACGCGTTATAAGTACGCGGCGGAGCTTAAACGAATGGGCGCGGATATCACCGTACGGGGCAGAACGGCGGTGATTCGCGGTGTGGAAAAATTGCACGGTGCGCGCGTAACGGCGGGGGATTTGCGCGGTGGTGCGGCGCTCGTCGTGGCGGCGTTAAAGGCTGAGGGAAGAAGCGACGTCGTTGATTTGTCGCATATAGACAGGGGCTACGCCGAGTTTGAATACAAACTTAAAAAACTCGGCGCGAAGATTCGTCGCGTGCGGATATGACGAAAGGATAAATTACAAACTACCTAAGAGGAATGAAAATATGCGTGTAAAAATCGTAACGATAATATTGACCGTTTTGGTGTTTTTGTCGGCGGTAACGCTTGGCGTTTCCGCCGTTTACCGCGTGAACGAAGTCACCGTTTCCGCCGCAACCGTTTCCAAGGAAGCGAAAACGGAGGCGGAAGCGTTTCGTTTGCGGTTGGAAGAAGCTTACGCCAAGCAAAGCTCCTTTTTCGTAACCCGCGAAGAAGCGGATTCGATCGTGGAAGAGTTTCCCTATTTCCGCATTACGGGCTTTGCGCGGGCGTATCCAAACCGTATTATCGTAGAGATCTCCGAAGACGAAGAGGTATACGCCGTACCGCACGGGGAAAACGCGGGCGAGTATTACGTGCTCGGCGCAGACGGAACGGTTTTAGGAATACGGAGCGATTACAATAACCGCGCGGACGCGACGGGGCTTGCGAAAAACGTCTTGATCACGGGGCTGTCCGTTTCGGGAGAGAAAGGGGCGAAGCTCGTCGGGGACGCGGTGCTCGAAAGCCTGTTCGTTTTTTGTCAAAAGGCGTTTGATACGCTGGGCGGGATTCGCCGTAACGTCGTTTCTATCGAAGTGCAAAAATTAGGTAGTTCCGCGGAAACGGTTATGTTGAAATTAACCACTTTCGAAGGGGTAAATATCTACGTCCGCAATCCCTCCGTAAGACCTGCCGAAAAAGCGGAAAGGGCGTTCAACTCGTACATGGGTTTGACGGACGCGCAAAGATTGACGGGACGAATCGCGATTTGGGATACGCAAGAGGGCGTAAAATGCGACTATTCGGCGACGGACGGCTTCGAAAATATTGAATAAAAGTGAAAAACTTGGAAAAACACGCGCAAACGCGTGTTTTTTTGCTTTTCAACTATTGACATTTCAATATAAATAGTGTATAATATTATATAAGCATGAATCGAAAGACAAATCGTTTACGACGAAACGGGAGAAACTTATGAGGAACGAAAGCGTTGCAGTTTTGGATATACGTTCATACGAGGTGACTTTTTTCCTCGGCTTAAAGGGTGCGAACGACAAGCCCGTTTTTAGCGATAAATGCACGGAAAAATACGAGGGATTTTCTAAGGACGGATTCTTTGACGTGCAATCTTTCCGCGAGGCGGTAACGGCGGCGATTACTTCCGTCCGTCAAAACTACGAGGGGATTATTGGAAAAATCTTCGTGGGCGCGCCGTCTGCGTTCGTAAACGTCGTTACGAAAGGACATACGAACGCGTTCGACCGCAAGCGTAAAATTTCCGAACAGGACGTAGACGCTTTGTACGAGAGCGGACTCAACGGTTTGCTTGCTAAGGAACGGTGTATTCGGCGCTCGGAAATGTATTTCACGCTCGGGGATAATAGGAAATATTTCAATCAAAAAGATATTTACGGTTCTTCGTCCACGATTTTGCAGGGCGCGCTTTGTTACTATTTCATCAACGACGCGTTTTACGATACGGTTAGCACGCTTTTGCGGGATCTCGGGTTTGAGGAAGTGGAGTTTTTACCCTCAACCTTGGCGCAAAGCCTGTACTTATTAAACGAAAAACGTCGCGAAGGGTACGCGTTTCTTCTTGATATCGGTTTTTTGACTTCTTCCATATCCGTGGTGTACGGCAACGGTATCGTACACGAGGAAACGTTCGATTGCGGCGTGGGTACGGTGCTCGTCCTGCTTATGCAGTCGCTCAATATCGATTACGCTTTGGCGGAAGAGATTTTAGCTTCCGCAAACGTTTCGGGCGGTACGATTCCCAAAGATATGACGTGGATGAGCGAGCGGACGGAAGCTTCCTTTCCCGTGGCGACGATCAACGATATTATCAAATACGGCTTGGACGAGCTGTGTGAAAACGTAGAAAAGTTCTTTGCAAAGTATTACGGCGAAAAACAGGCGAGCGTATTTGCGGGGAATCCCGTAAGTATTACGGGTGAGGGGGCGGTGCGCATTGCGGGAGCTTCGGAGCACATCTCGCACCGTTTGAACCGTCTTACGGAAGTGGCGTATCCCGATTTACCCTATTTTGACAAACCCTCCTATTCTTCCAAGGTTGCGCTTCTTGCTATGGCGCTTTCGGGACAAAAGAAGAGGAGTTGGAAAGATATATTCGGCGGGGCGAAATCCAAAAAGAGGAACGGTTAGTCGAATTAAAACATTTATTCGGAGGAAAAAATCATGGCAGAATTTTACGGTGATAACGAAGGTTACGGCGGAGGCTACGGCTATCCCGCTTCTACCCCGACGGTAGGGGGCGGTGCTACGCAAGGCGCAAAAATTAAGGTGATAGGCGTCGGTGGTGCAGGAAATAACGCCGTGGATCGTTTGATTGAATCGGGGCTTGAATGCGCCGAATATATCGTAGTAAATACGGATAATCAAGCTTTGGCGCGTTCCAAAGCGAGCAACCGTATCCAAATCGGCGAAGCGTTGACCAAAGGTCTTGGCGCGGGTGCAGACCCCGAAGTGGGTAAAAAAGCGGCGGAGGAGAGCAAAGCCGCGATCCAAGAAGCGTTAAAGGGCACGGACTTGCTGTTTATTACGGCAGGTATGGGCGGTGGTACGGGTACGGGCGCAGCACCCGTAATCGCAAAGCTTGCGAAAGAAATGATGATTCTCACCGTTGCCGTCGTTACGCTTCCTTTCAACTTCGAAGCAAAGCGCAGAATGGATAACGCTATGGCGGGGATTGAAGAACTTCGCAAATCGGTAGATTCCATTATCACCATTCCCAACGATAAAATCCGTCAAGTCGTTCCCAAAGGAACTTCGTTTGCCGACTCGTTAAAGGTGGCGGACGAGGTGCTTCGTCAAGGGATTCGCGGTATTGCGGAGTTGATCGTAAAGCCGTCGCTTATCAACCTTGATTTCGCGGACGTAAAAACGACCCTTAAAGGGCGCGGGCTCGCGCATATGGGTATCGGTGTGGCAAAAGGTGAAAAACGCATATCCGACGCCGTTCGTTGCGCCGTTTGCAGTCCTTTGTTGAACACGACGATCGAAGGAGCAAGCTCGGTGATTTTGAATATTATCGGCGGGAAAGATCTTTCCCTCGACGAGGTGGTTATGGCTGCCGATCTCGTACGCGGTGTAATCGATTATTCCGCTAACGTCATATTCGGCGCTTGTATCGACGAGAATATGTCGGACGAAGTGGAAGTGGTTATTATTGCTACGGGTTTTAGCAATCAACAAACGGGTATTAGCGCCGAGGCGCAAGACTCCGCGCTCCGTCAATCAGCGGCGTTATCTAGCCGTATCGACGGTGCGTATACGCAAACGGGCACGCAACCCCCTTACGGTGCGCCCGTTCCGCCTGCGCAACCTGTAAACGGCGTTCCGTACGCGCAACCGATCCCCCCTTACGCACCGCAAGGTCAAGGCGGTTACGCTCCTTACGGACAACCTATGCAACCCGTGCAACCTATGCAACCTGCACAACCTATGCAACCCGCACAACCTATGCAACCCGCACAACCTATGCAACCTGCACAACCCGTGCCTCCCGCACAGCCCACCGCTTTTGAACCGGGAGATCCTATACCTGAGGCGGGCAACGGTGCGCCTGCGGAAGAGGATAAAAAACACCGTCCGCCCAGATGGGTTGACCACTTTATGAGAAGAAACGACAAATAAAACGACTCCCTTTGCCAATTTAGGCAAAGGGAATTTTTTGTAAAGAGAAAGAACGCCTGTAAAAATACAGACGCCCTTTCGAGGAAGAATAAATCAGATATGAGTGTGAACTTGTCGATATATCGATAAAAAAAATCGTGCGATTTTCCTCTATCGATTATTTTAATTATTATATCATATATTTAAGCGATTTGCAAGCAATTTACAATATATTTTAGAAATTTTTAAGATTTTTTTTATAAAGGGCATAAATTGCGCGTGGGAAACATACGATAACCTATGCTTTGGAATACGCTTGCGGGAATAAAAAAGTTATACTTTATTGGAATCGGTGGCATTAGCATGAGCGCGTTGGCAAAATTTTTCTCGGGCGTTGGATTGTTCGTGTCGGGAAGCGATATTTTGCGAAACGAAGAAACGGAAAAGCTTGCTTTTTACGGAATCAAAGTGTTTATCGGTGAAGACGGGGAACGACGGGAGCTGTTAGAGGCGGACGCCGTGGTGTATACGGACGCCGTTTTTGAAGAAAACGCGGAGAGGAAAAAGGCGGTACTGCTTAAAAAACGAACGTTTTCGCGCGCGGAGTTGTTGTCCGTCGTATGCGAGGGGTTTTCAAACGTTTTATCGGTTGCGGGCAGTCACGGAAAAACCACTTGCACTTCCATGTGCGCGCATATTTTTAAGGGATTAGGCGTACCGTTTACGGCGCATATCGGCGGGGAAGATTCTCTTTTTGGGAATTACTATTCGAGCGGTCGGGAGTATTTCGTGACGGAAGCTTGCGAATACAAAAAGAATCTTTTGAAGATCAAAGCGGATAGGGCGATACTTCTCAATATCGATCGGGATCATATGGAATGTTATCGGGATAAAGAGGAACTTGTGGATTGCTTTCGTGCCTATTGTGAAGCGGCGAAAACGGCGTTCGTTTGTGCGGACGATAAAAATTGCGAATCGATTGGAGATTTTCCGTCGTTTGGCATATTTAATCCGCTTGCGGATTATAGGGCGACCGATTTGCGGGTAAACGGTGGAAAATATTCGTTTACGGTGGAGGAATACGGCAATCCGCTTTGTCGGATTCGATTAAACGCGATCGGGCGACACAATATATATAACGCACTCGCCGCTTTTGCTAGTGTACGCTCGTTTGGGTTTGACGAAAAGCAAATCAAGACGGGGTTGGAATCATTCACGGCGGTGAAACGGCGTTTTGAAAAAATAGGCGTATATCAAGGCGCGAGCTTTATTTGCGATTACGCCCACCACCCGCGCGAGATTTCCGCAACCGTAGCCACGGCGGAAAGCTTGTGCAAAGGAAGGCTTTTCGTCGTTTTTCAACCGCATACTTATTCGAGAACGAAACTATTAATGCAAGAGTTCGTTTCGGTGTTGCAACCGATAAAAAATTTGATGATCTACAAGACCTATCCCGCGAGAGAAAAGTACGACGGGGAAGGTAGCGGGGAAACGCTTTCCCGCAAGGTGGGGAGCTTGTACGCGGAAAACGTATACGCGTTAAAAACTTGGATAAAAAAGACGATAAAAGAGGGAGATACGGTGCTATTTCTCGGTGCGGGGGATATCTATTACGCGGCACAATATTTATTAAAAGAATTGAATTGAAGATTTTTTACAAAAAAACGGTTGAAAATAACGGGAAAATAAAAAAAACTCGTTTTTCAGCCGTTTTTTTCGCGTCAAACTATTGAAAAAAAAATAAAAAAATGTTATAATTATATAGTGTATGATATTATCAAGTAAAAGGAGGCGTTTCCGTTGAGCGAACAGGAAGAAAAGAAAGACGAAAAAGAAGAGAAGAAGAAGAAAAAGAAAA
>JAFQGG010000021.1 GCA_017415505.1 Clostridia bacterium
AGCCCAAGTAACCAAAGGAACGTAATCCGAAACGAGATTTTTAGTGGCAAATTTCGACTTCTACTTCGTTAAAAACTTTGATAAACCGATAAGGTTTATCTTCGGCTTTCGCCTTGTAGAGCGACGAAATTTGCCTACTATAAAATTGCTTCGCACCCAAAAGCTCGTATTTTGAAACGATTTTTGGTGCGGAGGAAGAAATTATACCAAAGTATTATGATGACGACAAGCCATAAAGCGTTCAAAAGACGACTTTTGGGCTGATTCGGATTACGTTCCTTTGGTTATGCAACCGCAGGTTGCGCCTCACGCGAAGCGTTAATCCCGTCGGGGAAAGACGAAAAACTTAACCATGGTTAAGTTTTAATGAAATTCGGCTATGCCGAATGAAATCCGCTTAACGCGGGTGAAATTGCTACGCAATGAAATTTTGCTTCGCAAAATGTTGGAAAAAAGGTCGGTAAGAGCAAAAAAGCTGTCGAAATGGCGGTGGAGTAACCCGAAACGGAGTGATGGATAAAATTAGGTGCAGGCTTAGCCTGCCCAGGGTTAAGTTTTTGGGGAAATGGAATAAAATTCAGCTTTCAATCATTCAAAAAGGAGAAAAATTATGGCAAACATGAGAATCCACAAAGCAATCGAGTTTGCGACCTTAAAACACCAAGGTCAAACGCGCAAGGGTACGGATATTCCCTATATCGTGCACCCGATAGAGGTGATGCAAATTCTCACGGCAAACGGTTGCGAAGAAGATATTATCATTGCGGGTATTTTGCACGATACTTTGGAAGATACGGACACCGAACGCGAGGAAATCGTCGAAGCGTTCGGCGCGCGCGTTGCCGAGCTCGTTTCCCACGAGAGCGAAGACAAAAGCAAGAGCTGGGAAGAGCGTAAGCAAGCCACCGTCGATAGGTTGCGCGTTTGCCCCGATTCCGTGGCGATATGCGCGCTCGCCGACAAACTCTCTAATTTACGCAGTATCTACTACGACTACCAAAGGGTAGGCGAGGGCGTTTGGTCGCGTTTTATGCGCGGTAAAGAAAAGGTGCGTTGGTACTACGCTTCCGTTGCGGAGGCAACGAAGCGGTTGCAAGATAAGCCGATTTGGCAAGAATATTTTGCGCTTTTGCAAGAAACCTTCGGGGAAGAATTGAAAGATTGATTGTCTTTTTTGAAAAAAAGTTGTAGAAAAATTTTTTCGTTTCAGGTATAATAATATTGGAAATTCCCAAAAAACACTTGAAAGGAAGGTAGATACAATGCGAAAAATTAGACTTGGCGTCGTTGGTTTGGGGCATAGGGGCAGAATGATGTTCGAGCTTGCGGGAACGAAATTCGATTGCGTAATCCCAGTGGCGGCTTGCGATTTATTTTCTCGAAATTGGTACGAAAAACAATGGCTCATGGACAAGCCCATGAGTGAGATTTTTCCCGACACCGTATTTTACGAAAACTACGACGAAATGCTGAAAAAGGCGGAGCTTGACGCCGTACTCGTAGAAACGGGCGCGGACGTGCACGCGGATTTTTGCGTCAAGGCGTTGGAGAAAAATATTCACGTATTGACGGATATTCCCGTCGTGGCAAACTTGAAAGAGGCGGAAAGGCTTTGGCTTGCCTCGCAAAAATCAAGCGCGATCATTTCCGTGGGAGCGAATCCCAACGAACAGAAATTTTGCGCATTGTTGCAGGAATTTTATCAAACGGGAAAATTGGGAAAACCTTATTATCTTGAAGCGGAATATTTACATTGGAGCTATCCTGGAAGTGATTTCCATAAAGGACTTATAGAAAACGGGGATTGGAGAAAATTGCTTTGCCCGATTCGGTATTGTACGCACTCGCTTGGCCCGCTCTTGACGGTGTTAAACGAAGACTTGCGCAAGGTAAGCTGTTTCGGTACGGGACAACACGCGCCTGCGAGCGAATACGAAGAGGGGAACAAGAAAGACGATATGTCCTGCGCGCAGTTCCAAACGGAATCGGGCGTAGTGATCCGTTTGCTTCGTAACGGTAGATGCCGTGCGGATATACAGGCGCACAACTATCGCGTGTTCGGTACGGAAGGATATATGGAACGAATGGTGCGCATGGGGAACGAAGTTATTCGCTACAATTCCGAAAAGGAAAATCCTACGATGCAGGAAATCGGCGGGGAATTTATGCCTCCCGCGTATGCGGACAATCCAGACGCCGTGGGGCACGGCGGTCTTGATTACGCGATCGAGGATAAGTTTTTGAAAGCAATATTAAACGGTACGCCCGCGCCTATTTCCCTCAAAGAGGGGTTGGCAATGACTTTGCCCGGTATTTACGCGGAAGAATCTTCTAAACGCGGGGGCGAAGTGGTGACGATGTATTATCCTTGGGATAAAGAATGGTCTACGGAGATTCGGTGAGCTATGCCTGTTTTATGGATTGTTTTAGGGCGGTTGGTTCATCAGTTAGAGGGTGTTTTTATTAAAAAGTATAATGCGAAACACGAAAAGGGCGGTTTTATATTCACGGCAATCGTTTCCCTCTTTTCTATGCTCTTTTTTCTGTTGACGGATATCGTCACGGATGAGAGCGGTTTGCGCTTTTCTTCCGATTTAATCGTTTACGGCGTAATCGGCGGTGTGTGCTTTTGTGCGGCGTCCTTTCTCACCTATCTTGCCCTTGGTTGCGGTTCGTTCGTGCTTTCGAGGTTAATTCTCTCGTACGGGATTCTCATTACAATCGTGCACGGCTTGTTTTTAGGGGAAACCATTTCCGTTTTGGGGTGGATAGGTATAGCCTTAATCGCCGTTTCCCTGTATTTCGTGAAGGGGAATAACGACGGGGAAAGCGTGAAAATCACGAAAAAGTGGATTTTGTATATCACTCTGTCCGTGGTGTTTGCGGGGGTGTTCGGGATTTTGCAACGGCAACAGCAAATCGTGTTCGAGCATGCGTACGATAACGAGTTTATGATTATTTCCCTTGCCGTTTCCGCGCTGTGTTTGTTCGTCGGCGGAATCGTCAAAGACGGGAAGGACTTGAAATACATATTCAAACACGGGAGTTTGTACGCTGTGGGCGCGGGTTTTTCCAACGGCGCGACGAATCTTTTAACGCTCTACGTGTACACGCTCGTGCCCATGTCCTTCGTTGCGCCTACGAGCGCGGGCGTTTCTATCGTCGTTTCCTTTTTGATTTCCAAATTACTCTTCAAAGAGAAGTTCTCGAAAATGCAGTATTTGGGCGTGATTTTAGGTGGCGTTGCCTTGATTTTATTCAATTTGTAAGGGGTGCATCATGATACAAAGAGAAAACACGAACAACTTGTATTCCGAACAAAAAAAGAAGGTGTTGTTGACGCTTCGGCATCTTCTCGTGGAGAACGGGTACGAAAATACCAATTCCAAAACGGCGGTTGTATTTTCCGTCGTGGACGGTTCGGGTACGATCGTGTTTTCCGACGGAAAAGAACTTCCGCTCGACGCCAAGGAATGTGTATTTTTCGACAAGGGGAACGGGTTTTGTTTCCGTTGCGACGCGCCGACGGAAATCTTCGTTTTGCAACTTAATTTTAGCGATTTTATCGACGGGCAGTACGTCGTGTTCGAGAAGAAACGGATAGGCGCTTTTTTCGAGGGAATCGTCCGTTCGCGGAGAAAAATCGACGGTATGCATTGCAACGCCCGTCGAATCCAAGAGTCTTTATTTTGGATAGAAAACGAGCTTGAAAATCGCGACGGGGGAAGCGAATACGTGATAAAAGCGTACGTTGCTTTGTTGTTATCCTTTGCCATGCAGTATTTCCACGGCGAGGAAAACGGAGGCGCGGGCAAGGCAGATCCGCATTACGAGGATATACAAAAGACCATTTTGTATATCAACGAGCATATCTCCGAAAAGATCAGCTTGGACGAGCTTGCCAAAATTGCTATGATGGGCAAAACCAATTATTCGGTGACGTTCAAAAAAATTACGGGTATGACGGTGTGGGAGTATATTCTCAACGCGCGTATAGAGCTTGCGTCGAGCTATTTAATGGAAAACGGAGCGGAGTACAACATCACCGAACTTGCGTTCCAATGCGGGTTTAACAATTCCGCGCACTTTAATAAAACCTTCAAAAAATTAAAAGGAAAAACGCCGAGCGATTTTAAGAAAGACTCGGATAATCCCTGTTTTTAGACGAAAGAAAAGCGCGAAGCGAGTTCCTCGCTTCGCGCCGTTTTTATCGTCATTTTTTTTGTTTTAAGGTATACGAGGAATCGGAAGAAATATCTCCCCAACCGCCAACCGACTCGTTCGCGCCCGCGCCCAATACACTCCCTCCGCCTTGCAAAAGAAAGACTCTTTTTTTGAAAAAGAAACCGATTACCCGTCCGTCTTGCAAAATGCTGTTTTCCGCCGAGAGCGGGAATTCCTTTTCCCCGAATTGGAAAGAATCGACCCCGCCGTCGTTGTCGGCGTGACATTCCCACTCCCATTCGTAAAGAATAAAATATTGATTATGCAAATCGCCGTCGAGGACGGCTTTTTCTTCTTCGGCGGTAAGCTCCGTTTCGTAAAACGGAACGCCCTGCACCGTAAAGACGGCGGGGGCGGTTTGCCCGTTCAAATTTTTATACCCTTTCATATTCGCACCTCTTGCAAGTTATCTTTGCGGTTCGCAGGTGACGTGCATACCCAGCGTTTTGAAGGTCTTTTCGTCCACGTGGGAAAGCATGACCGTCGAGTGGATTTCGCAATTTTTCAATTTATCAAGTTGCGCAAGCGCAAGCTTTGCCATGCGGTCGGTGACGGCGCAAATGGCGAGCGAAAGCAAAATTTCGTCCGTGTGCAAACGGGGATTCATAGAGCCCATGTGCTTGACTTTGAGTTTTTGTATCGGTTCGATAATGGTGGGGGAGATCAGTTCGATTCCGTCGTCGATTCCGCCGAGTACCTTCAACGCGTTGAGGAGCGCGGCGGCGCTTGCGCCGAGCAAATCGCCCGTTTTTCCCGTCACGATTCTACCGTCGCCAAGCTCGATTGCTACGGCGGGCTCGCCCGTTTCTTCCGCCTTTTTAAGGGCGGGGGCGACCGTCTTTCTCGCGTCGGCGGAAATACCTGCCTTGCTCATGAGCAGTTCGATTTTGGAAACGACCTCTTTGCCGATTCTGCCCTTTCTCGCGTCGCAAAGCGCCGCGTAGTAACGGCGCACGATTTCGCCCTCGGACGCGCGACGGCAATTCTCGTCGTTGACGATACAAAAACCCGCCATGTTCACGCCCATATCCGTAGGGGATTTATACGGCGAATAGCCGAGAATCTTTTCGAGCATTGCCGCTACGACGGGGAAAATTTCCACGTCGCGGTTGTAATTGACGGCGAGCTGTCCGTACGCTTCGAGGTGGTACGGGTCGATCATGTTCACGTCGTTGAGATCGGCGGTCGCCGCTTCGTAGGCAAGGTTGACGGGGTGCGAGAGGGGGAGATTCCAAACGGGGAACGTTTCGAATTTCGCGTAGCCCGCTTTCACACCGCGCAAATTTTCGTGGTACAGTTGCGAAAGGCAAGTCGCCATTTTTCCGCTCCCCGGACCGGGTGCGGTGACGATTACGAGCTTTCTCGTGGTGGGTACGTATTCGTTTTTGCCGTAGCCCTCTTCGCTCACGATTTTCGCTACGTCCGAGGGATAGCCCTCGATGGCGTAATGCTTGTACACGCTAATTCCGAGGTTGTTCAACCGCTTGATAAACCCGTCCACGGCGGGTTGCGGGCTGTACATGGTCATAACGACGCCACTCACGAACAAGCCCTGTCCCTTAAAAATATCGATCAGCCGAATTACGTCGGCGTCGTAGGTAATGCCCAAATCGCTACGGTATTTGTTCTTGATAATATCGTTCGCGCAAATCACGACGAGGATTTCGGCGACCTTTTTTAATTTCAACAGCATTTTGATTTTGCTGTCCGGCTCAAACCCGGGGAGCACGCGCGAGGCGTGGTAATCGTCGAAGAGTTTTCCCCCGAATTCAAGGTAAAGCTTGTCCCCGAACGATTGGATTCGTTCTTCGATCTTCTCCGATTGCATGGACAAATATTTCTTATTGTCAAAACCGATCCCGTGCATAAACAGCCTCCGTAGCCAAAGCAATGTAATCTATCCTTAATATTGTACCAAAAATTCCCGCCTTTGTCAAGGCTACGACGGCAAAAAACGGCAAGGAAAAATTTATTTATAGCCTGTTTTTGTGTTGACAAAAGAATAAAAAAGTTTTATAATAAAACTGATACTATATATAATTTTGATAAAGTAAGGGGAAAACTCCGCGCAAAATTATGAAAAAAGGAGAAAAATCATGGTTGTAACCGAAGAAAAGAAACCCGTTCCCGTAACGGAAAAGCCCGTGGACGCAAAGCCCGCGTACGTGCAAATGCGCACGAAATTCGAAGCGTATACGGGGGACGAACCGTATTTGTTTATTAGCTATTCGCATAGAGATACCGCGAAAGTATACCCCATTTTGGACGCGTTGTACGATAAAAAATACCGTATGTGGTACGACGAATCTTGCGAAACGGGGAACGATTTCCGCGACGAACTGCGCGTTCGTATCAAGAACTGCGAGGCGGTGATTTTGTTCGTGTCCGAAGCTTCCATGCTTTCGCCTTTCTGCGGTATGGAAATTATCGTTGCGCGCGAATACGGTAAGCGTTTGTATCCCATTTATTTGGACGGGGTGGAAGTGCCTCCCTCCTTCCAAATCTTGCTTGCGAACACCCACCACGGCGTTGCGGACAATATGGAAAAATTGGTGCGCTCCATGGTGCGCGATTTGCCCGCGGCGGCGATGGACAGACTCACGATTGAGAACACCACGCTCAAAAAGTGCGAAGACAACGGCAGAAGTATCGTCGTAGACGAGGGGATCAAAGACATTTGCGCCGAGGCGTTCAAAAACCGTCGTGCGCTTCATACCATTAAATTGCCCGAATCGTTGGAAAATATCGGTTTTGAAAGCTTCCGTGGCTGTACCAGCCTTGAAAGCATGGAAATTCCCGAAAACACCATTCGTATCGGCGAGAGCGCGTTCCGTGACTGTACGAATATGCGTTCGTTGAATATTAAAAATAACTGTATCAAAATCGGCGAGCGTGCGTTTGAAAACTGCGCACTTCTCTCCGAGGTGAAATTGCCCGAGGGCTTGACGGAAATTTACGGGGGCGTATTCAACAGTTGTAAGAGCCTGCACTCGATCAAATTGCCCAAGAACCTTACGATTATGGGCGAGAGCGCGTTTTCCGACTGTATCGCGCTCGAATCGGTGGATATCCCCGAATCGACGACGAAGATCGACGACCTCGCGTTCAACGGTTGCGTAAGCCTTACGAAAATCGAATTCCACGAAGGCTTGAAGAAAATCGGTAAGAGCGCGTTCAAGAACTGTCGCGTTTTGCATACGATCGAATTGCCTTCCTCCGTTACCAACATTAGCAACGCGCCTTTCCGCGGTTGCGAAGCGTTGAAAACGATTAAGGTACACCCCAAGAACAAGTATTATAAATCCGAACCCAATAAGAGAGAGGGTAGCGATCACGTCTTGTTCAATAAGAATAAATCGGTGATTATCGCGTACCCCGCGAGTAGCCGTGAAGTGCAATACGATATTCCCGATAGCGTTATGCTCATTAGCGATTGGGCGTTCTGCGAATGTAAAAAGCTCAACCGTATCACCATTCCCGACAGCGTGCACGAGATCGGCGAAGGCGCGTTCTGCAACTGCGCGCTCTTGGATGAAGTGGAAATTCCCGATTCCGTGGAACGCATTGACGACTGCGCGTTTAGAGGCTGTACCAATTTGGAAAAGGTGGTGATTCCCGATTCCGTAAAAGAGCTCGGCTGGGGCATTTTCGACGGTTGCGAAACGAAAGTTACCGTATACTGCGAGGAAGGCTCGCTCGTGCAAGAATATTGCAGAAGAAACGGGATTCGCGAAGCGAGAATTTCGGAAAAGGATAATTAAGAGAAATGGAAACTACGGAAACGGCGGAGGTTGCCGAGCAGGAACTTCCCAATGAAATGCACACGGCGGAAAAACCGCTCACCTTTTGGGGGTGGTTAAAAGCGTTCGTGAAAAAGAACGTGGTCATGGTGATCGCGCTTTGCGCGGCGATTATCACCTGCTTTTTCGTTCCGCCCGATAAGGCGTACCTCGATTATTTTGATTACCGCACGCTCACCTGTCTTTTTTGCGTGCTCGCGGTCGTTTGCGCGTTGAAAAATATTAACTTTTTCTATATGCTCGCACGAAAGGTCGTACAGCTTTTCAAAACGGCGCGCATGAGCGTTTTGGGGCTCGTGTATATCACCTTTATCGGCTCTATGCTTATCGCCAACGATATGGCGCTTCTCACCTTTTTGCCGCTCGGCTTTTTGGTGCTCACGACGACGGGTAAACAAAAATACATGGCGTTTACTTTTATCATGCAAAATATCGCGGCGAACCTCGGCGGTATGCTTACCCCCTTTGGAAACCCGCAAAACCTGTACCTGTATAGCACCTTTGAAATTCCTACGCTTGAATTTATGGGCATTATGGCGCCCCCGTTCGTGCTGTCCGTCGCGCTAATCACCGTTTGTTGTATTATTTTCGTAAAACCCGAACCGTTGGAGCTTGCCGACGAAAAAATGGAAATTTCGCCTTGGCGTACGGTCGTGTATTTGGCGTTGTTTGCGCTGTCGATCGTTATCGTGTTTAGAGGGATTCCGTATATAGTCGGGTTGATCGTCATTCCCGTCGCGTTGCTGTTCTTGGATAGAAAAGCGTTGAAAATGGTGGACTATCCCTTGCTTTTGACCTTCGTGTTCTTCTTTATCTTCTCGGGGAACATGGCGAGAATCGAGGCGGTGCGCAACCTCTTCGAGGGGTTATTGAATAAGAGTACCTTGCTCGTTAGCGTTTTGTCCTGCCAATGTATCAGTAACGTGCCCTCGGCGATTTTGCTTTCGCAGTTTACGGGCAATTACGCGGACCTTTTGGTGGGCGTGAATATCGGCGGTGTGGGAACGCTCATTTCCTCGCTTGCAAGCTTGATCACCTTCCGCGAATACGTGAAAAACAATCCCGGGAAAACGGGGTATTACGTGGGCGTGTTCTCCGCGTTCAACTTCGCGTTCTTGATTATTTTAACGGGCTTTATGCTGTTGCTCGGAGCGTTATAAGATTATAAACAAAAAGGACGCGCCCTCGCGTAGAGGGCGCGTCTTTGCGTTAAAGTCGCGGTTAAATTTTCTTTTTCAATTCGCGTACGGCGTTGTTTAAGAAAAATTCCGCCGTCGTGCCTTTGCGAATGAGGGCGACTGCCTCCTCGGGCGTGCACCAACGCGCTTCGGCAATCTCCGCAAGATTGCACTTGATCGGTTTGTCTTCCACGATTACGATAAAATTGAGCATCAATACGTCCTTGCGGTTATGATAGCGCGAGGACGTATATTTTGCTTTCACGACGTCTAAGCCAAGCTCTTCCTTGATTTCGCGCGGAATCGTCTTTTCGGCGTTTTCGCCCTTTTTCACGTAGCCCGCGAACAAAATGAAATCGTCGTCCTCCACGTGCTTTGCAAGCAGGATTTTGTCCTGCGCGCGGTTGGTAACGACCATGGACACCGCCACGGAAAATTGCGGGAACATATACGCCTCGCACTTGTCACAATAGGGCACTAACCCTTCGTTTTCACAAAACCGCAGTTTTAATTTTTCTCCACATTCTCTACAATACATAAACGAACCTCCTTATCTATTTTTTTCTTCTATATTATAATACCCTTTTTTTTGAAATTTGTCAATAGGGTAAAGGAAATTTTTACAAAAAAATTTTTCTTTGGTAAAGGCGTTGACGGAAAATATAGTAATATGCTATAATATACGTGAAGGAGTTTGTTTATGCAACGAAATCGAAAAAGTTTATTAAAAATTATAGTATGCGTTTTTTTTATTTTTAATTTCACGTGTTTGTTTTTTTCTTCCTGTAAAAAAACGGGGGAAAATGAAGTAGAAGTATATTATGAAGTAACGCTTAGAGTTTCGGGTTGGTGTGACGACGGAAATTTTTTTGAGGCAAATTTAACGGAAGAAAACGGTACGTTTGAAAAAGACGTTGCGTTTTATCCTTTCAACGAGTTGTGTTACGTTGCGGAATTTCGGGTTGAAAAGTATTATAGTGACAATCGTCCGAGCGGTACGGCTATATGGGAGCCGATAGTAGGGGGTATTCCGTTGATAGACGGAATGAAAATTGACTACGTAATCGAACAGGGCGAAGAGAAAACGAAAGGAGAGTTTGATTATAATTATTTTTGGCGTAAATCCAAAACCGTTACGCAATTACAAAAAAAATCAGGGACGCATTATATTACGTACCATATTCCCGAAATGCCCAAATACGGTACGAAGGCAATGAATTTTCAGGTTAAATTAAACGTGGGGGAAAACGATACTGCTATAACTCCCGAGATCGTAATTGAAAATGAAAAGAGTATTAGGGATAGCTATTTGCTCGGTGGGGTTGGCGGATACGATTTATATATCATGACAAGTCCGCCTAAATTTGTTGCGAAAAGTGGCGACGAGATTTTTGACGTGGAAATGGAGTATCAGGTAATAAAAATAAAAGAGACTGGGGATTTGAATATATCCTATATAAAGCAAAATTGCTTGTATATATGCCGTGTGCGTTTTAATCAAAAGGAATCCCAAGACGGTGAGAAATTTTACAACTCTACCTCGTATACTTGCATGTTTCTATATATATAAATAAAAGACGAAAGCATTTTTGACAAAAAACGCGTAAGGGGGCTTTTTGGCTTGACAAGATAGGAAAAATGCGGTATAATAAGTTGCTCGCAAAATGGGCGCGGGCGTTTTTCGTTTGCAAAGGCGGGGAAAAACGCTTGCTTTTGCGCATTATATTGCGTAGAGAAACAAAAGGAGAAATATTATGCTCACATCTATTTGCGGTATCAACTGGGGTGACGAAGGCAAAGGCAGAATGGTAGATTTGCTTTCGCAAAATTTCGACGTGGTTTGTCGCTATCAAGGCGGGAACAACGCGGGGCACACCGTTATCAACGAACGCGGTAAGTTCATTTTGAACCTGCTTCCCTCGGGCATTTTGCGCGAAGAGGTCGTCAACGTTATGGGACCGGGTATGGTTATCGATATCAAACATCTTTGCGGGGAAATTGCAAAGCTTAGAGAGGCGGGGATCAAGATCACGCCCGAAAATCTTAAAATTTCCGACCGCGCCGTAATCACGATGCCGTACAACGTTTTGCAGGACTGTTTGGAAGAGGACAGACTCGCGGGCAAGAAATTCGGTTCTACCCGTCGCGGGATCGCGCCCGTGTACGCGGATAAATACTATAAAAAAGCGTTCCGCATGGGCGAGCTTCTCAATACGGAAAAAATGTACGCGCGCGTAGCGGACATCGTGGAATGGAAGAACCTCACCGTCGTGGGCGGTTATAAAGCGGAAGAAGTGAAGACGGAGGATATGATTGCGTATTTCGAGGAATACGGCAAAGAGCTTGCTCCCTTCGTTTGCGACGTGGGCTTGTACCTTACGGAAGCGAACGCGCAGGGTAAGAATATTATGTTCGAGGCACAGCTTGGCGCAATGCGCGATATCGATTTCGGTATCCACCCCTACACCTCGTCTTCCTCGACGATCGCGGCGTACGCGCCGATCGGCGCGGGCGTACCCCAGCTCCAACTCGATAACTCGGTGGGGATCATGAAAGCGTATTCCACTTGCGTGGGCGAAGGTCCGTTCACGGCGGAATACTTCGACGAGAAAGCGAAGCGTCTTCGCGACCTCGGCGGAGAATACGGCGCGGCGACGGGCAGACCCCGCAGAGTCGGTCCGTTCGACGTGGTGGCGTCCCGCTACGGTATTCGTTGCCAAGGCGCAAAGGAAATCGCGCTTACGAAAATGGACGTTCTTTCCGATTACGAGGAAATCGAAGTTTGTACCGCGTACGAGTTAAACGGGGAGATTATCCACGAATTCCCGTTTATCGACGTGCTTGACGATTGCAAGCCCGTATTCGAAACGGTAAAGGGTTGGCATTGCGATATTTCCAAGTGCCGTAAAAAAGAGGATTTGCCCAAGGAAGCCCTCGACTATATTGCGTATTTGGAAAAGGCTTGCGACTGCAAGATTAAATACGTATCCGTCGGCGCGGAGCGCGACGCGTACGTGGAAATGTTCTAACGATAAAAAACCTGCGTTTTTTCGCAGGTTTTTTCTATTTATAATTTCCGTGCATGGAAATTATAAAAGATTGTGAATTTTTTCGCGTTTTTTTTGCGCGTAACCGCTTGAAAAACGCGGGCGGAAGTGCTATAATAAAATAGTGAGGTATAAAAATATGGCTATTCGTATCGGTATTTACGGTTATGGAAATCTCGGCAAGGGGGTAGAGCTTGCTATCGCGCAAAACCCCGATATGCAGGCGGTAGGGGTATTCACCCGCCGTGCGCCCGAAACGGTGCAAACGCTTACGGGCGTGCCCGTGTATTCCGCCGACGGCGTACTCGACTTTCAAGATAAAATTGATATCATGGTGCTTTGCGGGGGCAGTTCTACCGACCTGCCCGAGCAAACGCCCGCGCTTGCGAAGTATTTTTGCGTAGTGGATAGCTTCGACACGCACGCGAAAATCCCGCAACACTTTGAGCGCGTAAACGCCGTGGCGACGGCTTCGCAAAAAACGGCGGTCATTTCCGTGGGCTGGGACCCGGGCTTATTTTCGCTCGCCCGCTTATACGGCGGGTGCGTGTTGCCCGAAGGGAACGACTATACCTTTTGGGGCAAGGGCGTGAGCCAAGGTCACTCCGACGCAATTCGTCGCATTGACGGCGTTGCGGACGCGAAACAGTATACCATTCCCGTGGACGAGGCGCTTTCCGCCGTCCGTAGGGGGGAGAATCCCACGCTTTCTACGCGCGAAAAGCATAAGAGGGAATGTTTCGTCGTCGCAAAAGAGGGGGCGGACAAGGCGCGCATTGAAAAGGAAATCGTGACGATGCCCAATTACTTTGCCGATTACGACACGACGGTGCATTTTATTTCCCAAGCCGAGCTCAACGAAAAGCACGGGGGACTGCCCCACGGCGGGGTCGTGATCCGTAGCGGAAAAACGGGGGGCGGAAATCAACACGTCGTTGAATATTCGCTCAAACTCGAATCCAACGCCGAGTTCACCGCGTCCGTACTCGTGGCGTACGCCCGCGCCGTGTACCGTTTGCACGCCGAGGGTGCGTACGGTTGCAAAACCGCGCTGGATATCCCGCCCGCGTATCTTTCTCCCAAATCTCGCGAGGAACTTATGAAAACCTTGCTTTAACGCATATAGCCCCGCCGAACGGATTCGGCGGGGCTTGATTTTTGCCCGTCCTTAATATTCGCAAAGCCCGAGAATATAATCGGAACGCACGTCCAAAAACGCACACAGCTTCGCCAGCGTGTCAAGCGCGGGGAATATGTTTTGCTTCATATACTTGGAAATCGTTTGCGGGGAAACGTTTACCGCTACGGCTATTTCCTTTTGAGAGTATGGCGCGTGCCTGATGCACTCCCGTAACCGTTCCTGTATAAGTTCTAACGTCATATCCGTTTTTCCCTCCTACCTTATTTTCTTCGCTTTTCAAAAAAAATTATCGCATATTATACGATTTTTTGCTTGACAATCGTATATTAGGTGATATATAATATAAAAGTCGAAAAAATAAATGGCGCGCGAAGGTCTAAACGCGCGCAACGGAGGTAAAAGGACATGTTGAATTTAGAACGCAAAAAAGTCACGCTGATTCAAGTAATCGTGTGCGTGGCGGCGTCCGTTTTGATGTTCGTGCTCTCGCTCTTTCCCGTTGCTTCTTTGCAAATGAAAGGGAACGCCATGCACGCGAACATCGCGGAGGTGGTGGAGCTTGCGGAAGCGAAAGCGCTTGCGGAAGCGGACGAAGCGAACGTGGAGGCGATTGAAAAGCAGTTCGAGGCGTACTACGAGAAGTTGGACGCGGTGGAGGAAACGGGCGCGGGATACGAAATAAAGCCCGCGATTTTCAAAACGGTATTTTCCTTCCCTAAGGCGATTAAGGTGATGGGGTGCGTGTACGCGGTAAATACGGTTAAGAACGCCACGGAGAACGAAACGGATTTGGAAACGCTTGCAAACGCGGCGGAAAAGCTGGCGAATATCGATCCGAGCGCGGTAACGGACGGGGCTTTGGAAACGGCGTATTTGCTTACGGGCTTGATTTCCAAGGTGAACGTAATAGGACCGGGCGGGTATTCCACGTTTTCCGTAGGTGGTTTGGTAAACTTGTTGCTGTCGGGGATCTTCTTCCTGATTGCGGCGATCGTATTCCCGATCGTTATGTTCGTGTACGCGTTGAAGACGATTATTCAGTTCCTTGCGAACAGAAAAGACCCTGCGAAAATTTACGGAAAGGTTTCGTGTAACGTAAACCAAGTATTTATCGGGTTACCGCTGTTTTTCCTGTTGGCGTTGTATTTCCCCGAATCGAGCACGACGGCAACCGTTATCGTGATGACGGTGATTGCGTCGATCGTGGTGGCGGTGAACGTACTCGGGTCGCGCATGAAGACGTATACGCCCAACGAAACGAAGTATCTTAACGTAATGCAAATCGTTACGACGGTGGCGCTTATCGGTTCGGTTTTGTTTATGTGTACGGTTGGAAACGCGAACGTGGGCGGGTTCTTGTTGGATAGCGAAACGCTTCTCGCGGCGGTTGAAACGAAAGAGGCGTTTAGCGATTGGCAAAAGGTGGAAATGACGTTGGGCATGATTTCGTTTGCAATCAGTCTGTTCTATATGTTCCCGTTCATTTATTTCTCTATGTTGCTTTCCCGCGTTGCGTGTATGAACGTACCTGCAAAAAAACAGGTAAAAGATACGAATATCGGTATGACGGTCATCGGCGTGCTTACCTTTATTGCACCGCTCGTCGTGTTTAATATGTACGGCTTAGAATTTCCGAGCGAGCAAAACGGTGCGCTTATCGCTTACGGTATCGGCGCAATCATTATGTTCCTTGCGGAAGTAGTATTCATTATTTTGAAGAAAAAGCTGATTCCCGATCTCACGGAAGAACAAATCAACGCGGTGCGTTACGGGCGTTCGGTACTCGATTCCGTAGATACGGCGACGGTAGAAGTCGCGACGACGGTTGCCCCGTCCGACGATTCGTAAAACGGCAACCTTATTTCCCCCTTGCGAGAATCTCGCAAGGGGATTTTTCGTGACAGGGGAAATAAATTTGCCGTTTTCGGTTGACGGCGTACCACGTAAGCCTGTCAAGTATTTTGCTTGACGGGTGTGTTTTGCACATAAAGTATGTAAACCAATTTCGGTTTACATAGGTTTCATTTTTGCGTGTTTCGCGTGAGGTGCGTAAACCAATTTTGGTTTACATATGTTTTGGATTGCGCGTTTCGCGTAGAAGCATGTAAACCAATTTTGGTTTACATGCGTTTGAGGTTTGCGTGTTTCGTGTAAAGTATGTAAACCAATTTCGGTTTACATAAGTTTCATTTTTGCGTGTTCGCGTGAGGCACGTAAATCAATTTTGGTTTACATGCGTTTCGGGTTTGTGTTTTTCGTGTGAGGTATGTAAATCAATTTTGGTTTACATGTGTTTTGGGATTGCGTGTTTTGCGTGGGTATGTAAACCAATTTTGGTTTACATGCGTTTGAGGTTTGCGTGTTTCATGTAGGGACACGTAAACCAATTTTGGTTTACGTGCGTGAAAGAATAAATTTGCCGTATTCGGTTGACAAAATAAACGAAAAGGTATATAATGGAAATATAATATATTGAAAGGAGAGAAGTATGTTTCGGTTGCTTTCCGCTGTTCCGGGGTTCGTGTACGAATTTTTCCACGAGGGATTCTTTGGGTACAGCATGGAACAGGATTTCTACGATTGGTCGATTTGGCATATCTTGCCGTTGCTTTTGCTCGGCGTCGCGATCTTTCTTACCTATCGCTATCGCGAGAAGCTTGCCTCTTGGAAAGGGGAGGAAACGCTCCGTTTTGCCTTGGCGTTTTTGATTATTTTCAACGAGGCGTTTTACTATTGGCGACTCTTGTACGTGGGAAGCGCGCACGAGGGCAAACAGCTCCTTACTTATCTTCCATTGCAGGTGTGCGAGTGGTCGGCGTATCTTTGCGCGTTCATGATGATGAAAAAGAGTAAGCACGCGTTCGATATCGCTTACTACGTGAGCTTAACGCTCGGCGTGATTCCTTTCTTTACGCCCGCCGTTATCCACTACGCAGGACCTACTTACGCGCGCTATTACCAATTTTGGATCGAGCATCTCGTACCCGTGTACGCAGTCTTCTACATGATGTTCGTACACGGTTTCCGCGCGAATATACGCAGAGTGTACAAGCCGTTTGCGTTCCTTGCGGTGCTTGCGGTGCTCGCTATTATCGCGAACTTGAACATAGAGGACGCGAACTTCATGTATCTCGCTTCGGGCACGGAGGGGGATTCGATTGCGAATATCTTGCCTGAAAATATTTGGGTGCGCTTGGCGTTATATATCGGCATACTGATCGTACTGTTTTTCCTCGTGTCTTTGCCCCACCTCATTCCCGAGTGGAAGGAATACCGCCGAAAGAAAAACGCGGTCGTTCCGCCCGCCGAGGAAACGGTCGGAGAAACGCCGCAGGACAAAGCGAACGAATAGAATATAAAAATCACGCTCCAAAAGCAGAACGGCTTTTGGAGCGTATCTTTTTCGTTATTCTTTTGCTCCGAAAGTGGGTGGAGCGTTGGCGGGTTTTAAGCCGAGCGTTTTTATCATTTGTCCCACGTATTGCACGGGGATTAACTCGATCTTATCCGCGTATTTTTGGCAGGCTTTCGCGTTTTTCGCGGGGAGTATCACCCGCTTGAAGCCCGTCTTGATACATTCGTTCACCCGTTTATCCGCGTACGACACGGGGCGGATCTCGCCCGTCAAGCCCACTTCTCCGAATATCGCCGTGTAGCGGTCGATGGGCACGTCGTTCGCCGCGCTCGCGAGCGCGGCGCAAATCGCCAAGTCGACGGACGGTTCGCCAAGGCGTATACCGCCCATAGCGTTGATATACACGTCCGAGGAATAAAAGGGGATACCGCACCGCTTTTCAAGTACGGCGATAAGCACTACGAGCTTATTGTAATCGACCCCAAGACTCATACGGCGGGGCGCGCCGAACGCCGTTTTGGCAATGAGCGTTTGCAGTTCCACCGTCATACAGCGGTTTCCGCTTTCCGAGGGCGTGACCGCCGAGCCCGCGGCAACCCCGCGCGACTCGGAGAGGAACAGCTGTGCGTAATCGTTTACGCTCTTAATGCCCTCGTCCGTCATTTCAAACACGCCCACCTCTTGCGCCGAACCGAAACGGTTTTTGACGGCGCGCAAAAGACGGTAATTATCCTCTTGCTGTCCTTCGAAATAGAGTACGGTGTCCATAATGTGTTCGAGCACTTTCGGTCCTGCCAACGAGCCTTCCTTCGTTACGTGTCCGATAATGAAAAAGGTGATATTGCGGGATTTGGCGATCCGCATGAGCTTTGCCGCACACTCGCGCACCTGTCCCACACTCCCCGCCGCGGAGGAAAGCGTTTCCGTGTAGACCGCTTGAATGGAGTCGATAATCACCGTTTGGCTCTCTTCAAGCGCCGATTCCACGTCCTCTAAACAAGTTTCGTTAAGAAGGTATAAATTGTCCGAGGTAAGCCCCAACCGCTCGCAACGCATTTTCACCTGCGAACAGCTCTCCTCGGCGGAAACGTAGAGCACCTTTTGCGTTTTTGCAAGGTGTGCGGAAACTTGCGTGAGCAGGGTGGATTTCCCGATTCCGGGGTCGCCTCCGAGCAGTACGAGCGAACCGCGCACGATACCTCCGCCGAGTACCGTGTCGAACTCGGCGATACCGCTTTTTACGCGGTCGAATTTCTCGTAGCCGATTTTGGAAAGGGGCAGGGCGCGCGTCCGCACTTGGGAAACGCCCGCGCGCGCAAGCGGCGCGGGCTCGGCGCGTACGACCTCTTCTTCCATGGTATTAAAATTCCCGCAGTCGGGGCATTTGCCCAACCACTTGGGCGCGATACACCCGCACTCCGTACAAACGAATTGCGTAGAGGGGGCTTTGGGTTTGCTTGCCATAACTTTCTCCTATTTAATCGATTTCAATAACGCGTACGCGTTGACGGTAATGCCCTTGCCTTCGCCGATATAGCCCAAGCCCTCGTTCGTACCCGCGGTGATTCCGATTGCCGTCGGGTCGATTCTCAAAACGCCCGAGAGGGAGTTTTGCATGGCTTCGATATACTTTGCAAGGCGGGGTCTTTCCGCCTGTACGGCGATAGAAATATTCTTCACGGCGTAGCCCTGCTCGTCGATTAGCGCAAGCACCGTGGAAAGCATTTCCATGGAATTTGCGTTTCGCCATTTTTCGTCCGAGTCAGGGAAATAATACCCGATATCCCGCAAACCCGCCGCCGAAAGCAACGCGTCCATAACCGCGTGCACGAGCACGTCGCCGTCGCTGTGCGCGATAAGACCGCTGTCCGAGGGGATTTTTACGCCCGCCAACACGATATACGGCTGTTCTTTTCCGAACGCGTGGGTATCCACGCCAAACCCGCAACGCGCGGTTTCTTCAAAGTCCTCGGGATAGGTGAGCTTGATATTTTTGCTGTCGCCCGCGCAAAGACGGGGCTTTCCGCAAAAGCGCGCGAACACGGACGAATCGTCGGTGAAATCCGTTTCTTCCCGTTCGAAAGCGAGGCGGTACGCCGAACGGATATTTTCCGTGAAGAACCCTTGTGGGGTTTGGATTTGCCGTAAAGCGTTGCGATTGGGTACGGTAAGGATATATTCGCCGTCCGTTTGCGCCACCGTATCGCGACATTCCACCGCGCAAATCCCGCTCCCGTACGCCTTTACGCTTTGAATACAGTTTTCAATGACCTCGCGCGTGACGAACGGACGCGCGCCGTCGTGGATAAGCACCAAATCCGATTGTACTTCTTCGAGTGCGTTTTTCACCGATCGCAAACGCGTTTCTCCGCCGAGCACGGCGCGCGCGGTGGGAAAGGCTTGGCAAATCTCCGAGATTTCGTTGAAATTTTCTTTGGAAGAAGTAACGATAATTTCGTGGATAGAGGGATAGTCGAACGCGCGGAGCGTCTTTTCCAAAACGGTGAACCCCTTTTTAAGCAGTAACTTGTTTTTCGCAAATCCCGCGCGCGTGCCCTTGCCCGCGGCGCAAACAATCGCGCATACCGTATAACTCATACGATCACCTCGTACAAAGAGGACGCCTCGTCCTTTTTCACCGTTTCTTTAATATTGAGCACGCGGAATTTCAAACTGCCCGAGGCGTACAAAACTTCCACCTCGTCGCCGATTTTCACGGCGGTGGAGGGCTTGGCGGGTTTGCCGTTGATAAGCACCTTTTCTTCCGAGCACGCTTCCTGCGCCACCGTACGGCGTTTTAAGATACGGGACACTTTCAAAAATTTATCGATACGCATAAGAACTCCTTTCGTTTTATCCTCTAAAAATTTTTTTTTCAAATTTCACGCAAAAATGCTTGACTATTTTGTTTTCAAGCGATATAATTAGATAATGTATCATTATGCTATTATGGCGTAATGCCGCTCGGCGGAAAATTTTCAAAAATTTGAAAATCCGTGAATCCCTTGAAAAATAAGGGAAAGAGTGGCAAAACGGGCGTTTGCGTATATCTATTATACCGCAATTTTTCGCAAAAGTAAAGCATAACGAGAAAAAATAAAGAAAATTTCGATTTTTATCGATGAAAAGATATACTCGGTAGATCGCTGAAAAAAATAAAGGAGCAACTTTACACGATGGATTTACCTATCTCCAAGTATGGAAAAACCGAAAGAAGAAAATTCGGTAAAATCGACGAAGTAATCGACATTCCCGATCTCGTCGAGATCCAGAAAGACAGCTACAATACCTTCATTGAAGAGGGTATCGGCGAGGTGTTCGAGGATTTCTCCCCGATCACCGACTACTCCGACCACTTTGAGCTCTACTTCTTAGAGCACAGATTTGGCGATAAACCCAAGTATGACGAAAAAGAGTGCCGTACGCGCGACGCTACGTACGCGCTTCCGCTCCGCGTGAAAGTGCGCCTCGTGAACAAGGTCAAGAACGAAGTTCTCGATCAAGAAGTATTCATGGGCGATTTCCCGCTTATGACGGAAAACGGTGCGTTCATCATCAACGGCGCAGAGCGCGTTATCGTTTCTCAGCTCGTTCGTTCCCCCGGCGTATACAACGCGTCGAGCAAGGACAAGACGGGTAAAGAAATGTTCGCGACCACCGTTATGCCCAACCGCGGCGCATGGCTCGAACTCGAACAGGACGCGCAAGACGCGCTCTACGTTCGCGTAGACAGAAAGAAGAAGCTGTGCATCACGGTGCTTTTGCGTGCCCTCGGCTTCGGCTCGAACCGCGCGATCGAGGATTTGTTCCCCGGCGATAAGATTATCGCGGCGACGCTCGCAAAGGATACCGCGAAGAGCGAATCGGACGGCTTGTACGAATTGTACCGCCGTTTGCGCCCGGGTGAAGCGCCTACGGAAGATTCCGTGCGCGCGCACCTTTACAATTTGTTCTTCGATCCCCGCCGTTACGATATCGCGAAGGTGGGCAGATACAAGTACAATAAAAAGTTGAACATGGCGTTCCGTTTGCCCGGTTGCCGTGCGGCGGATACAATCGTCAACCCCGAAACGGGCGAAGTGATCGTTACCGAAGGGGAAAAGATTTCCGAAAGACAAGCCAAGGAAATCCAAAACTGCGGTATTAACGAAATTTTCGTACTCGTGGACGATCCCGAAGACGGCGAGATCCGTCACAAGATCATTTCCAACGGCACGGTGGATTTCTCGGAAATTTCCGACGTGCCCGTACAGGCGCGTGCGAAAGACTTCGGTTTGCTTCCCACCGTTTACTATCCCAACTACCGTTTCTCGAAAATGCTCGCAGAGGAATGTGCGACGCTTTCGGTGGAAGAGGTAGCGGAAAAGTACGTGGACGCGATCAACGAGATTTACTACACGGTGGAAAAGGCGGAAGAACCGGACGAAAAGCCGGAAGAAAAGAAGAACCGCGAAAAGAGAAAGGACAACCGTCGCAAGTTCGTTGCGGCTTGTAAGCTTTTCCACGAAATTCTCGCAAGCGAACACCCCGTTCCCACCAAGGAACAAAAGAAAGAACTCCGTCCGCTTATCGATAAGCTTTGCCATAAGCATATCACGGTGGACGATATCGTTGCGTCCATTTCCACCAACCTCGACCTTTGCTACGGCATCGGTACGACGGATAATATCGACCACCTCGGCAACCGCCGCGTGCGTTCGGTAGGCGAGTTGCTTCAAAACCAACTCCGCGTGGGTATCGCAAGACTCGAAAGACTTATCAAAGAAAGAATGGCGACGCAAGACCCCATGGAAATCACCCCGTCGGGACTTATCAATATCCGTCCCGTATCGGCGGTTATCCGCGAGTTCTTCGGTTCGTCCCAGCTTTCGCAATTCATGGACCAAACCAACCCGATTGCAGAACTTACGCACAAGCGTAAGCTTTCCGCGCTCGGTCCTGGCGGTTTGAATAGAGATCGCGCTACCTTCGAAGTGCGTGACATTCACCACACCCATTACGGTCGTATGTGTCCTATCGAAACGCCCGAAGGTCAAAACATCGGTCTTATCACCTCGCTCGCTACTTTTGCAAAGGTAAACGAGTATGGGTTTATCATGAGCCCGTACCGCCGTGTGGACAAGGAAACGGGGATCGTTACGACGCACGTGGACTACCTCACCGCGGACGAAGAAGATAAATATATCGTCGCACAGGCGAACGAACCGCTCGACGAAGAGGGGAGATTTATCAACGAACGCGTAGGTTGCCGTCACCAAAACGATATTACGGAAATGCCTCGCGAAAAAATGGACTATATGGACGTTTCGCCCAAACAGCTCGTTTCCGTTGCGGCGGCGCTCATTCCCTTCCTTGAAAACGACGATACCAACCGTGCCCTCATGGGCTCGAACATGCAACGGCAAGCCGTTCCTCTTCTCAAAACGGAATCCGCGATCGTTGCGACGGGTATCGAAGGCGATATCGCGAAATATTCGGGCGTAATCGTCACCGCGAAAGAAGCGGGTATGGTCGTTTCCTGCTCCTCGAACATGATTAAGGTGCAAGAAGACGACGGCACGGTGCGCGAATATCCTTTGAAGAAATTCGAACGCTCCAACGCGGGTACTTGCTTGAACCAACGCCCCATCGTTTCTACGGGCGACAGAGTGTACAAGGGCGAGATTATTGCCGACGGTCCTTCCACCAACAACGGCGAACTTGCGCTCGGTAAAAACATTCTTATCGGTTATATGGAATGGGAAGGTTATAACTACGAAGACGCTATCTTGCTTTCGGAAAAACTCGTGCAAGACGACGTGTTCACTTCCATTCATATCGAAGAATACGAAACGGAAGCGAGAGATACCAAGCTCGGACCGGAAGAAATTACGCGCGACATTCCCAACGTGGGCGACGACGCGCTCAAAGATTTGGACGAAGACGGTATCATTCGTATCGGTGCGGAAATTTCCAGCGGGGATATCCTCGTAGGTAAAGTTTCCCCGAAGGGCGAAGCGGAGCTTACGCCCGAGGAAAGACTCCTTCGCGCAATCTTTGGCGAGAAGTCGAGAGAAGTGCGCGACACTTCCCTCAAAGTACCGCACGGCGAAGGCGGTGTGGTCGTGGACGTAAAAGTGTTCACGAGAGAGAACAAAGACGAACTCGAACCGGGCGTAAGCAAGCTCGTTCGCGTATATATCGCGCAAAAGCGTAAGATCCAAGTGGGCGACAAGATGGCGGGTCGTCACGGTAACAAGGGCGTTATCTCCCGCGTGCTTTCGCAAGCGGATATGCCTTTCCTTGCCGACGGTACGCCTTTGCAAATCCTTTTGAACCCGCTCGGCGTTCCTTCGCGTATGAATATCGGTCAGGTACTCGAAGTGCACCTCGGCTACGTGTGTAAGCAACTCGGTTGGAAGATCGCTACGCCCGTATTCGACGGCGCGACGGAGAAAGACCTCGAAGTGATGTTCCGCGAGAACAATTTGCTCAACCCCGACGGCGTGGTAGACGGTAAGTTCCAAGTCTTCGACGGAAGAACGGGCGAACCGTTTGAAAACCGCGTTACCATCGGCGTGCAATATATGATTAAACTTATCCACCTCGTAGACGATAAGATCCACGCGCGTGCAATCGGTCCTTATTCGCTCGTTACGCAACAGCCCCTCGGCGGTAAAGCGCAGTTCGGCGGACAGCGTTTCGGTGAAATGGAAGTTTGGGCGCTCGAAGCGTACGGCGCGGCGCATATCTTGCAAGAAATCCTCACCGTAAAATCGGACGACGTGGTAGGGCGTGTGAAGACCTACGAATCGATCGTTCGCGGGGAAAACATTTCCGAGCCGGGGATTCCCGAAGCGTTCAAGGTACTCTTGAAAGAGTTGCAAAGCTTGGCGCTCGACGTGAAAGTGCTTACCGAATCGGGCGATGAGCTCGTTATCCGCGAATTCGAGGAAGAAGAGGAAACGATGGATAACGAAGCGAGCCGTAGAGATTCGCTCAAAGAAGCGGAACTCGAAGAAATCGATTTCAGCGTGGACGACGAGGACGAAGACGACGAGGACGACGATTTCGACGTCAAGTCTATCTTCGACGAAGAGGGCGACGACGAGGACGGCTTCAACGAATCGGATTCGGACGACGAAGACGGCTTTGAGGACGACTTCGACGAAGACGACGATTTCGGTTTTGGCAAGCTCTTCGACGATGAAGAAGATTACGACGACGAGGACTAAGGAGGTATACCATGTACGAATTAAACGATTTCAATTCCATTCAAGTCAGCATTGCTTCCCCCGAGAAGGTGAGAGAATGGTCGTACGGCGAAGTTACCAAACCTGAGACCATCAACTACCGCACCCAAAAGCCCGAAAAGGACGGTCTTTTCTGCGAAAAGATCTTCGGGCCGATGAAAGATTGGGAATGTCATTGCGGAAAATATAAGAGAGTAAAATACAAGGGACACGTTTGCGAAAAGTGCGGCGTAGAAATTACGCGTTCGAAAGTGCGCCGTGAAAGAATGGGGCATATCGAGCTTGCCGCGCCCGTTTCGCATATCTGGTATTTCAAAGGCGTTCCGTCCAAAATCGGTTTGCTTTTGAATATGGGTCCTAAACAGCTTGAACAAGTTATCTACTTCGCTTCCTACGTGGTGTTGAACCCCGGTAGCGTAACCGAGCTTGAATACAAGCAAGTAATCACGGATAAACAGCTCCGTGAAATTGAAGAGAGATACGGCGATTCTTCCGTAACCGGGCTGAAAGTAGGCATGGGCGCGGAATCGATTCGCGAGCTTTTAATGGCGGTGGACCTCGACGCGGAAAGCGAGCTTTGCAAGAAGATCCTCGAAGAGGGACAAAACAACCCCAAAGGCCCCGGTCAAAAGGCGATCAAGGCGATTAAGCGTTTGGAAGTTATCGAATCGTTCAGAAAGAGCGGAAACCGCCCCGAATGGATGATTCTCACCGTGCTTCCCGTAATTCCGCCCGATATCCGTCCCATGGTACAGCTCGACGGCGGTAGATTCGCTACCTCCGACTTGAACGACTTGTACCGTCGCGTAATCAACCGTAACAACCGCTTGAAGAAGATGATGGAAATCGGCGCGCCCGAAATGATCATCAAGAACGAAAAGCGTATGTTGCAAGAAGCGGTGGACGCGCTTATCGACAACGGTAGAAGAGGCAAGGCGCTTGCAGGTCCTTCCAACCGTGATTTGAAATCGCTCTCCGCAATGCTTCGCGGTAAGCAGGGTCGTTTCCGTCAAAACTTGCTCGGTAAGCGTGTAGACTATTCCGGTCGTTCGGTTATCGTCGTAGGTCCTGAACTTAAAATTTATCAATGCGGTCTGCCCAAGGAAATGGCGATCGAGCTTTTCAAACCGTTCATTATGAAACGGCTCGTAGAAAGCGGTCAATGCCACAACATTAAGACGGCGAAGCGCGCCGTAGAAAAGGCGACGAAGGATATGGTTTGGAACGTTCTCGAAGACGTTATCAAAGACCACCCCGTTCTTTTGAACCGTGCGCCTACCTTGCACCGTTTGTCCATTCAAGCGTTCGAACCCGTGCTTATCGAAGGTCGTGCGATTAAGATTTCGCCCCTCGTTTGCGGACCGTTCAACGCCGACTTCGACGGCGACCAAATGGCTGTGCACCTTCCCCTTAGCGTAGAAGCGCAAGCGGAAGCAAGATTCTTGATGCTTTCGGCAAACAACATTTTGAAGCTTGCCGACGGTAAATCGGTCATGTCGCCTACCCAAGACATGATTATCGGCGCGTACTATCTTACGATTAAGCGTCGCGAAGAGGGTAAAAAGTACGACGAACAGGGTCGTCCTTGCGAGGACGGCGAGGTTTACCAAGCGCCCGTATACTCGTCCGAGAACGAAGCGATCCTTGCTTACCAAAACAAGGTTGCGCACGAACAGGACGAAGCGTATATCAAGCGCGTGGTGGAATTGCCCGAGGGCAAATTCGAAGACCTTCCCTTGCCGTACAGATGCCCCGTAGAAAACAAACCGGGTGAAACGGTCGTGAAGTGCGCGGAAGTGCGCCGTAACGAAAAGACGGGCAAACTCGAAGTTTCGGGTATTATCAAAACGACGATCGGTAGACTTATCTACAACGAAGGTCTTCCCCAAGACCTCGGTTTCGTAAAACGCGAAACGCCCGAATCGTATCTCCGTTTGGAACTCGACACCGAGTTTATCGGCAACGCGCGTGCAATCGGTAAGAAGCACTTGTCGCGTATCGTCGAAGCGTCGTTTAGAACGGGCAAAGCGCCTAAGGCTTCGTACGTGCTCGACGCCATGAAGGAAAGAGGGTATAAATACTCCACGCTCGCGGCGTTGACGACCTCCGTATTCGATATGAAGATTCCCGCCGAAAAGGAAGGAATTATCGAGGGTACGGAAGCGGAAGTATCCAAGATTGCGAAGAAATACGCGCGCGGTCTTTTGAACGAAGAAGAACGCTACAACGCAGTTATCGCGCAATGGGACGCGGCGACGGACAAAGTGGCTGCGCTCCTTAAAAAGCAAGGCGAAGAAGACAAGTTCAACCCCATCTGGATGATGGCGGACTCGGGCGCGCGTGGTTCAATCGACCAAATCAAACAGCTCGCAGGTATGCGTGGTCTAATGGTAAACCCGCAAGGTAAAAAGATCGAAGTTCCCGTTAAATCGTGTTTCAGAAACGGTCTTTCCGTTCTCGAATACTTCATTTCCTCGCACGGTGGCCGTAAAGGTTTGACCGATACCGCGTTGAAAACGGCGGACTCGGGGTATTTGACCCGCCGTCTCGTAGACGTATCGCACGAGATTATCGTACGCGAAGAGGATTGCTGTGCGGGTAGAAAACCCCAAGGCTTGAAAGTTCGCGCGATTTACGATACGGTCGGCAAGGAAATCGAAGGTTTGCGTTCGCGTATCCTCGGTAGATTTGCCGCGGAAAATATCGTACACCCCGAAACGGGCGAAGTGCTCGTGGAAATGAACGGTTTCATTGACGAAGCGGAAGCGGACGCAGTCGTGAAAGCGGGCATTAAGGAAGTGAATATCCGCAGTATCTTCGCTTGCTCGTCGAGATTCGGCGTTTGCGCGAAGTGTTACGGTAAAAACATGGCGACGACCCTTCCCGTACAGGTGGGCGAAGCGGTCGGTACGATCGCGGCGCAATCCATCGGTGAGCCGGGTACACAGCTTACCATGCGTACCTTCCATACGGGCGGTATCGCGGCGACGGGCGACATCACGCAAGGTCTTCCCCGTGTCGAAGAATTGTTCGAAGTGAGAAAGCCGAAGGGCTGTGCAACCATTTGCGAAGTGGACGGCGTAGTATCGATCGACGATTCGGACGGCTCGAAGCATATCAAGATTTGCGACGAGGCGACGGGCGAAACGAAGAAAGAATACACCCTTCCCTTCAACGCCGAAATTAAGGTGAAAGACGGCGAAAAGGTTACGCCGGGCGTCTTGCTCAACGCTGGTAGCGTATATCCCCAAGATATCCTCCGCGTACAAGGCGTTAAGGGCGTACAGGACTATATCCTTGAACAGGTACAGTCCGTATACCGTTCGCAAGGCGTTGAAATCAACGATAAGCACGTTGAAATTATCGTTCGCCAAATGCTCAAAAAGGTACGCGTAGAGAACGCGGGCGATACCAATCTTTTGCCCGGTGAACTCGTAGACATGGTTACCTTCCAAGACGAAAGCGCGAAAGCGATGGCAAACGGCGGTAGACCCGCCCTTGCAAAGCGCGTGCTTCTCGGTATCACGAAAGCGGCGCTCGCGACCGATTCCTTCCTTTCGGCGGCATCCTTCCAAGAAACTTCGAGAGTACTCACCGAAGCGGCAATCCGCACCAAGCGCGATTACCTCGTCGGTTTGAAAGAAAACGTTATTATCGGTAAGCTTATCCCCGCAGGTACGGGTACAAAGGCGTACAAGAGCGTTACGCCTCAGTATATCGGCGCGTACAAGGCGACGGTAGAAACGCCCGCCGAAGACGACGATTCTACGAAATAACAAGAAAAAAACCGTTGCGAAACTCGTTTTCGCAACGGTTTTTGTATTACCGCGTACGGCTTGCATGGAGATTTGCGCCTACCGTGTACGGATTGAACGGGAATTTCTTCCGTTTTTGCGCGCGACAAAAAAATGTGCCCGTGCGTTTCGTTTATTTGACTTTTTCGTGCGTATATAGTATACTATATGAGGAAAGCGTATATAGGGAGGCGAGAATATGCAAGAGTTTTTCAAAGGCGCATGGACGGCGTGCAAGGAATTTTTTGCACGCGTTTTCGCGTGGCTGAAAACGCATTTTCCGAAAGCGGAACTGCCCTTGCTATTTGCGCTCGTGACGGTTGCGGGGCTCGCGCTTCGTATTCCGCTTTTTAATATCCGTTCGGGCGACTACAATTCCTTTCTCGTTAAATGGTTTGACTCAATCAAGGCGAACGGGGGATTCAAGGCGCTTGGGGAATCGTACGGCGACTACACGCCCGCGTATTACTATATCCTCGCGTTTTTGACCTATTTGCCCGTAAATTCGCTCTATTCGATCAAGGCGGTTTCCTGCCTGTTCGATATACTTCTCGCGCTGTTCACCGCGCTTTGCGTAAAAGAACTGACGGGGAATAAAACGCTTTCTTTATGCGCGTACGCGGCGGCGTTTTTATTGCCGACCGTATTTCTCAATAGCGCGTGGTGGGCGCAATGCGACTGCATTTTCACCGCTTTTTGTATGGCGAGCGTATACTTCCTTTTGCGGGATAAAAAATACACCGCCGTAATTTTGTACGGCGTGGCGTTTGCCTTTAAGTTGCAGGCGATTTTTATCGCACCGCTTTTCGCCGTGCTTTGGTTTAAGCGGAAAATTCCGCTCGTTTCCCCGCTCTTGATTTTGGGCGTGTATTTCGTGTTTTGTATTCCCGCTTGGATTGCGGGACAGCCCCTTGCCGACCTTCTCACGGTGTATTTCCACCAAGCGGGGGAGTATACGCGCCTTACGCTCAACGCGCCCACCTTCGCGGCGTTGCTCGGCTCGGTGCGCGAAAATTCGTGGGGGATTCTTTCCGCGACGCTCGTTATATTCACGCTTTGTTTAACCGTGCTCGCCATGTATATTTGCGGGCGCAAGGCGGAGTGGGATAAAAAAAGTTATATCGATTTCGCGCTCTTGTTCGCCCTCGGCGTGCCCTTCTTTTTACCGCGTATGCACGAACGGTATTTCTATCTTGCCGACCTCGTTGCGCTCGTATACGCGTTCGCGCGCCCCAAACGGTTGTACACGGCGATTTTGACGGCGTTTTGTTCCTTTTACGCGATTGCCCGATTTCTCTTCGGCGCGAACTATCTGTCGCTTGAATTCGTCGCGCTCGTGCAATTTGTCAACCTCGCGTTGCTGTGCGTCGCGCTCGTGAAAGATTATAAACGAAAGCCGATTTCCGTCGCTTTGGAGGAGGGGGAAAATGGCTAAACAAACGGGAAAACAGCTCTTTTGGGAGATATGCCGATTTTTGCTCGTCGGCGGTACGGCGACGGTCGTGGATTATTGCGTGTTTTGGCTGTTCGACGCGCTCGTGTTCCCGCTCGTGTTTGCAGAATGGGAAACGCTGTCGCTCGTGCTTTCGACCGCGCTCGGTTTTTGCGTGGGGCTTACCGTGAATTGGATACTCTCCGTGCGGTTCGTGTTCCGCGCGGTGCAGGACGAGGAAGCGTCCCGCTCGAAAAAATCGTTCGCGCTGTTTGCGCTGATCGGCGTGATCGGCTTGGCGATTACCGAGCTTGGCGTGGTTTTGCTCGTTGCGTTGCTCCCCGAAATGTCCTTATTCGGCGCGAACGCCTTATTTGGAACGGCGTGGAAAAAATGGATTGCCAAAGCCGTTATGACCTGTATCGTGCTCGTTTGGAATTATTTGGGCAGAAAAATTTTTATTTTCAAATCGTAGAGGTGAAAAAATGGAAGAGATAAGAAGCCGTTTTTGCCCCGACTGTGGCAAACCGCACCGCCCCGACGCAAAGGTGCGCAAGGACGGGCGTTGTAAAGAATGTGCTAAGGCGAGGCGTTTGGTTAAGCAAATTGAAAAAGGGGAGTTCGTGGAGGGCGAAGCGGTCGATACCGTGAAAAAAACCAAGCGTTCCACGCCCAAACCACCGCCCCATCCCGAGGATAACAGCGTGCAATACGCGTTGAAACGCTTTTTTCCGCATCTTTCCGTCGCGCTCGTTTTGTTGGCGGTTTTCGGTGCGCTTACTTATCTTATAAGCGCGTTGCTTGCGAAATGGAGCGGTGCGGAAAACACCGTTTTACCGCCCGAGCTTGCGCTGACGCCCCCTTGCGTAATCATGGTTATTTTCGGCTTGTTCGGCGGGGCAGGTATGGGAATATTCGGCGTTACGCTTTCGAATATTCACGGCTTCGTGGACGAGAAGAAGGTGGAAAAAATTAAAAAGGTGCGCGTGACTCCGCTCACCCGTTTGTTTTGGATTCACCTCGCGCTTTGCGCTTGCTCCGTCGTCGGATTTATCTTTTCAAGAAAAGCCTTTTACGAGGGTTGGAATTGGACGGTAGGGGAAACGGAATTGACCCCGCTCGTGCCCGCAATCTGCCTCGGCGGAGCGGTGTATTTCCTCTTTATCCGCTGTTTTTCGTGGATACCGCTTTCCCTGTCCGAGTGTGATAAGTGTTATCATTTTGATTGCAAAGTGCCCACTTTCGTGAGCGACGAGAAACGCTCGGAAATTACGGAAACGAAGGACGAGGACGTGTACGAGAGCGGTACTTCCGTTACCGTGGACGGCACGACCGTCGCGACGATCGGCGGTGGCTGGCATACCCAAACGCGCAGTCGAACGGTGAAAAAGCGGGAATGGTTACAGCATACCCGTTGTAAATGGTGCGGAAAACGATATTCGGTGAAGCGGGAAGAAACGGAATTTGGGAAGTGGAATTGAGCCGTTTATAAAAATGGTAAAAATTTTACGAAAAAATTACCTTCAAACTCTTGAAATTTTTGCAAAATTGTTTTATAATAATATAGGCGGTTTATATATAAATATATAAGAGGTACGAAGGAGGAGAAAAACATGACGGGTTTTATTCATTCGTTCGAATCCTTCGGGACGGTGGACGGACCGGGTATTCGCTTTTTGGCGTTTTTGCAAGGTTGTCCGCTTCGCTGTAAATATTGTCATAACCCCGATACTTGGGGCGCGGGCGGTACGGCGTATTCTGCGGAGGAAGTGGCGACGCGCGCGTTGAAGTATAGAAACTATTTCGGCGATAAAGGCGGGGTGACGGTGACGGGCGGTGAACCGCTTCTGCAAATCGATTTCGTGATCGAGCTGTTCACCATTCTCAAAGCCAAGGGAATCCACACTTGCGTGGATACTTCGGGCGTTACCTTTGATAAGGACAATCCCCAAAGCGTGGAAAAACACGAAAAATTGCTTGCGCTCACCGATTTGTTTTTGCTCGATATCAAGCATATCGACGACGAAAAATGCAAGGCGTTGACGGGCAAGGGGAATAAAAATACGCTCGATTTCGCGCGGTATTTGAGCGATAACGGCAAAAAGATATGGATTCGGCAGGTGCTTGTGCCCGGGATTACGGACGACGAGGAAACGCTGGAAAGAACGCGCACGTTTATCGATACGCTTTCTACGGTGGAAAAGGTCGAGGTGCTTCCCTATCATACTTTGGGTGAGGTGAAATACAAGAACCTCGGTATAGAGTACCCGCTCCAAGGCGTGGAAACGCCCACGAAAGAGAGCGTACGCAGAGCAAAGGAGATTTTGCAAAAACAACTATGAACGAGAAAGACTACAAAGAGCATTTACAAGGGCTTTGTTGCGTGGAGATTAGCGGAGAATCCTGCGCGAACTGTTTGACGCTCATGCCCATATTGAAAGAGCTTTGCACGGCGCGCGGAGATATACGGCTCGTGCACGTGGAAGCGGACTATTCGACGCTCGCGCTCATGGAAGCGTGGGACGTGGAAAAAGTGCCGACCATTCTCCTCGTCGAGGACGGCGAGATCTTCGCCCGCTGTTCGGGTTTTCAACCGGAGGAAATTTTAGAGCTTTGGTTGGACGCGAAGATCGAGGAAAGACGGAACGCAAAACGATGAAAAAACGATTCGCTTTCAAAGCGCGGAGCACGCGCAAAAGAAACGGGTCTGTAAATAAGAAAAATAATATTTAGGAGTACTGATTATGATGCAATACAAAGGTTGGGAAGGTTTCATTCCCGGTAAATGGTGCGACGACGAAGTAGACGTACGCGACTTTATTCAGCGTAACTATACGCCGTACGAAGGCGACGCAAGTTTCCTTGCGCCCGCAACGGAAGCTACGAAAAAGCTTTGGGATATCGTTTGCGATTTGTCCAAGAAAGAACGCGCGGCAGGCGGCGTTTTGGACGCGGATACGAAGATCGTTTCCACGCTCACCTCGCACGGCGCAGGTTATTTGGATAAAGATCTTGAAAAGATCGTCGGCGTGCAAACGGACGAGCCGTTCAAGCGTTCGTTGCAACCCTTCGGCGGTATTCGTATGTCCGAAGGCGCGCTTGAAATGTACGGATACAAGCTCGATCCGCAAGTGAAAGAAATCTTCACGAAATACCGTAAAACGCACAACGAAGGCGTGTTCGACGCGTATACGCCGGAAATGAGAGCGGCGCGTTCGGCGCACATTCTCACCGGTCTTCCCGACGCGTACGGTCGCGGTAGAATTATCGGCGACTATCGCCGTGTGGCACTCTACGGTGTAGATTACCTTATTAAGAAGAAAGAAGAAGACAAGCTCGCAATCAACGGCGACATGACCCCCGAAAAGGTTAGAAACCGCGAAGAACTTGCCGATCAAATCAAAGCGCTCAAAGCGCTCAAAGAAATGGCGGCGATCTACGGTTGCGATATTTCCAAACCCGCGGAAACGGCGCAACAGGCAATCCAAGCGTTGTACTTTGGCTACCTTGCGGCGGTTAAAGATCAAAACGGCGCGGCAATGTCGATCGGTAGAAACACCACCTTCCTCGATATCTATATTCAACGCGACCTCGAAAAGGGTCTTATCACCGAAGAACAGGCGCAAGAATTTATCGACCATTTCGTTATGAAGCTTCGTATCGTGAAGTTCATGAGAACGAAAGAATACAACGAATTGTTCTCCGGCGACCCTACTTGGGTAACGGAAGCAATCGGCGGTATGGGCGTAGACGGCAGATCGCTCGTCACCAAGACGGCGTTCCGTATTCTCCACACCCTTGAAAACCTCGGTCCTGCACCCGAGCCCAACCTCACGGTGCTTTGGTCGAAGAGATTGCCCGTAGGCTTCAAGAAGTACTGCGCGCAACTTTCCATCGAAACCTCTTCCATTCAATACGAGAGCGACGATTTGATGCGTCCCGAAATGGGCGACGACTACGCGATCGCTTGTTGCGTAAGCTGTATGAGAGTGGGTAAAGACATGCAATTCTTCGGCGCAAGAGCGAACCTCGCGAAGTGCTTGCTTTACGCGATCAACGGCGGTAAAGACGAACAAATGAAAGACAAGGTTACGGGCAAACCCATGCAAGTTTCCCCCGAATTCATGCCGATCACGAGCAACGACGCGCTTTGCTATAACGAAGTGGTTGCGAAGTTCGAAAACATGATGACTTGGCTTGCGGACTTGTACGTGAACACGCTTAACCTTATCCACTATATGCACGATAAGTACAGCTACGAAGCGCTTGAAATGGCGTTGCACGACACGAACGTTCGCCGTTTCTTCGCAACGGGTATCGCGGGTCTTTCCTGCGCGGCGGACTCCTTGTCGGCAATCAAGTACGCGAAAGTATACCCCATCCGCAACGAAGACGGTATCGTGGTAGACTTCAAGATCGAAGGGGAATTCCCCAAGTACGGCAACAACGACGATCGCGCGGACGAAATCGCCGTATGGCTGGTTAAGACCTTCATGAAGAAGGTTAAGAGCCACTACACCTATCGCGACAGCGTTCCCACGACCTCCATTCTTACCATTACCTCCAACGTCGTATACGGTAAGAAGACGGGTAACACGCCTGATGGCAGAAGAGCGGGTACTCCGCTTGCGCCCGGTGCGAACCCTATGCACGGTAGAGATTGCAACGGTGCTTTGGCGTCGTTGGAATCGGTAGCGAAGCTTCCTTACGAGTATTCGAGAGACGGTATTTCCAACACCTTCTCGATTACGCCCGGCTCGCTCGGTAAAGAGGACTAATCCTCGTTTTTCAAAGCGTATTCTTCGGTTGCGAAAGCCCCGTTTGTAAAAGCGGAGCGCGTGGGGCGGGCGCGTCGGTAAAGGCGCGCGTGCGAAATCGAAACGAAAATCGCAACCGATAAGAATAAAGAATATACTATATAAAAGGAGATAATATTATGTCGAACAGAGTAGATAATTTGGTTCAAATGTTGGATACCTACGTAGCAGACGGCGGGTATCACCTCAACGTAAACGTTTTCAACCGTGAAACGCTTTTGGACGCGCAGGCGCACCCTGAAAAGTATCCTCAGCTCACCATTCGCGTATCCGGTTACGCTGTAAACTTCATTAAGTTGACGAAGGAACAGCAAGACGACGTTATTTCCAGAACCATTCACGAATCCATGTAATTGGGTAAGGAAATAACCATTTTGTAAAGGCAGACCGCCGTCGCGTATAACGACGGCGGTTTTTGCAAATACGAGGCAAGTATGGCAAAGAAAAAAAAGAAATTCAAAAAGAAACACCCGATACTCTCCTTTCTTTTTACGGTGGTGATTATCGTACTTATCGCGGTATGTTTACTGCACGGAAGCGGGATTATCGATATTCCGTTTTTGCGCGATATGACGAGCGAGCAAAAGCCCTCTTCCGATCGCGTGGAGAGTCAAGCGGGCGCGTTTGATCAGCAGGTCGTTTCCGAAATCGTCGGGAGCGATTTGAGTATCCATTTCCTCATGCTCGGCAACGAGTACACGGGGGATTGCACCTTGATTAAAGTAGGGAACACGGAAGTGTTGATCGACGCAGGCTCGATTCAAGCTTCCGCGGGTACGATCGTGCCGTATATAGAGGAATTTTACACGGACGGCGTGCTCGAATACGTAATCGTGACCCACGCCGATCAAGACCATATTTCGGGATTCGTCGGTACGACGATCGCGCCGGGCGTGTTCGAAAGTTTCGTTTGCGAAACGATTATCGATTTCCCGTTGACGGATAAGGACACGCAAATCTACGAGCGTTACCAAGAAGAGCGCGCCAAAGAGGTGCAGGCGGGCGCGAAACATTACACCGCGCTCGAATGTTGGAATAACGAAAAGGGCGCACGGCGTAGCTACGCGTTGTCCGATACGGTGAGCATGAACTTCCTCTATCAACGCTTTTACGAAGAGCGCACGGACGACGAAAACGATTACTCCGTTTGTATACTCTTGACGGAAACCTACGAGGGCGGGGAAAACAATTACCTGTTCACGGGTGATTTGGAAAAGGACGGCGAAGCGTCGTTGGTGGAAAATAACGATTTGCCCAAGTGCAAGCTTTTCAAAGCAGGACATCACGGCAGTAAAACTTCCAGCACCACCGCGCTGTTGGAGGTCATTCGTCCCGAGATCGTGTGCGTGTGTTGCTGTTGCGGTAGCGACGAGTATACCAAGGATACGGCGAATCAATTCCCCACGCAGGATTTCGTCAACCGCGTCGCGCCGTACACCGCGCAGGTGTTCGTGACGACCATGGTTGCGGATAACGAGGACGGTTTTGCGCCCATGAACGGGAATATCGTAATTACTTCGAACGGCGGAACTCTTAAAGTGCGTTGCTCGAACAACGCCACCCTGTTTAAGGATACCGAGTGGTTCAAGGCAAACCGCGAAACGCCCAAGGCTTGGAGTTGACGGTATGGAACGGTATATAAGAACGCAAGCGTTGATCGGCGCGAAGAGCGTGGAAAAACTGCAACGCGCGCGCGTGGCGGTGTTCGGAATCGGCGGTGTGGGCGGTTACGCCGTGGAGGCGTTGGCGCGCGCGGGGATCGGTGCGCTCGACTTGATCGATAACGACCGCGTGAACGAAAGCAATATCAACCGCCAAATCGTTGCGCTTACCTCGACGGTGGGGAAATTGAAAACGGAAGTGGCGAAAGCGCGCGTTTTGGATATCAATCCCGATTGCGCCGTGCGCACGCACGAGCTTTTTATCCTGCCCGAAAACGCCGACTCGTTCGATTTTACGCCCTACGATTTCGTGGTGGACGCCATCGACACGGTGAGCGGAAAACTCGCGATTATCGAACGCGCGAGGCGCGCGGGCGTGCCCGTGATTTCCTGTATGGGTACGGGGAATAAGCTCGATCCTACGGCGTTCGAGGTGGCGGATATCGAAAAGACGAGCGTTTGCCCGCTCGCCCGCGTTATGCGTAGGGAGTTGAAAAAACGGGGGATTACGGGCGTGAAGGTCGTGTATTCCAAAGAAGAACCGAAAAGCGGGTGCGGCGACGCGCCGTCGAGTATTTCGTTCGTGCCTTCCGTCGCGGGATTGATTCTCGCAGGCGAGGTTATTAAAGCGTTGATAAAAGAATAGCGTTATACGCCCAAACCGACGGTTTGGGCGTATATTTTTTTTGCGGTTGCGCAAACTGTTTCCTGTAAAAACAAGGGGGCAGGTATGCGACGAACGGTATCTTATGCGTTAAAATGGGCGGTGGTGATTACGGCGTTGGGGGGAGTGTTACTCGGTTTTTTTACCGCGCGCGCGGACGGGTATTCCCATTGGTCCAAACGAACGCTGTATTTCACTACGCAATCGAATATATGGATAGGCGTGACTATGCTGTTCCTCGCGTTGCAACCGTTTATTCCGCTTGGGGAAAAAGACCTTAAAAGACTGTATTTTTTGAAGTATATTTTCACCGCGTCCATCGTGATGACGGGCGCGGTGTTTTGCTTTTTGCTCGCGCCCTTTGCGGGGGATTATCCCGCTTGGACGCCGTTTAGTTTTTGCGTGCATTTATTTTCGCCCCTCTTATCGATTGCCGATTTTTTCGCGGACGAAACGCCAATCGATTTTAAGAAAAACGCGTTTTTATGGACGGCGTTACCGCCCGTGCTTTACTTCGCGTTTGCAAGCGTTCTATCCCTTTTAGGGGTGGACTTTGGGCGGGGCGAGCCGTATCCTTATTTTTTCGTGTACCTGCGCTCGCCCGCAGGGCTGTTCGGGTTTTCTTCGCAGTTCCCGTTTTTTATGGGGTCGCTGTATTGGTACGCCCTGCTTTCGCTCGTGCTCCTTACGATTGGGAAGCTGTTATTGTGGGGAAAAACCCGCTGTCAACGGGCGTTATCGACCGCCAAGGCGTAGCTTAAAACTTCTTCTTGCTTAAAAATGGGAATATATTCGCCGAGGAACGCAAAGAGCGCGGGGAGCGTATCTTGCGTTTGCAAATTGCACGATTCGCAATAGGTCGCCGTCAAAGCGACGAGGTTTTCTACGAGCCTCGGTAAGGGGAGCTCGTGTTTGCCCATCGTCATTTGCGCGTATTGAAGGAGTAGTTGGAAACAATAGCGTTCAAGCTCGCCGTTTTCTTCCGTTTGGAAAAACGCGAAAGAGAAGATATTGAAAATCGTGAAAGTTTGATAGAAATCGGAAAGCACGCTCGCGTGGGAGATATTGTCTTTGAGCAGGGTGAACACGGCGCAAAAACGCGCGAACGGCGCGGGGAAATATTCTTCCTGCACGCCCGTGAAAAACAGCGTTGCGAGCGCGCCCGCCGCGTCCGTATTGGTAAAGTTGTCGCAAAGCATATCTTCCGCCCAACCGTATAAGCGCAGGAAGGTTTCTTTTGCGTTGGGCTGGTGCGCGGTAAAATGCGTGTAATCGTCTAAAAGACACAAGTAATCGTGGAGATAATATTCGTCTATGCCCTCTTTTTCAAAGACGAGTTCGTGCAAACGCAAAAACGCTCGGTAGTTGCGTTCGGCGGACGGCAAATCCCCTTTTAGCGCGTAAATATACGAATTGGGAATGAGAGAAAAGGCTTGCGCTTCCACGTTTTTCAATGCGCGGACGGCGGAAAGATCACCCTTTTCCAACCGCTCGTAATAATCGGGGAAATAGTGGAGCGCCTGCGCTTCCAAAGTTTTACAAGTCGCGACGAGGCGAGGATAGTGCGGGTGCTCGGTCGGATTTTCCGCTTCGCTCACCGCTCTGTATAATTGATAAAACGATACGGACAGGCGGTTGCTAATTTCGTCCAAAAGTATTCGTTTGTTTTGCTGTAATTGCATGAGCTTTTGCCCAAGAATCGGACCTCGCGTTTGGTTGTACGCTTGGGAACGTTGCAAAAATTCCGCGTGTCGCCGTTCGCCTGTTTTGCCGTTGAAAAGGGGCGTGTATAAGAATCTCAAAATATGCGCGAGCACGGCGATTGGCTCGTGACTTTCGTCAAATTCGTCAAAGATTTCGATAAGCTCGATAACGAAATCGAACGCGCGGGCGTTTTTTTCGTAGCTTCCTTTCCCGATTTCGATAAAAGAGAATAAAAACGAGGCTACCGTGTACGGGTTGAGCACTTTTCCGTCGGCGATTTTTTCGGCAAAGGCGCGAATGACCGCTTGCGCGAAACCGTCCCCGTTTTTATAGGAATTGCGCATGGCGTTTGTGAAGTTTTGCGCGTAAATTTGGAACGACTCGTACGCTTCGTTCGTGCTTTTTTGGAAGGCTACGGAAGCGGGAATATCGAGCTTGGGCAGGAAGAAATTGAGAAACGCTTCGCCGTCCCCTTTGGCGTGGAGCATAAGGGGCAAAGCCTTGCGCTTGTATATCTCGCTCTTGCCGTTTAAGTAATCGATAGCCTCGTCGAGGTCGTTGCCGTAGCCTTCTTCGGCGAGCAGTTCTTGCGCGCCCGTTTTTACCTCGTCGTTGGTAAAGAACAAAAAGCCGTTGGACGACTCGTAGACGAGCGAGGGGAAAGTCTTTTTGAACAGCGTGTAGTCGAGCGAGGAGAAATTCCAACCCCGATCGTCGAAAAATTCTTTAAGCCCCTCTTCCGTGAAATGATAGGGCAGGGTGAGGTGCGCGATCAAGTGGGGGAGCATGACGGGATTGAGGCGTGCGGTCAAAGTTTTTAACAGGTTTTTGGTGATTTCCTTGGTATCGCGCCCCGCGGTTTGAACGATTCCAATCATGTACTTATTGATATTGTCCATGCCGTCGCCCATGTTGCGAATGGCTTGGAAATCTTCGCTGTCGAGCATGACGAGCCGTTGGATAAGCAAGGACAAATACAGCGGACTTTTGCACGCTTCCCGTTTGAGAATCTCGTTTACGACGGGCGCGGAAAGCTCTTTTCTTCTCGCGCGCAACAGACAGTCGATCAAGCCCCCTCGTTCTTTCTTTTCGAGCGGGGGAATGACCGTGATTTTATTTTTCAAGAAAAACGGCAGGGGCAGGTGCGGATCGAACGCGCCTTGGAAGTGCACGCAAAAGCCGATATTGTAAAGGTCGGGTTGCCGAGTCGCTACGCGGTGGAAGCGGGTGAGCGCTCCTTGGGGAAGGCGTATGACGAAAAATCGGAGCGTGGGCATATCCGTCCGCTTTGCGTACTCGGCGCAAAGATCGGCGAAATATTCCTCGGAGGACGAATGGGAGTGCTCGCGCCGTAAAAGCTCTTCCAAACGGAAGATAAAGGCGGAGAACATATCGTCCGTCGTGTTCGTAAACTCGTCCGCGCCGTAAGAGAAACAAACGGCGTTTTCGCCCCGTTCGATTGCCTGCGCGTAGCGTTGCGCCACCACCGTTTTCGCGCCCGCACCCGTCGCGCCCGTGATCACCTCGAATAGGGGCGCGTCCTCAAACCGCGCTTGATAGGCGGGCGAGGGAAGCGGACGAAACGGGGGGAGTTTTGCCTGCTTGCGCAGGAAAGAATCTTTTTTGAGCGCGGTAAAATGCGCGTGGGAGTTTTGGAGCGCACGCTGTTGCTTGGGCAGGGAATTAAGATAGGTAAGATCGAGGTCGAAAATGCGTTGCAAGTCCTCGTAAATCCTGTCCGTCAAAGCTTCCATGCCTTTGAGTTTGCGTTCTTTTTCGTCGAAAACGACGTCGTAGGTACGCACGAATTGGGGGTACTTTTCCATGACGGCTTGTTTCAATTTTCGCACCCGCTCCGCGTGTAGGGGGGATTCCGCCAAGTAATCGGCTTTCTCCGCTTCCGTCATTTTGGAATCGTCGAACGGGTTTCTAAAATAAAACAAAATCCGACCTTCAAGGTCGGGGTGTAACAGCGCGCCGTACTCGATTTCAAGCTCGGTCACGGAAGTATTCTCTTTTATTTTGTCCGCGTCGATCCCTTTGAGCAAAGCGGCTTCTTGGAGCAGTTCGCGCGAGGGAATCCAACCGTACCGTTCGCCGATAAAAACGATCATGTACGGTTTGCAGTCGTCGATTTGGTCAAGGCATACGCGCAACACCTTTTTGGACGATTCGTCGCTTTCCAAATCGGTGGTGTTTACGCCCCAACGCAGGTCGCCGAAGTGCGCGGTTTCCGCGTAACGGCTCAAAAAATCGTTTAGGCGGGGCAGGACGCGCGTTTGTACGGCGTCGCGCTCGAATTGCATATCCCTAAAAGTGGAAGAAATAAAGACGGCTCGCATGGCGTTCTCCTTATAATTTAGAAAGTTTTTCCACTCGCTCGTAGGCGGTTTTTAACAGCTCTTCGGGCGTGAGGTGGGTGTAGCGCTCGTTCCAATTCCCCGTTTCGAGCATCAAAGTGCCCGTATATCCGCATTTATCCAATTTGCGCATCATGGTTTGAAAATCGTAATTCCCGTCGAAAGGCAAAAGGTGTAAATCGCCGTTCGCTTCGGGGTCGGCGGGGCGACCGAAATTGTCGTGGATATGCGTGCAAAGCAATTTTTTGCCGAATAAATCGAGGTAGGGCACGGTTTCCGTGTAACAATGCTCGTGCCCGTTGTCAAAGCAGTACGCTACGAATTCGTTGTCTTCGTAGCGTTGCATAAGATAGGCGTGGTTGCCCACTTTGCGTAAATTTTCAAAGGCGATAATTACGCCTTTTTTCTCGCCGTATTCCACCACTTTGTCGTATCGGGAAAGACCGAGGTCGTTGATTTGCGGTGGGTGCCAACCGCTGGAAACGTGCATAATAATCGCCGGTACGCCGTTTTCAGAGGCGGCGTCGATGGCGTTAAGAATGGATTGAAAAAAGGGGTAGGAAATCGCTTCGTCCGTCCACATTGCGTTTACGCCTTTGAAGGGCGCGTGGAGAAATTCGTACCGTAAGCCGAGCGCATCCGCTTTTTTTCGGATTTTTGTAACCGACTGCATATCCGTCGAGCGTTCGCTCGAAAAGAAAGTGGAAAAGCCTGCGTCGCGAATGTAATCGAGCGCGTCCGCCTCGTCTACGCCCCGTAGACAACTGCTGATAATACCGAAATCTCTTTGCATAAATTTATTCTCCTTGGGAAACCTTGTTCACGTCGTAAGGCGTGCTTTGGTATACGAAATAGTTGAGCCAATTTGAAAAAAGCAGGTGGGCGTGTCCGCGCCAAGACACGATCGGGGGCTTGGTGGGATCGTCGTTGGGGTAATAATTTTCGGGGATTTTAATCTCTTTGCCGAGCGCGATATCGCGGTCGTATTCCGCTTTGAGCGTATCCGCGTCGTATTCCGAGTGCCCCGTGATAAAAATTTGCCGTCCGTTTTTGGTGGAAACGACGTATACGCCCGCCTTATCCGACGAGGCGAGAATTTTTAAGCCCGACTTGCTTTCGATATCCTCTCTAAGCACCGTCGTGTGGCGGGATTGCGGTACGAAAAATTCGTCGTCGAACCCGCGGAAGAGTATGGACTGTTTGTATTCTACCTTGTGCGGGAACACGCCGAAGAGTTTTTCGGGCAAATCGCGCTTGGGGATTCCGAAATGGTAGTAAAGCCCCGCTTGCGAGCCCCAACAAATATGCAGGGAACTGTGTACGTGCGTTTTGCTCCATTCCATAATTTGGCAAAGCTCCTCCCAATACTCCACTTCCTCGAACGGCATTTGTTCCACGGGCGCGCCCGTGACGATCATGCCGTCGAAATATTCCTCTTTCACGTCCTTAAAGGTCTTGTAAAAGGCGAGAAGATGCTCCTCCGCCACGTTTTTCGATTGGTGGGTGGAGGTGTGGATAAGCGTGGGTTCGACCTGCAAGGGGGAATTTCCAAGAAGTCTTGCAAGCTGGGTTTCCGTTTCGATTTTCTTGGGCATGAGATTGACGATCAAAATGCGCAAGGGACGGATATCCTGCGTCATGGCGCGGGTTTCCGTCATAAAGAATATATTTTCGTTTTGTAGCGTTTTTGCCGCAGGCAAATCGTTGGGAATTTTAATGGGCATAGTTTTAATCTCCCGTCAAGTTAAAGCGTGTTGAGCGCTTGTTCGATATCGTCGATAAGGTCTTGGTAGTTTTCCAATCCGCAGGAAAGGCGGATGAGATCGCCGGGTATGCCCGCGGCGATAAGCTCTTCTTCCGACATTTGACGGTGGGTTGCGTTGGCGGGGTGCAAGCAACAGCTACGCGCGTCCGCTACGTGCGTTTCGATAGCGATAAGACGAAGCGCTTTCATGAACTTCTCCGCCGCCGCGCGACCGCCTTTTACGCCGAAAGATACTACCCCGCAACTTCCACCAGGTAAATATTTTTGCGAGAGGGGGTAATATTTGCTCGACGGCAGGGAGGGATAAGTTACCCAACCGATTTTGTCGCTGTTTTCCAAGTATTGCGCCACCTTCAAGCCGTTTAAGCAATGGCGTTCCATGCGCACGTGCAAGCTTTCCAAACCGAGGTTGAGATAGTACGCGCTTTGCGGGGATTGCGTAGACCCGAAATCGCGCATAAGTTGCGCCGTCGCTTTGGTGATGTACGCGCCCGCGTTGCCGAATTTTTCGACGTAGGTAATACCGTGGTAGCTCGCGTCGGGCGTGCAAAGCCCGGGGAATTTCTCCGCGTGCGCCATCCAATCGAATTTCCCCGAATCGACGATACAACCGCCTACCGCCGAACCGTGTCCGTCCATATATTTGGTGGTGGAGTGGGTGACGATATCCGCGCCGTGCTCGAAAGGACGGCAGTTTACGGGCGTGGCGAAAGTGTTGTCTACGATCAGCGGAACGCCGTGCGCGTGCGCCGCTTTGGCGAATTTTTCAATATCCAAAACGGTGAGGGCGGGGTTGGCGATCGTTTCCCCGAACACCGCTTTGGTGTTGGGTTTGAACGCCGCGTTCAGCTCTTTTTCCGTGCAGTCGGGATCGACGAAAGTAAACTCGATACCCATGCGTTTCATGGTCACGGAGAACAGGTTAAAAGTACCGCCGTAAATGCTTGCGGAAGATACTACGTGGTCGCCACAGGAGGCGATATTGAATACGGAGAAAAAGGACGCCGCTTGTCCCGAAGAGAGGAGCATTGCCGCGCTACCGCCTTCCAATTCGCAAATTTTCGCCGCGACCGTGTCGCAGGTGGGGTTTTGCAAACGGGAGTAAAAATATCCGCTCGCTTCCAAGTCGAAAAGTTTGCCCATGTCCTCGCTCGTGGCGTATTTGAAAGTGGTGCTTTGAATAATGGGCACTTGTCTGGGTTCGCCGTTCCCCGGCGTGTAACCGCCTTGAACGCATTTCGTTTCTATGCGAAAATCTTGTTTTTTCATAATATTTCTCCTTCCGCGCGTGCGCGCGTATTATATTCTATTTTACAGTATATCACAAAATCGCGCTTTTCGTCAACTGTTTTGGCATAAAAATGCCGTCGCGGGCGCAAAATAGTAGATATGAAGAAAGTACGGATTCAAAAAATAGTGGCGGTGTTTACCGTGGGGATTATCGGCGGGAGCGTGCTTTCCGCTTGCAAAAATAACGCGGACGGGGATATTTTGAACGATATCGTATCGCGGGAGGACTACCGTTCGGTGTACGGCGCAATCGGAAAAAGCGTGACGCTTTCCGCCGTACGCGAGGACGAATCGGGCAGGGCGTACGCCACGGTGGACGGCGTGGAATACGAGCTCGGCATGGATTTTTTGTCGATGGCAATGGTGTACAATACGACGCCGACGGGCGCGTTTCCCACGCGCGAGTCGGCGTATAACGAGTGGTGGAGATTGTTCATGCAACGCTGGAATTTGCTCGTGCCCGAAGTACCGCTCTATTCCAATCAATACTACGATATCTATAACGCGAAAATCGATAAATTGCAAACGAGCCCGTATTGGAGTGTTGCGGACGCGATCGTGGGCGCGAGGGTGACGACGGCGGATAATTCCGTGGTACTCGGTAGCAATACCGAGCTTTCGGGCGCGTTTCGAAACGCCTCTTTCGGCAAGTCCTCGCCTGGGGCGGCGGACCTTGCCGTGCAAAAATTAACGAGCGGTTACGCCACCGTCGTTACGGACATGGGTGGCTCGTTTGCGTGGGCGGGGGCGGATATTTTGCCCGAGCACGAAGAGGTGGAAAACGCGGACGGGAGCAAAGCTTTCCGCATGAAGATTGCAAGCGATCTCGTCTTTTCGGACGGTTCGCCCATTCGCGCGGAAAACTATATCGTTTCCGTGCTTGCGGGCAGTACGCCCGTTATGCGCGAGGCGGGCGGTGGCGATTCGGCGGGGCTTGCGCTCGTGGGGTACGAGGCGTTTCGTCAATACGACGGAACGGGGGAAACCGTTCCCTTTTCGGGGGTGCGCTTGCTTGGCGATTACGAGTTTTCCGTGACGGTGAAAAAGGAGTACGCCGATTATTATTACGCCCTGCGTTACGGGGAATTTGCGCCCGCGTGTTTGCCCTTGTATCTCGGCGGGTACGCCGTGAAGGACGACGGGCAGGGCGCGTATATCGAAAAGGGTTTTTACGAAAAAACGGAGAAAAACGGCGTGACTTCTTACGCGAACGCGGAGCGTATCGCGCGGAATATGAACGAAACCTCGGCGGGGAAATTTCCGTACAGCGGACCGTATTATCCCGAAAGCTACGACAAGAGCACGCGCACGGCGGTGTTAAAGCGGAACGCTTTTTATAAGGGCGACGTGCGCGGAAAAGCGACGATTGAGAAAATTTCGTATATCAAAATCGTGCCCGAAACGCAACTCGACCAATTAAAACAGGGCAGAGTGGACGTGCTCGGTTCGGTGACGGGCGGGGAAGAAACGAAAGCCGCGCTCTCCGTCGTGGACGGGGTGAGATTCAAGGAAACGCATTACGATCGCGCGGGGTACGGCAAGCTCGCGTTCCGTTGCGATTTTTCGCCGACGCAATTCGTGGAAGTGCGCCGTGCGGTCATGCACACGATCGATCGCAACGAGTTCGCGCAGGTGTTTACGGGCGGATACGGGAGCGTGGTGGACGCGCCTTATCACGCCGGCTCGGAAGCGTATATCGCCGTCAAGGATAAACTCAAATTGAATAAATACGAGTATAGCGTGGAAAAAGCGAAAGAGAGTTTGCGCGCGGGCGGTTGGGTATATAACGCGGACGGAAGCGCGTACGACGAAGCGCGGGGCGGGGTACGCTACAAAAAACTTTCGGGGTATGAAAAGACTTATAATAATTTGTCCTACGCTTCGACGGATAACAAGTATAAGACGGTGAAAGTGGGCGGGGAGTATTATATGCCACTCGCTATAAATTGGATGGGCACGCAACCCAATCCCGTTACCGATCAGTTGATTACCGCGTGGCAAAACAACCCGAACGCGGGCGAGAAGATAGGCGCGTATATCACCTACGCCTCGGGGGATATGAACGGGGCGCTGTACGGGGAGTACTGTCAAATGCCCGCATACGGTTTTACGAAAGCGCGCTACGGCGCGGTGAATTTTGCGACGGGCTTTACGAGCGCCGTGTACGACCAAGCCTTCTATTGGACGGTCGATCCCACCATGTATCATAATTACAGCAGTAATTATCTCATGGACGAAAAAGACTTCCTCGTTTAATTGGATTATGTTGAAATATATATTAAAACGACTCGCGTATATGCTTGCGGTGTTGGCGTTGCTGTCGTTCGTCGTGTTTATCGTGTATAACCTTATTCCCGTGGACAAGGCGGCGGATATGGCGATGCAGGAAATTGCCGCGAACAAAAATCTCGTTTACGCGGAACGGTATTTGTATTGGCAACGGCGGTTTGGTTTGGACGGAAATTTGTTTTTGCGCTATCTCCGTTGGCTAGGCGTCGCGCCCTTTTACGACGGCTCGTTCAACGGGCTGTTCCAAGGGAATTTAGGGACTTCGATCGTGCACGGAAAACCCGTTGCCGAGGTCATTCGCACGCCCCTTATCAACACCGTCGTGCTCAACGCCTTCGCCGCGGTATTGGCGTTTGGGATTACCGTACCGCTCGGTATTTTTTGCGCCGTGAAACGGGGGAGCAAACGGGATATCGCCGTGCAAATCGGCACGATTATAGGGTACAGCGTGCCCACTTTCATTATTGCGATCCTGTTCATTTGGCTGTTTGCGATCAAGCTCGATTGGTTTCCCGTGTCGGGTATGTCGTCCGTGGGCAAAGACTATACGGGTTTTCGCGCCTTTTTGGATAGGGCGTATCACTTTATACTCCCGCTCGCCGTTATGACCTTTTGTTCGTTAGGGGGCATGACCCGTTACGTGCGCGCGGCAATGATTGAAGCGTTGCAAATGGACTGCGTGCGCACGGCGCGCGCAAAGGGCTTGCGCGAACGGCTCGTCGTGCGTTCGCACGCGTGGAGAAACGCGCTCGTGCCCGTCGTGACGCTTGCCATCGGTTGGTTGGTCGGCATATTTTCGGGATCGATCATGATAGAGAATATTTTCGGTTACAACGGAATCGGAAAGGTGTATTTCGACGCATTGACGGCAAACGACAACGAGATTGCGCTTGCTATGCAAATGCTGTATATCCTGCTTGCCTTGGCGGGGAATTTGCTCGTGGATATAGCGTACGGCTTGGTAGACCCGCGTATTCGCGTGGGGAAATGAGGTGACGGCATGAAAAAGGAGAATTGGGTAAAACGGGCGTGGGGGCGTACCGTGTCCGCGTTCAAGCGGTTTTGGAGTTGGATAAAACGCGCGTTTTCCACGAAAAAAGAGCTTCCTACGGAAGGCGTGGAAAGCCCGTCGAAACTACTGCGCGAAGCGTTTTTCCGTCGTAAGGCGGCGGTCGTTGCGCTCGTGATACTGCTCGCGCTATTTGCGTTCGTGTTCGTCGCGCCCGCGTTCGTGCCGATGGATATCAATTACACCGACCCTCTGCAACAAAATATCGCGCCCGTGTTCGATCTTCGAAAAGTGCCGAGCGGTTTGGACGGGCGCGTGGAAAGTATAGACGGGTTTTCGGGGTTTACGGCGGGGCTTTCCCGCACGGGCGAGGCGTTCGTTTGGGGGAGCACGAAAGACGAGCTGTACAAAACCGATTTGAAAAATTTGCCCGACGAGGTGAAGGACGAGGGGGCGGTGTTTCTCGCTACGGGAAAGGATCATATTCTCGCCGTGACGAAGGGCGGAAAGCTGATCGGTTGGGGGGATAAAAGTTGCGGGCAGTACGGCTACGAGTCGGTACTCAACGCGATTTCCACGCCCGAGAGATTCCGCGAGGGCGTGGAGGTGGACTCCGTTCGACAGCTTACTTGCGGGTATCAAACTTCCGCGCTCGTGCAAACGGACGGGGTCGCGTACCTTTGGGGGAACTTGAACGCGGTGAAAAATTTATCGGAAGTGAACGGCAAAACGGGCGTGAAAAAGGTGGTGTTCACCAACTCCGTGGCGGTGGCGTTGACGGAGGACGGTGCGCTGTTTGCGGGCGACGAACTGCCTTTTACTTCCGCCGTGAGCGATAGAACGGGTCGGCAAAGCTCGTTGCAAAGCTATCTAACGGGAAGAAAGGCGGTGGTAATCGCCTCGACGAACAAGTGTATCGCGATCGTGTTGGAGAACGGGGAAACGGTGGTTTCGGGCGTGTTTGAAAACGGGGAGGATATTTTGCCTACGCTACGCGATGGGGAGTATTTTCTTTCCCTCGACGGCGGTACGAGGCATTTCGTCGGCGTTACCAATCTTGGCAACGCGTACGCGTGGGGGCATAACGCGTACGGACAATGCGAGGTGGTTGCGGACGGAAACGCGTATCGTGCGTTTGCGGGCGCGCAACAGTCCTACGTGATCGACGGCGAGGGCAAAATCTTGCAAAGCGTGGGCTTAAAGGGGTATCCCATGGGCACGGACGGGCGCGGACGGGATATTTTTACGCGGATTGCGCACGGTGGAAAAATGACCATGACGATCGGCGCGGTGGCGGTGCTCGTGTCCTCTGCGATCGCGATCGTCGTGGGTTGCGTTTCGGGGTATTTCGGCGGGGCGACGGATACCCTTCTCATGCGGGTGACGGAGATTTTTTCCTCCATTCCGTTTTTGCCGTTCGCCATGCTGTTGTCGCAAATTATCAAGCATTATAATATCTCGGAAACGGCGCGAATCTTTATGATTATGCTCATTCTCGGCGCGCTGTCTTGGCCGTCGCTGGCGCGGATTATTAGGGGGCAGGTACTTGCCGAACGCGAAAAAGAGTTCGTTACGGCGGCGCACGCGATCGGGGTGAAACGGGGCAAAATCGCCTTTCGGCATATCTTGCCGAATATCGTAAGCGTGATTCTCGTGAGTATGACGCTCGATTTCGCGGGCTGTTTGCTCACCGAATCGTCGCTGTCCTATTTGGGGTTCGGCGTGCAACAGCCCGCGCCCACTTGGGGGAATATGCTCACGGGTTGCAACAACAGTACCGTGATACAGTATTATTGGTGGCAATGGCTGTTTCCCGCGCTGTTTTTGTCGCTGGCGACCGTGTGTATCAACGTGATTGGGGACGCTTTGCGCGACGCGCTCGACCCCAAAAGCGAACGGTAGGAGGAAGGAATGGCTCTATTGGAAGTGAAAAATTTGCGCGTGTGTTTCCGCACGCGAAAGGGGATCGTGCGGGCGGTGAACGATATTTCCTTTTCGCTCGACGCCGGTAAAACGCTTGCCATCGTCGGGGAATCGGGATCGGGAAAAAGCGTGTCGGCAATGAGCGTACTGCGACTACTTGACGGGAACGGGTATATCGAGAGCGGGGAAATTCTATTCGACGAACACGAAACGGGGCGGGCGGTGGACCTCGCGCGCCTATCGGAACGCGAAATGAGCAAAATTCGCGGGAACCGTATTTCCGTGATATTCCAAGAACCCATGACCGCGCTCAATCCCGTTTTTACGGTGAAAAGACAGCTTATCGAACCGTTTCTCGTGCACGGCGGGCACACGAAAAAACAGGCGGAGATAGAGGCGGAAAAAATGTTGGAGGCGGTGCGTATTCCCGCGCCCAAACGGGTGCTCAAAGAATATCCGCACCAACTTTCGGGGGGTATGCGACAGCGGATCATGATCGCCATGGCGCTTGCGTGCCAACCGAAAATTTTGATTGCGGACGAGCCGACGACCGCGCTCGACGTGACCATTCAAGCGCAAATTTTGGAGCTTATGCGGGATTTGCAAAAGGAGCGGGGTACGGCGATTTTGTTTATCACGCACGATTTGGGCGTGGTGAACGAAACGGCGGACGAAGTCGCCGTCACTTATTGCGGACAAATCGTCGAGCGGGCGAAACGGAGCGCGCTGTTTGGCGGTCGCTATTCCCACCCGTACACGGAAGGATTGCTTTCTTCCATTCCCTCGCTCCATAAAAAGAAGGAACGCTTGGACTGTATCGCGGGGAGCGTGCCCTCGCCTTGGGAATTGCCCAAGGGTTGTAAGTTCGCGCCCCGTTGTCCGTACGCCACGCAAAAATGTATCGTGAAAGAGCCTGCGCTCGAAAGCGTGGGGAATTCGGCGTCGGGGCACGCCGTACGGTGTTTTTATCCCGAAAAGGAGGAGCGCAAAAGTGATCGACACGCAGAACTTGTTGTCCGTTTGCGGACTTAAAAAATATTTCCCGTTGCCCAAGAAAAATATTTTTTCAAAGCAACGGCAATACCTTCGCGCGGTGGACGGAATCGATTTGGATATCCGTCGCGGGGAAACCTTTGCGCTCGTGGGGGAAAGCGGGTGCGGAAAATCCACTTTGGGTAGAACGATTTTACAGCTGTACCGCCCCACCGAAGGGAAGGTGTACTATTACGGCGATTCGGAGGAACAAGGCGTTGAGCTTACCGCTTGCGACGAGAAGAAAATGCGGGATTTGCGCAAAGATTTGCAAATCGTCTTTCAAGACCCCTACTCCTCGCTCAATCCCCGCATGACCGTCGGACAACTCGTTGGAGAGGGGGTGACGACGCATAAATTTTTTCGGCGCGGTTCGCCTAAGTTAAAGGCGTATATTTTGGAAACCATGAAAAAATGCGGGTTGCAGGAATACGCGATAAACCGTTATCCCCACCAATTTTCGGGCGGGCAACGGCAAAGGGTTTGTATTGCCCGCGCGCTTGCGCTCAAACCCAAATTTATCGTTTGCGACGAGTGCGTTTCCGCGCTCGACGTTTCCATACAGTCGCAAATCCTTAATTTGCTGTCTGAATTAAAAGAGCGGGAGGGGCTAACCTATTTGTTTATCTCGCACGACCTTTCCGTCGTGCGTCATATCGCCGATCGCGTCGCCGTCATGTATTTGGGGAGAATCGTGGAAAGGGCGGACGGGGAACGGCTGTTTTCACAGCCTCGCCACCCCTACACCGTTTCCCTGCTCTCCGCCGCCCCGTCTTTGCAGGGGAAAAAGGAAAAGATTATCTTGCAGGGCAATATGCCCTCGCCCGTCTTTCCGCCCGAGGGCTGTCCGTTTCATACCCGCTGTTTTATGGCGCAAGAGGTGTGTAAACGCATACCTGCCCCCTTGCAAGAAACGGAAAAGGGGCATTTCGTCGCTTGTCATTTCGCGCATATTCCCGCGAGTGAAAAGCGAAAGCTCGCGCTTGGGGCAAAAGGCTTGGATAGGTGAAACGAACGGGGGATTTTCTCCCCGTTTTCATTCGTTGCAGGATTTTTTTACCGCGGTGCGGTAAAAAAACGCGAAAAAGTATAAAAAAATGCGTTTCGCCTTTTCTTTCGTGTTGACAAAGAGTATGAAAATATATTATAATATAGGGTAGAAAGCTACGGCTTTTGAAAAAATATATTTTTGTTTTGGAGGATATTCAACAACTATCATGGACACAATCCCTCTCCTATCTTTGGTTATCGTCGTATTGGTAATCTTATCCGGATTCTTTTCGGGAACGGAAACGGCGTATTCTTGCGCGAATAAAATCAAGCTCAAAAGTATGGTGATGCTTGGCAAGAAGAACGCGAAAGCGGTGTATAAATTCGCCGACGAAAAGTACGACAAATTAGTCACGACCATACTCATAGGAAACAATATCGTCAATTTGACGGCTTCCGCGCTCGGTACGATCCTGTTTGCGGAGATTTTGAAAACCGCTCCGCATATCGATCCCACGACCGTTTCGACTGCGGTGCTCACCGTAGTGGTGCTCCTGTTCGGGGAAATTACGCCCAAGTATTTTGCAAGCGTATATCCCGAAAAATTCTGTTTCATCTTCTATCCGCTTATGCAACTTTTCTATTGGATTCTTTTGCCGTTGGGCAAAATTTTCGACGGGTTTAAGTGGTTGCTTGCGAAAATTTTCAAGCTTAAAAAGGACGAAACGATCACGGACGAGGAATTGATGACGCTCGTGGACGAGGCGGAGGAGAGCGGTACGCTCAAAGAGGACGAATCCGAACTCGTGCGCTCCGCGCTCGAATTTGACGATTTGAAGGTGGAAGATATTCTCGTGCCCCGCGTGGACGTGCACGCCGTCAACGTAGACTTTACGATGGAAGAGGTGCGCGCGGTGTTTGAAAAAACGGGTTATTCCCGTTTGCCCGTATACAAGGAAACGATCGATAACGTGATCGGACTTATCCACGAACGGGATTTTTTCAGCGGATACATTAAAGGCGAACAGCAAATCGGGCATTTGGTACAGGATATCGTGTTTACTTCCGAAATTACCCGCATTTCTACTTTGCTCAAACAGCTCCAAAAGAAGAAAATCCATATGGCTGCCGTTTCCGACGAATACGGCGGGCTCGTTGGTATCGTTACCTTGGAAGATATTTTGGAAGAACTCGTCGGGGAGATTTGGGACGAGCACGACGAGGAAGAAGTGCTGTTCGGTAAAATTTCCGAGGACGAATATTGGGTGGACGCGAAGTGCGAATTGAAAGACTTCCTTGCTCTTTACGAAATGGAAGAAGAGGAAGAAAAATCCGACTCGAACACCGTCGGCGGTTGGACGACGGAAAATTTCGGGGCGATCCCGCCCGTGGGCGAAACTTTCGTGATCAACGGCGTGGAGATTCGCGTGGTGAAAGCGACCCCGCAAAAGGTGTTGAAAGTGCGCGCAAAACGCTTGGATAGCGTTGCGGAAGAAGACAAGGGCGATAAAGACCGCGATTAAAAGCGAAAGAATCGCAAATGAAAACGAAATTTTTTGCTTGCGTTCGTGCGCGTGAAAATATATAATATAATTAAGATACGATTAAGGCAGGTTCTTATCGAACCGAAAAAAGCGAGGTGGCGTTATGGCAACGATTTTGGTTACGGGTGGAAGCGGTTATATCGGTTCGCACACCGTTTTGGAACTTCTCAACAAAAACTACGAAGTCGTCGTAGTGGACAATTTTAGCAATTCGAGTTTTGAAAGTATTCGTCGCGTGCAAAAGATTACGGGCAAAACCGTTACTTTTTACGAGGCGGATATTCGCGACAGCGCGAAAATGGAGAAAATTTTCTCCGCGCATAAATTTGACGCGGTGATTCATTTCGCGGCGTTCAAGGCGGTGGGCGAAAGCTGTAAAATGCCACTCAAATATTACGAAAACAATATTAGCGGTACGGTTTCGCTTTTGCAAATCATGGAAAAGCACGGCGTAAAGAAAATTATTTTCTCGTCGTCCGCTACGGTGTACGGCGATCCCGAACGGCTTCCGCTCGACGAAACTTGCCGTCTTTCTACCACCAATCCTTACGGCAGTACCAAACTCATGATGGAAATGATCATGCAGGATTTGTATAAGGCGGATAAGGAATGGAATATCATTTTGCTCCGTTATTTCAACCCCGTCGGCGCGCACGAGAGCGGGCTGATCGGTGAAGACCCGAAAGGGATTCCCAACAACCTTATGCCCTTCGTGGCGCAAGTGGCGAGCGGGAAACTTTCCTGTATCAACGTGTTCGGCAACGATTACGACACGCCCGACGGAACGGGCGTTCGCGATTATATCCACGTGGTTGATTTGGCACTCGGGCATATCGCGGCGATTGAAGAATGTAACGAGAGCGGGGTGCATATTTACAACCTCGGCACGGGGCGCGGTTACAGCGTGCTCGACATGATCCACGCGTTTGAAAAGGCTTGCGGGAAAACGCTCCCGTATAAGATTTGCGAACGCCGTCCCGGGGATATCGCGGCTTGCTACGCTTGCCCCGATAAAGCGAAAGCCGAGCTGAAATGGGAAGCTAAATTCGGCATTGAAGAAATGTGCGCTTCACAATGGAAGTGGCAAAGCGGTAATCCCATGGGCTACGAGGGATAATTCTCTTTTATGATAACACCCGATAAAATAATCCGTTCCAATCGCAAAACGCTGTCCGTTTCCATCGACCATTTCGGCTCGGTGACGGTGCGTGCGCCACGGCGTTGCGAGGAAAAACGGATTTTTGCTTTTTTATCGGAGAAAGAGGAATGGATACGGCGCAAGCAAGCGGAAATCAAGGGGGCAGGTATGGCTTTACCGCCCGAAAACCTCGACGGGTACTCGTTTTTGCTTTTGGGAAAGCCTTGCGAAATCGTCGTGGACGAGGGCAAGCGCGTCCGTTTCGATGCGGAAGAATATAAACTGTATTTGCCCAAAGAAAACGCAAGAGAACGGCTCTTGAAATGGCTCAAAGAAAATGCAAAGCGTATCCTTTGTTCGCTCACCGAAAGCAAGGCGAGGGAAATGGGCACGGCGTACCGCTCGGTATCCGTCACCTCGGCGAAAACGCGTTGGGGGAGCTGTTCGTATCATAACGCGTTGCACTATTCCTTTCGCGTGCTGTACGCGCCGAGGGAAGTGATTGAATATATCGTCGTGCACGAGCTTGCGCACACCAAGCACAAAGATCACTCCAAAGCGTTTTGGGATTTCGTGCAGGTGTTCGTTCCCGATTGGCGGGAAAAGCGCAAATGGTTAAAAGCGCACGGCGTTTTGATGGAAATATTTTGAGGAAGTTTATGAAAAAGACAGGTAAAAAATTGATCGGCGTATTGGCGATTCTCTCCGCCGTGTTTTGCTTTTCGTCTTGCGACGCCTTTTTTCAAGCGTTGACGAGCACGGGTACGGGCTCGGATTCGTCCGATTCGTCCGTTTCCGCCTCCGAAAAGGTAAGTACGGAATCGGTAAGCACGGAAAAAGAGAGCGCGTCGGAAACGACGGGTGATTCGTCGCAAAGCGCGTCCGATTCGCAAGAGGAAAACAGTCAATCGTCGGTACATAGTTCGTCCGAAGAAAAGGAAAGTTCTCCGCAGGGCGGAGGGGAAGAACCCCCGATAGAACCGCTCACCGTTTCTTTGAAAGCACCCGAAACGAAATACGGATATCAAGCGCTCGCAAAGGACGAGGACGGCGAGGGGCTTTGCGCGTTCTATACGGAAACGTACGACGGACTCGCTTCGTTTTTCCTTTCCGACGAGGATCTTGCTCCCGTTTCCGCGGGCAATACGCAGGTGTATAGAATCGGGGAGTTTGATTACGGCGCGCACGGCTTGACGCAAGCGATGGCAAGCTCGGTACTCAAAACGATTCGGCTCGACTATCCCGAGTTTTATTGGCTGGATAATACCTTCTATCACGGCGGATCGAAACTGTATTTGCAGGTGGACGCGGAGTACGCGACGGCAACGGCGAGAAGAAAGATTGAAAGCGGTTTGCAAGCGCTCGTGGACGAGTGCGGGGCGTATTTGGACGGCTTGACCGCGCAAACGGAAAAGGCTTTGACGATTTACGATTTCGTGACGGCGACGCTCACCTACGCGTACGAGGAAGACGGCGTTACGCCCGTTGCGGACGCTTGGGCGCACAACCTCGAAGGTTGGACGACGGGTAAAGGCGTTTGCGAAACGTACGCCGAGGCGTACGCGTGGCTTTGCGAGATTTACGCCGTACCCTGTATCACCGTCGTCGGCGTGGCGGGGAATAGCGTGGACTCGATGGGCGGACACGCTTGGAATATTACGGGGATCGACGGGAAATGGTACGCGGTGGACGCGACTTGGGGAGATCAAGACAAGAACGATTTCCTCTTCCGCGAATGGTTTGGGAAAGACCCGACGGAGTTTGCGCAAACGCATATTGCGGACGCGTCCGAGGATTGGGGCAAGAATTGGCAAGTCGAGCTTCCCGCGCTTGCGGAAGAATCGCTCTCACCCGTGTACTTGATAGAAAACGACGGGGAGAAAACGGCGTACGCCAACCCCGATTACGCGTTCGCGCAAATGCGGAACGCGGGGAGCAGGTACGAGATGAAGCTGTATCCCGATTCGCCCGTGACGGCGGATAAGGGGATTCGTATTTATCCCAAGGGCGCGGTTTTTACCACCGCTAAACTACCGACCGATAAAATTACTCTGAGCGCGAAAATCGTTTGGGAAGGTACGGGCGAGGACAAAAAAGGGTATATGCCCGAATTGACGGCGATAAACGAAATTACGATTGCTTGTACGCTTGCGCTGTCGGAGATAAAACTTACCGTACCCGCCGTGACGGGAGAAGCGTTCGTGGTGAAAAACGATAAAAACGCGACGCTCGTTATCAAAAACGAGGAAAATTCCTAACGGAAAGCGTTTAGGCGCGCGCGTTTTGCGGTATAAATAATTATAGAAAAGTTCCGAAAGAGGAAGTTATGTTAGAACTCAAAAATATAAGCTACGTCGTAAACGACGAGTTGGGCGAAAAAGCCATTTTGAAAAATATCAATTTAACGCTGGACGATCGTTTCGTCGCGTTCACGGGTCCGAACGGCGGGGGAAAATCCACGCTGGCGAAAGTGATTGCGGGGATCGTGACGCCGACCGAGGGAAAAATTTACCTCGACGGCGAAGATATCACGGGGCTTTCCGTGACCGAGCGCGCAAAGCGCGGGATTTCGTACGCGTTTCAACAACCCGTGCGCTTTAAGGGGCTTACCGTGCGCGATCTTATCAATATCTCGGCGGGGAAAACGCTCAAAGTGTCCGACGCGTGTTTTTACCTCTCCGAAGTGGGAATGTGCGCGCGCGATTATATCGATCGCGAAGTCAACGCGTCCTTGTCGGGCGGGGAGCTTAAACGCATCGAGATCGCCATGATTTTGGCGCGGAGCACCAAGCTTTCCATTTTCGACGAACCGGAAGCGGGAATCGATTTGTGGAGCTTTGGCAACCTTATCAAAGTTTTTGAAAAAATGCACGAAAAGACGAAGGGGAATATTCTCATTATTTCCCACCAAGAACGGATTCTCAATATCGCGGATAAAATCGTGGTGGTTGCGGACGGACAAATTCAAAGCGTGGGGGAGAAGTCGGATATTTTACCCAAGCTTTTGAGCGCGGAATCCTGTCGGGTTTTGACGGACAAGCTGTAATTCGACGAAGGAGGTACGATTATGGACGCTATTGAAAAAGATTTGCTCGTACAAATCGCCGACCTGCACGGCGTACCCGAGGGCGCGTATAACATTCGCGCGAACGGGGAATTGCAGGGCAGAAACACGACGGCGAATATCGACGTCGTGACCAAAACGGACGGAAAATCGGGTATTGATATTTTTATCAAGCCGGGCACGAAAAACGAGAGTATGCACATACCCGTCATTATTTCCAAAGCGGGCTTGCAAGAGGTCGTGTACAACGATTTCTATATCGGCGAGAACGCGGACGTCGTGATCGTCGCGGGGTGTGGGATACACAACTGCGGGGGCGTGGATATGGATTCCCGTCACGACGGCGTACACACTTTCTACGTTGGCAAAAACGCGCGGGTGAAGTACGTGGAAAAGCACTACGGACAGGGCGAGGGCGAAGGGAAGAATATCATGAACCCCGAAACGGTGGTGCACCTCGACGAGGGCGCGTATATGGAAATGGAAACGACCCAAATTAAGGGGATCGATTCCACCAAGCGCAAAACGGTTGCGGATATGAAAGCGGGCGCGAATTTTATCGTGAAAGAAAAGCTGTACACCCACGGCAAACAGTCGGCGGATACCGATTTCGTCGTGGATATGAACGGCGAGGGCTGTCGCGCGGATATCGTTTCCCGTTCGGTGGCGGCGGGAAATTCCCGTCAAAACTTCGTTTCCACTATGAACGGCAACGCGCCTTGCTACGGGCATACGGAATGTGACGCGATTATTATGGACGGCGCGTCCGTCACCGCCGCCCCCTGCCTTTCGGCAAACCATATCGACGCGGAACTTATCCACGAGGCGGCGATTGGGAAAATTGCGGGCGAACAGCTGATCAAGCTTATGACGCTCGGCTTGACGGAAAAAGAAGCGGAAGAACAAATCATTAAGGGATTTTTGCATTAACGATAAGAAAAAAATAATAGGAGATATATAATTATGAGCGAACTTGCTTACAAAAGAACCAACGTGTACGAGGTTGCGGACGAAAAGACGATGAAAGCGATCTTCGATTACGCGGAGGGCTACAAGACCTTCCTCGACGAAGGCAAAACGGAGCGCGAAGCTTGCGCTTGGGCGAAAAACGCCGCGATTGCAAAGGGCTATAAGCCTTTCGCGTTCGGTCAGAGCTTGAAGAAAGGGGACAAAGTATACTACGAAAACCGCGGTAAGAATTTGTACCTTATCAAAATCGGCGCGAACGCGACGGCGGAAGAGGGGATTCGTATTCTCGCTTCGCATATCGACAGCCCGAGAATCGATTTGAAACAAGTTCCCCTCTACGAGGCGGACGGTATCGCGCTTGGGAAAACGCATTACTACGGCGGTATCCGTAAATATCAATGGACGACGATTCCCCTTTCTTTGCACGGCGTAGTGGCGAAAAAGGACGGCACGGTACTTTCCGTCGCGATCGGCGAGGGTGAGAACGATCCCGTGTTCTACATTAGCGATCTTTTGCCCCACCTCGCGCAAAGACAAAACGCGAAGACCTTGGGCGAAGCGATTGAGGGCGAGGGCTTGAACATTTGGTTCGGCAATATCCCTTACACCTTTGCAAAAGAGGATAAGGACAAGACGGTGAAAGAAAACGTGCTCCGCATCTTGAACGAGAAATACGGTTTGGAAGAAGCGGATTTCCTTTCCGCGGAACTTTCGCTCGTGCCCGCGTTCAACGCAAGAGATATCGGTTTCGACCGCGCGCTTATCGGCGCGTACGGTCACGACGACCGCGTATGCTCCTATCCCGCGTTCACCGCGCTGTTCGACGAGGATAGCGAAAACCGCACGGTAATGGTGGTACTTGCGGATAAGGAAGAAATCGGTAGCGAGGGCACGACGGGTATGCAATGCGCGCTCTTTACCGACCTCGTGGACGAAATTGCGCGCGCGTTTGGCGTAAGCTCGGCGTATATCCGTTCGAAGTCGAAGTGTTTGTCTGCGGACGTAAACGCGGCGTACGATCCCAACTACGCGGAAGTGCTTGAAACGAACAACGCGACGCACCTTTCCTGCGGTGCGGGCGTGACGAAGTTCACGGGCGCGCGCGGTAAGAGCGGTTCGTCCGACGCGGACGCGGAATATATCGCGTTCTTGCGTAAACTGTTTGACGAAAACGGCGTTATTTGGCAAACGGGCGAGCTTGGCAAAGTGGATATCGGCGGTGGCGGTACGGTCGCGAAATATATCGCGAAAATGAATATCGACACGATCGATATCGGCGTGGGCGTCGTTTCCATGCACGCGCCTTACGAGGTGATTTCCAAGGCGGACTTGTATGAAGAATACCTTGCGTTCCGTGCGTTCGTAAAATAAGAACGGACAGGGCAGGTATGCGTTGAAATGAAAAAATACGGGCGAGAACAGGGAACTGTTCTCGCCCAAGGATTATAGGGAGATGTTTATGAAAATAGCGACGACGACAGGGGATTTTGAATTGTTTTATCCAAACGATTGCGATAGGATTCGCGCGCTCCACGAAGCAGGGTTCAAGTATATAGATTTAAGTATGTATGAATTTACGCCAGATAGCCCGTATATGCAGGAAAATTGGCGAGAAGAAGTGCAAAAAATCAAGGAACTTGCGGACGGGTTTGGTATGAAATTCGTACAGGCGCATTCGCAAGGCGGAAACCCGCTTTCGGAAAATAAGGCGGAGGCGGATTTTATTCTTGACGCGACCATTCGCTCCATTGAAATTTGCCAAATGCTCGGTATTAAAAATACCGTCGTACATAGCGGTTTTGGCGTGGGCTTGTCCAAAGAAGAATGGTTTGAAAAAAATAAGGCGTTTTACGCGAAACTTTTTCCCGTAATGGAAAAGTGCGGAGTATGCGTACTGTGTGAAAATTCCACGAAAGCGAATATGGGAGATATGTATTTTATCAACTCGGGCAAGGATATGTACGAGTTTATAAAATTTGTGGATCACCCTTTGTTTCACGGTTGTTGGGATACGGGACACGCGAATTGCGAGGGAAGCCAATACGACGAGATTATGGCGATTGGCGAAGAACTCTACGCTATCCATTATAATGACAATCGCGGTATGCAGGACGAGCATCTCATTCCGTTTTTAGGTACGCTCAATCACGACGAGATTATCAACGCCTTGCTGGCGGTGGGGTTCAAGGGCTATTTCACTTTGGAGTGCGGTGCGTCGTTGCGCCCCTTTGGGTATTGGCTTGGGGAAAGAAGACCGTTTGACAAGGATAACCGCCTTGCGCAACCGCCACTTTTTATGCAAAATAAAATAGAAGCAATGCTCTATGAAACGGCAAAATACTTACTTGATGCGTACGGACTGTTGGAAGAGTAAACGAGCGGGCAGGTATGCGTTGAAATGAAAAAATACGGGCGAGAACAGGGAACTGTTCTCGCCCGTAATTCGTTCGTTAGGGGTTAGCGGATAATAAATCCGTCGTCGTCCGCGCGCAGGTCGGAAGAGAAGAACGCGGTGATGCCGTTTACCATTTCCGCGTAATCGCTTACGGCGAAGCTTTCGCAAGCGGAGTGCATGGCGTATTGCGCCAAACCGATATCCGCGCCTTTCATGTGCGTTCTTTGAAGGGCGATTTTGCCCAAGGTAGAACCGCTTCTCACGTCCGAACGGTTGAAGAAAGTTTGATAGGGCACGCCCGCCTTTTCAAACACCGTTTTCACGATCGCGGACGAAACGCCGTCGGTAATATACGCGCCGTTGGCGTGCGATTTGATCACCACGCCCCCGCCTGCTTTTACCTTGTTGGTGGGGTCGCTTTTTTCGGGATGGTTGGGGTGTAACGCGTGCGCGTTGTCTACGGAGAGTAGGAAGGAAGAGGACAGCGCCTTGAAATATTCGCTTTCGTCGAAACGGAGCGCGTAGGCGATCCGTTTCATCGTAATTTCAAGGAAGTCGCTTCCCGCGCCCGTCGTCGTTCCGCTCCCGATCTCCTCGCTGTTGAACAGCGCCGCCATACAAACGCCGTCGCTGTTTGCGTGGGAGAATAACCCTTCGAGCGACGCGTACGCGCTCGTCAAGTTATCCACGCGGGGGGAAGCGAGGAACTCGCCGTTCTTGCCGAAAAGATACGGCTCGGTCGCACTCACGACGAAAAGGTCGTAGGCAAGTACGCGTTCACCGCCCGAAAATCCGTCGAGAAAGCTTTCGCTTGCAGGCTCGTCCAAGCCGACGAGGGGCAAAAGATCCGTTTGCGGGTTGACGGCAAAACCGTCGTTGGCGTTGCGGTTTTGGTGGATTGCCAAAGAGGGGATCGTGACGAGATAATCGGAGTAAACCGTTTCCGAATATACGCGCCCGTCTTCGCTTTTTACCACTCTGCCCGCGATTTTTAAGGGGCGGTCAAAAAACGAATACCAAAGCCCGCCGCCGTAGGTTTCCGTATTCAACACGACGCAACCGCCCGATTTGATTTCCGCGTTTTCTTTGAGTTTGAGCGCGGGGGAATCTATATGCGAAGCGACGATTTTATAGGAAAAGTTATCGGGTGCGCCGACGGTGAACGCAAGGAGCGCGCCCTCCCGTTCGACGAAATATTTTCCGCCCTCGAAAAGCTCCCAATCGTCCGCTTCGGACAGGGGCGTGAACCCGTTTTGGAGCAAAAGCGCGCGCGCAGTTTCCTGCGCGTGATAGGGCGTAAGCGAATCTTTCAAAAATTGCGTGAGATTTTTTATCTGTTCGGTCATGTTCTTCCTCTTTTTCAAATGGTTTTAATTATTGTAACATTTTTTCACACTTTTGACAAGCTTTTGAGGGATAATTTTCAAAGAAAACGGGTATAATTGAAATATCGTGAAGCATTTTAACGAGAAAACGGGCGAATATGCGCGTTTCGAGCGAAAAAATATCGAAAAAACAGGAAAAGCTGTAATTATAATGAAAAAACTGTGAAAAACGGAAAAATTTGCTTGTTCCCGCTTGACAAACGCAGAACAAAAAGTGTATAATATTTATATTGAATAAAAAGGCGGTATGGGAACCGCACGGAGGAAGAAAGATATGAATACAAGAGAAAACAAACAAATTGCCATAGGAGAGTCACAAGAGAAGAAAAAAGAGTATCTTGTGAAAACCTTTGCCTTGTTGAAGAAGCGTGAAGCTCTCGTAATCAACAACAAGAAAACGTATTTCAACCAGACGGAACTGCGCATGATCGGTGAAATACTTTCGGCAAAAAACGAAGGAGATCGTTTGATTTCCACGCAACTTGCGAAGTTGCTCGGCGTTACCCGTTCCGCCGTTTCGCAAATCGTAAACCGTTTGGAGGAAAGAGGAATCGTAAAGCGTGTTCCCGACGACGTGGATAAAAAGATTGCCTATATCGAACTTACCGACGGCGTTATGGATAAGTACGGCAAGGATTTGGATAGCAGTATCGAATTCGTTGGAAATATCGTAAGCGAATTCGGGGAAGAAAAATTCAATACTATGTGTGAATTGTTCGGAGAGTTCGTCGATTTGATCGAAAGAAAAATTTAAGTAAAAAAACGAAGGGTGTCGCGCAGGTTTTTTCCGCGCGACACAAATTTTTTTAGGTTGGTGAAGGTATGTTACAATTAAAGAACGTCAAGAAAGATTATTTTACGGCGGGGCAGGCGGTACACGCGTTAAAGGGTGTAACGCTTCGTTTTCGCGAAAACGAATTCGTGTCCGTGCTCGGTCCGTCCGGGTGCGGAAAAACGACTTTGCTCAATATTATCGGCGGGCTCGATCATTACACTTCGGGTGATCTCGTCATTTGCGGAAAATCGACGAAACGGTATAAGGACCGCGATTGGGACGTATACCGTAACCACCGTATCGGGTTCGTGTTTCAATCCTACAACTTAATCCCGCACCAAACGGTGCTCGGGAACGTGGAGCTTGCGTTGACGATTGCGGGCGTGTCCAAAGCCGAGCGCAGACGGCGCGCGGAAGAGGCGCTTTGCAAGGTAGGATTGAAAGCCGAATTGAAAAAACGCCCCAACCAACTCTCGGGCGGACAAATGCAACGCGTGGCGATTGCCCGTGCGCTCGTGAATAATCCCGAAATTTTGCTTGCGGACGAACCGACGGGCGCGCTTGACACGCAAACGAGTATCCAAATCATGGAACTCATTCGCGAAATCGCGGGCGAACGGTTGGTAATCATGGTCACGCACAACCCTGAAATTGCCGAGGCGTATTCCACGCGTATCGTGCGCTTGCAAGACGGGCTCGTCGTATCCGACTCCAACCCCTATTACGGAGAAAATACGGAAACGACCTACGAGGAGGTGACGGAGATCGCGGAGGGCGCAAAAGTGCGCGAGCGCGTTTCCGAGGAAAAAGTACAATGTCCGTATTGCGGAGTATCGATTACGCCTATTGCCGAGGGCGAGAAAATGGTGGAGGGAGTCGTTACCTGTAACGCCTGTCACAATCAATTCCGTATCCGCAAGGGCGTAAGACTGTATAAAAAGAAGGTGTTCGAGGGGGAAACGGAAGTAGAAGAACCGAAGAAGAAAAAGGGCGAGAAGAAGGAGCGCGCGTCCATGTCCTATCTCACTTCGTTGGGACTTTCCGCGCGGAATTTGCTCACCAAAAAAGGTAGAACCGCGCTCACCTCTATTGCGGGGAGTATCGGCATTATAAGCGTTTGTTTGGTGCTCGCGCTCTCCAACGGGTTTAATAATTATATCTTGCAAACGGAAGAGGATATGCTCTCGTATAACCCCATTGAGATCGCGGAAACGACGATGGACGTGGACGCGATTATTTCGGGTATGACCTCTTTGGAAGATATGCCCGAGCTTGATAAGTTGAAAGATAAGGTGTACGTAAATTCTTTCCTTACCAATATGGCGCAAGGTATGCAGGTAAAGAACGACCTTTCCGACGAATATATCGCGTATTTGGAAGGTATGCCCAAGGAATATTATACGGCGATACAGTACGGTTACGGGGAAAGCCTCGTGGGGAATCTTTACACGGCGGCGGAGTTCGGGGATAAGGAAACGGGAGTGGTGGAAACGAAATATATGTCGTTATCCACTTTGAAAGAAGCGTACGTTGCCAAGCTCAACGAGCTGGATAAAACGGAAGATAAACAGTATTCGCAACTCGCGCCCCTCGTCAATTATCTCGGGTCGGTAGTGAATAAAATGCCGGGAACGGCGGATTTTGCGGACGAACGGTTCAATCAATACGTGTTGAGTCAATACGATATCGTGGGTGGGGATTTCCCCAAAAACGAGAACGAAGCGGTGCTCGTAATCGGTCAAAATAACGACGTAACCGACCTCACGCTCGTACAGCTTGGACTGTTGAGCGAGGACGAATTTTTCAACACGCTGTACTCGGACGATAAAAAACAAGCCAAGCCCGTGCCTTTCGAAAATATTATCGGTAAAGAGTACGCGCTTTTGTATAACGACGAGGTGTATACGAAAAACACGGCGGGTATGTACGCGTTCACCTATAAAGGGGAACGCGAGTCGTTGGATATCGGTTCGGCGGAAAACGGTGTGAAAATCACGATTTCAGGCGTGTTGCGCTTGAAATCGGATAGAAGCTCGGGTTGCTTGGCGAGCGGATTGAACGTCACGGAAAAGGTCGTGAACGAATATATCGCGAAAAATAAGCAGTCGCAAATTAGCCAATGGGTGAACGACGAAGCGAACGCGGCGCGCCTTGCGTTCACTTCGCAAAATTTACAAACCTACGCTATGCAAGCGACGATGACGGGGGATTACAACCCGTTGAAACGGGCGATCAACGCGGTGGATACCGTAAACAACATATTTATATACACGGAAAATTTTGAAACGAAATCGTCGCTGTTGTCCTATTTGGACGAATGGAACGAAACGCACGAGGAAGCGGTGCAGGTGAAATACACCGACGCGGTGGGCATGATGATGGGCATGGTGGAAACGATGCTCAACGCGGTGACGTACGTGCTCGTGGCGTTCACGGCGATATCCCTCGTCGTGTCCTCGGTCATGATCGGGATTATCACCTACGTTTCCGTCGTCGAACGCACGAAAGAAATCGGCGTGTTGCGTTCGCTCGGCGCAAGAAAGAAAGATATCAAAAACCTGTTCAACGCCGAAACCTTTATTATCGGTCTTACTTCGGGTGTGTTCGGGGTCGTCGTGACATATTTATTATCCGCGCTCGTGAACAGTATTCTCGGCACGCTCACGGGTATCTCCACCCTTGCCTCGCTCCCCGTGTTATCCGCCGTCATCATGGTTTGCGTTAGCGTAGTATTAACGCTCATCAGCGGTTTAATCCCCGCCGGCGCGGCGGCGAAGAAAGATCCCGTAATCGCTCTCCGCACGGAGTAAAACGGAGAATCCGCTTCGTATTTCTTCGTCGAGTTTGCGTTTCGTCTTGGTCACGTACGGAAAAGTACGCTCCCTGCGACGAATCCGCACTCTCCTTGAACTACTCGCGTCTTGCACCGTTTTACTTCGGTTTATTCGAGCGAGGTGGTAAAAGGGGAGAATCCGCTTCGTATTTCTTCGTCGAGTTTACGTTTCGTCTTGGTCACGTACGAATGAGTACGCTCCCTGCGACGAATCCGCACTCTCCTTGAACTACTCGCGTCTTGCACCGTTTTACTTCGGTTTATTCGAGCGAGGTGGTAAAAGGGGAGAATTCGCCTCGTATTTCTTCGTCG
>JAFQGG010000022.1 GCA_017415505.1 Clostridia bacterium
TTCCGTTCTTCGAACGGGACTGCCGTCGGCGTAAGGGCTTCACCCTTACAACCCACAAGGAACTTCGTCCCTTGACCCTTACTTTGGGTTTCCACTCAACCCTGCGCCGAGCGAAGTAAAACGGAGCAAGACGCAAGCAGTTCAAGGCGCGCGAGGATAACCCGAGGGAGCGTACTAACCCGTACGTGACCGAGGGTTGCCACAGCGCAACGAAGAAATGCGTAGCGGATTCTCCGTTTTACGGCAATAGGCGTTTCGTCGTGCCTTTTAAGTACACCTGACATTGACGGAAGCCTTCCGCATATTCCGCACCGCATTGATAACCGCGGTAACGGGAACAGGTTTTTACCATGTCCGCAAAGTCGATGTTGTCGTGTTCGCGCATCCAAACGAGCTGGCTTGCGTGACATTCGAGCATTTGCAATTTCAAATCGATTTCTTCCGTTACGTCTACGTATACGATCGGGTTAAAGCCTACCCCCGCAAGCGTATCCATATAGAAAATGGGCACGAGCTTCGCCACTTTTTTTACTTTCGTGGGATAGTTGGGCAAGGTCGCCGTAAAGCTTGCGTCGAATACCAAACGGGATACCGCCGTATGGTCGGGCATATAATCGTCGGGATCGTGCGTAATGATTACGTCGGGATCGGCGTAACGGATTACGTCCACCATCTTGTCCCGCGCTTCTTTATTGTTATCGTAAATTTCCAAATCGTCGAAACCGCCGTAAATAACTTCGATTCCCGCCATCGCGCCCGCTTTTTTCGCTTCTTCCGCGCGAATCTTCGTCAATTCGTCGGGCGGAATGATTACGTGACCCAAGTTCCCCGAAGACGCGTGACACACGATAACCGTATCCCCGCGTTTTACGCATTTCGCCAAAGTACCCGAACACGCAATTTCTATATCGTCGGGATGACAACCGATTGCTAAAATTCTCATAATTTTTACTCCTTGTATACTATTATAACATATATTTTTATTTTTGTCTATATATGTTCGAAAGTTTTATAAAAAATTTTTTTGAAAGGGTAATATGAACGCAAATGAACAAAAACGAACATTCTTGCCCGCAAATTTTTTATATTTTCATTATATCACTTTCCCTCTTTTTTTACAATGTCGCCAAGTCCGCAAAAAGAGTAAAATATTCCGCTTTTATTTTTTCATAAAAAATAATTGACACAATCGTTTTTTTAGGGTATACTATACGCATGGAAAAAAAATATTACAAACACAAAATTGAAAACTTGCTCGTGATTAACCGTATCGTGACTATTCATTATTTTGAGTTTGACAAGCGGTTCGTATCAGCGGAAGAAACGCACGATTTTTGGGAACTCGTTTATGCAGACAAAGAATCTATTCTTTGTTTTTCAGACGGAGAAGAAATTGAACTTGCCGAAGGCGAAATTCTCTTTCACAAGCCCAACGAGCGACACGCTTTACGCGCAAACGGCAAGACTGCCCCGAACGTGTTTATTATTTCTTACGAATGCACGAGCGAAGCCGCGCGTTTTTTTGAAAATCGCAAACTCACCCCCGACAAAGGTTTGCTCCGCTTTATCTACGCGATTATAGAAGAAAGTAAACGGACTTTCGATTTGCCCTATTCCGACCCCGACCTAAAAAAAATGAAGCTCTTACCGCAACCAACTTTGGGCGGGCAACAGCTTATTAAAAATTATCTGGAAATTTTGCTCGTCAACCTCATGCGCAACGAAACGGAAAAGGAAAAGACCGACGCCGTGTTTCTTCCGCAAGAAAAAATCGGGGAGCGCGTCGCGCAACAGGTGGTTTCTTATCTTAAAGAACATATCTACGAACGGTTGGAAATCGCCGACGTTTGCACCGCGCTCAACTACAACAAATCGTATATCTTTGAGCAGTTCAAAAAGGCGACGAATCACTCGGTTATGGCGTATTTTATCCGCCTAAAAATCGAACGGGCAAAACGGCTTTTGCGGGAAACTTCCTTCTCCGTCGCGCAAATCGCAGACAAACTCGCGTTTGATACACCCAACTATTTTTCCAAAACTTTCAAAAAATTGACGGGGTATACTCCCCTGCAATACAAAAAAATGCACGCGCATTGACGAAAACGCGGAACGCAAAAATCCTGCGTTCCGCGCTTTTTCGTTAGTCTTTGAAATAGCCGATATTTCTTTCCTTCTTCGGATCGAACGTCAAATTGCAAATAGACGCAACCAAGGGATAAATTCCAAAGGTAAGATACGAAAGGAAGAAATACGCCAAACTTCTCGACGTGTACCCTTCCGGTTTCAACGAAGTATGATTGATAATGATACTGCCGATAAACCCAAGGAAAAACGTTAAAAGAAAACGCGCCAAATTCTTATTTTCCATAAAGCCACCTCCTTTGTAAGTTTCTTACCATTATTATATGATACAAATTTGTATTTGTCAAGTATTTTGATACATTTTTGTATATAATATTTATATGGGATTAGATTTCAAGAACAACAAAATCGCAGAGCTTCGGAAAGAATCGCATTTATCGCAACGGCAACTCGCCAAAGAAATTGGGACGAGCCAAGCCAACGTATCCCGTTGGGAGCAAGGTTTGAACGAACCGAGTGTTATCGAATGTTGGAAGCTTGCCGATTATTTCGGCGTAAGCCTCGACGTCTTATGCGGAAGACGCGAATATTAAACAAACTAAAAACGACAGCCCCGAAAGTTTTCCACTTTCGGGGCTGTCGTTTGGTACTCCCGACGAGAATCGAACTCATAATTGTCCCTTAGGAGGGGACTGTTATATCCATTTAACTACGGAAGCGTATTTAATTTGATATTTTTTCACTCGGTTACACAAAAGTTGATACCTTTCTTTATTGCAATTGATTCTTTGCTATAAAGAAAAGTTATATCTACCATAACTTTGCTGTACTATTATACACCTTTTTTTGAAAAAAAGCAATTATTTTCCATACTTTTTTTTATTTTCCCCTTTCATTCCCTTGCAAATTTTGAAGAAACATGATAATATATTGTAGTATCAAGAAATTCGATTAAATTCGTATGTAAAATCTAATTTTTTAGGAGAAAATACTATGACCTACGTAGAAAGAGTATTGGAAAACCTCAAAGCGCGCAATCCCGGTGAGAAAGAATTCCACCAAGCGGCAACGGAAATTTTATTGACGTTAGAACCCGTAATCAACGCGCACCCCGAATACGAAAAAGCGGCGCTTTTGGAGCGTTTCACCGAGCCTGAGCGCACGGTTTTATTCCGCGTGCCTTGGGTGGACGACAACGGCGTCGTTCGCGTAAACAAAGGCTATCGCGTACAATTCAACAGCGCGATCGGTCCTTACAAAGGCGGGCTTCGTTTCCACCCCTCCGTCAACCTGTCCGTAATCAAATTCCTCGGTTTGGAGCAAATTTTGAAAAACAGTCTTACGGGGCTTCCCATCGGCGGTGGCAAAGGCGGTTCGGATTTCGACCCGAAAGGAAAATCCGATCGTGAAATCATGGCGTTTTGCCAAAGCTTTATGACCGAGCTTTACCGTCATATCGGCGCGGATACGGACGTACCCGCCGGCGATATCGGCGTAGGCGCGCGGGAAGTTGGATACTTATTTGGGCAATACAAGCGACTTCGCAACGAACACGTAGGCGTATTGACGGGGCGCGGGCTTTCCTACGGCGGTTCTCTTATCCGCAAAGAAGCAACGGGCTACGGGCTCGTATATATGCTCGACGAGGCAATGAAAACGCGCGGCGACTCCCTCCAAGGGAAAACGGTTATCGTTTCGGGTAGCGGAAACGTTGCCATTTACGCCTGTGAGAAAGCGCAGCAATTGGGAGCAAAGGTGGTAGCCATGTACGATTCCAACGGCTATATTTACGATCCCAACGGCATTGATTTGAGCGTCGTAAAACAAATCAAGGAAGTAGAGCGCGCGCGTATTAAGGAATACGCCGAAAGAGTCCCTTCCGCGACTTACACGGAAGGTTGCAAAGGCATTTGGACGATCCCCTGCGACGTCGCGCTTCCCTGCGCAACGCAAAATGAAATCGACGGCGAAAGCGCAAAAACGCTCGTTGCAAACGGCGTGAAATACGTAGGCGAGGGCGCGAATATGCCCTCGACCTTGGAAGCGATCGAAGTCTTCCAAAAGGCAAACGGCGTAGTTTTCCTTCCTGCGAAAGCGGCGAACGCGGGCGGAGTTGCCACCTCGGCTTTGGAAATGGCGCAATCCTCGGGCAGACTGTATTGGTCGGCGGAAGAAGTAGACGCGAAGCTGAAAACGATTATGGTGAATATTTACCGCAATATCGACAACGCGGCGAAAAAATACGGTTTCGAGGGCAACTACGTAATGGGCGCGAATATCGCGGGCTTTGAAAAGGTTGCCGATGCCATGATGGCGCACGGTATCGTTTAACGAACACGAAACTATCCGCGGGATAATCGCGCTTTTAACGCGATTATCCCTTTTTTATTGCAAATTTTAGCAATTTTTAATCGTTTATTGGCGTTTTTATTGATTTTTCTGCCGTTATATGCTATAATGCTCCTATGAACACTTTTGAACACATATACCAATCCAACGAAATTTATTTCCGCCACGCAAGAGGGAATCACTTATCCAAGGGTCAAAAAGAAATTCACCCGTTTCACGAAATCGTATTTTTATTGGACGGCGACGTGGAATTCGTTTCCGACTCCCACAAAGAAAAACTGCAACGGCATACGCTTATCGTGCTCCCAAAGAAATCCTTCCACCAATTTATCGTGCGTTGCGAAGAAAGCGGATACGCGCGCTGTATTTTTCACTTTGACGGCGTGCAGGGCTTGAACGAGCTTATCGCAAGCAAGACGGACGGCGTTTGTCTATTCCGCGACGAGCGAGTAACGGAGCTTTTTCTCGCTTACAAAGATATTGCGCTCGCGCCCTTTTCCGCAAAAGAAAAAGACGCGCTATTATACGCGTTTTTATCCCTCGTACTCGTTCACGTGCACAAAGCGGACGCTTTACCCTCTACCCCGTCGGCGTTTCACCCCGTCACGGCAAAAGCCATTGCGTATATCAACAATCATATCAACGCCGATTTGAACGTACAAACGCTCGCGCAGGCGTTACGCGTTTCCGAATCGTATCTTGCGCACGTTTTCAAAACGGATATGCAAGTCCCCGTTTATAAATACGTCTTGGATAAAAAACTGTCTTGGGCGCACGAAAAAATCCAAAACGGCGCGAGCGCGAGCGACGCCGCGCTCGAATGTGGATTCAACGACTATTCGGGCTTTTTTAGAATCTATAAAAAAACGTTCGGATTCTCGCCGTCGAAAACACCGCGAATCCCCCCGAACTTTTGATTTTTAGCGAAGAATTGAATCGTCTACGGCGATAAAATCTTTTGGGGCGCGAGCATTTTGCTCGCGCCCCAAATTTTTATCTTTGCACTCTTCCGCTTGCGTCGCCCCCCGCAAGGTTTTGCACTTCGGCGACCGTAACCATATTGTAGTCCCCTTCTATCGAGTGTTTCAAACAGCTTGCGGCAACGGCAAACTCGATTGCCTGTTGAGGCGCATAGCCGTTCAAAAGCGAATAGATAAGCCCGCCCCCGAACGAATCGCCGCCACCTACTCTATCTACGATATGCACGGCGTATTTCTTAGAAAAATACGCTTCTTTTTCCGTATACAGCATACCCGACCAATCGTTATCGTTGGCACTCTTGCTTTCCCGAAGCGTGATCGCTACGCCCTTAAAACCAAACCGCGCCGTCAACTTCTCCGCCACGGAAATATATCCCGCGCGGTCGAGCTTCCCGCCGTAAATATCGGTATTGTCCGCCTCGATCCCAAATACGTCCTTGGCGTCCTCTTCGTTCGCGATACAGTAATCGATATACGGGCAAAGCGCGCTCATAACCCGCCCCGCTTTTTCTTTCGTCCACAGTTTCTTGCGGTAGTTCAAATCGCAGGAAATCGTGATATTTTTTTCTTTTGCCTTTTGGCAAGCTTCCAAACAAATTTCGGCAAGCTCGTCGCTAACGGCGGGCGTTATCCCCGTGAAATGAAACCACTCCACGCCCTCGAAGATTTTATCCCAATCAAAATCTTCTTTCTTAGCCATAGCAATCGCGCTATACGCTCTATCGTAAACGACCTTACTCGGTCTTTGGCTCGCGCCCTTTTCACAATAATAAATCCCCACTCTTTCGCCACCGCGAACGATTTTCGAAGTGTCTACGCCAAATTTGCGAAGAGAGTTGATTGCCGATTGTCCGATCTCGTGCGCGGGCAATTTACTCACGAACGCCACGTCCATGCCGTAGTTCGCCAAGCTCACCGCCACGTTCGCTTCCGCACCACCGTAAGTGGCGAGGTATTTTTCACTTTGCACGAACCGAAGATACCCTTCGGGCGCAAGTCGTAACATAATCTCCCCAAAAGTCACTACTTTTTTCATTTGCCTTGTACCCCCGATACGAATTTTTCCGCGAGCGCCGTAATCCCCGCCCAATCGTTTGCTTCCAACATTTTATTATCCACGATATTCGAGCCTACGCCGATCCCGCAAATACCCGCATTGAAATACTCGCCCATATTTTGCTCGTTGACGCCTCCCGTTGCCAAAAGCTTTACGTGCGACAAAGGCGCTTTTACCGCCTTGATATAGCTCGTGCCCATTACCGAAGCGGGGAACAACTTGATAATATCCGCGCCCGCAAGGTGCGCGTTTTGTATCTCCGTCGGCGTGAGTGCTCCGGGAATCGACACCATTCCAATCTCTTTCGTTTTTGCAATTACCGCAGGGCAGGTATTCGGTGAAACGATAAATTGACCGCCCGCTTGATGGGTAAGTTCCACCTGTTTTTCGGTGAGTACCGTGCCCGCGCCGATATACATTCTTCCCTTAAATTCCTCCGCCAACATACGGATATTTTCCGCGATATACTCGTCGGAAAACTTCCCGTTTGCGCTGTAAGTTACTTCCAAAATCCGTACGCCACCGTCGTACATGGCTTGCGTGAGCGGAAGGAGTTTTTCCCTTTCCGTTCCGCGCAAAATGACGATAAGCTTTTCTTTTTCGATTGCTTGCATGAGTTCGTTTTGCATAATTTGCACCTCTTTTTTTTATTCTTTCTTCTATTATACCATAAATGATTTTATCCATGTATTGACATTTATGCAAAAATATATTGATAATCCTGCACACACAAAACCCCCGTCGGCGGAATTCTCGTCCGCCGACGGGGGTTATCTATTAAAGCCGTATCACAAACGCTTTTTGAAAACTAAAAATTGATAGGGTTGCAAAACGCTTGAAACGGTTGCATAGTTCCCAAACAGGTACTCGCCGTCGTATTTTTCCTTATCGAACGGCGACGGCGTTTCAAAGTTGCAAACGAGCGTAATTTCCGTTTCCGCGTCCTTTCGGGAGAATACGAACCCGCGCTCGGTAACCTCACGGCAAACGAACTCCCCTTTGCGCAAAGAGGGTTCGGCTTTGCGCAGGGCAATTAGTTTTTGATACGTGCGGTACACCGATTTTTCCGCTTGCATATCCTTTTGTGCGTTAATCTCTTTTCGGTTGGTATAATCTTCCAACCACGCCTTTTGCGCCTTTTCGTCCCAAGGCATAGGACGGCGCGCGTTATCTCTACCCCCCGCGTTGATTTGCGCAAGCAACTCCGCTTCGGGCACGATTCCCGCGTTTTCGTTGTAATAGTTCAACGATTCCACGTCGTTAAAAGAGGATATATCCGTATAGCGCGGATTGCTCACGCCGAGTTCCTCGCCTTGATACAAAAAGGGTACGCCACGCGACAGCAACACGATCGCGCCGAGCGCGGTCGCGCTTTCAAAGCGGTAAACGGTATCGTTCCCGAAACGGCTTACGGCGCGAGGCTGGTCGTGATTTCCGAAAAACACCGTGTTCAAAACGCCCAATTTTTGACAATGCGTTTGCCACGAAGCCAAACGGCGACAAACCTCTTCCAATTTGGGCTTTTCGGTGACGAATCTACCGTTCTCCAAGCAAAGATGACGGAACGCAAACACGGTGGTAAGCTCACCCCTGTCCTTTCCGCAAAACAGTTTGACGTTATCCCCGTCCGTAGACCAACACTCGCCCACGGTAAAAAGATTCTTCGTTTCTTCCCGACCGAACAGCTCACGGATAAACTCGTGCAAGCGCGGTCCGTTGCCGTTTTGACCTTGAAAATCCTTGGAAATTTGGTCGAGCACGTCGCAACGGAAGCCGTCCACGCCCTTGCTCACCCAAAAATCCACCACCGCTTTCATTTCCTCGCGAACCTTGGGGTTTTCCCAATTCAAATCGGGCTGTTCCACGGCGTAGGAGTGAAGGTAATATTCCCCCGTCGCCTCGTCGAATTGCCAAGCCGACCCGCCAAACGCGCTTTGCCAATCGTTGGGAGGCGTTTCTCTCCATATATAATAATCTCGGTAGGGATTGCCTTTCGAGCTTCTCGCTTGTTCAAACCAAAAATGCTTATCGGAAGTATGGTTCGCCACGAAATCGAGAATCACTTTTATCCCGTTTTCGTGAAAAATCTCTATCATTTTACAAAAAGAATCCAAATCCCCCGCCTTCTCGTCAATCGCCCGATAGTCGGAAATATCGTAGCCGTTGTCTATATTGGGGCTTTGAAAACAGGGCGAAATCCAAACGGCGTTTACGCCCAGCTCCCTCAAATATCCTATTTTGGAAACGATACCTTGAACGTCCCCCTCGCCGTCGCCGTTACTATCGCAAAAGCTCCGAGGATATATTTGATAAAAAATCAAATCGCGTGCGTCCATAAAACACTCCTTTTTCTTTTTTTATAGTATATCACTTTTTTTGAAAAAAAGCAACGCTTTCCCGCTGTTTATTCTATACTCGTTTGTCGTTTTTTGGAAACGAAAAAGAGCGGAAAATTCCGCTCTTTTCAAAATCAATAGAAGGTGGCAAGCTGTTCTTCGGGCGGTTCGGAAATAATCACGCGTTCCGCCACGAGCACGGGTCCTTTCCCTTTATAAATGCGGTGTTTTTGGAACTGTACCTTCGCCGTAACCGTGATCCAATCCCGCGTTTGCAAGTCCATAGCCGAGGGCAATACGCACGCAAGACCGCAATACTGAATATCGTCCGCGCAACAAGTCATTACGTGCCGACCCACGACGATATCCTCGGGCGCGAGCCGTTTATCCGTCGCGACCAAGCCCCTGAATTTCACCGTTTTTCCGATATATGCTTCGAGATTTTCCGTCAAATCGCGATAGAAAAAGGCGTAGTCTTTATCCTCGATCACGATAACGGGCGCGTTGATATCGAAAGGCAACGGGTCTTCAATCTCGTCAAATTCCGCTTTTCCGTCCGCGCGCTCGTAGACGATATCGCATTGACGGCTAATCCCACGCACGATTTTATGAAACTCCATTTTATCCATACTTTCGGCAAAACGGTTGAACACGACGAGTTGCGTATTTTGGATTTTGTCAAAAGTGAGTTGGCGCATATTCGCGTTGTAATTCAAAAAGGTGGTGGAGTCGAAAAAAGTCATCACTTGATTGATCATCCAACCCTCGGGCATAGCCTCGAAAAAATCTTCCAACAGCCAAGTGCCGTTCCATTCCACGACCACCCGTTCTACGCCAAGCTCGGCTTGCAGTTTCGTAAGGTATTCTTCCGTAAGTTGCGATTTATCGTCGATCGTGACGAGCTCGACGTTTTCCGCGCCGACGAACTTCACCGTTTCGTATTCCACTTCGCCCTCTTCCGTTACGAGAAGAAGCGTTTTTTCGCCCGATTCAAAGCGGGGATCTTCCAAAGTTTCTTGAATAAATTTCGTTTTTCCCGACTCCAAAAAACCTAAAAACAGGTAGACGGGCGTTTCCGTAGGTATTTTATTTTTCATGCGTTTACACCTTAAAAAGTTCGCTTAATTTTTCCTCGTTGATACGGCAACCGATTACGCAAAGTCTGCCCGTTACGCCCGCCGCGCCTTCGCGCACGTCGATACACTCGGGCACGTAATCGAAATGCAACCAACCGTTTTCGCCCGCCACGATTCCCTTCGCACGCAAAATTACGCCGTACGCGCTTTCGTCCGCAAACGACTCCAACGCGTGCGTAAGTTCCTCTTTGGTGAAGATTCTCGTCGTTTCTTTCCCCCAAGAAGTGAACACTTCGTCGGCGTGGTGGTGATGGTGGTGGTGACACCCGCACGCGGGATCGTCGCACTCGTGCTCGTGGTGATCATGGTGGTGTTCGTGACACCCATGCTCGTGTTCATGCTCGTGATCGTGGTGGTGATGACATTCACACTCGGGATCGTCGCACTCGTGCTCGTGGTGGTGTTCGTGACACCCGTGTCCGTGTTCATGGTGGTGCTCGTGGTGGTGGCAAGCACATTCAGGGTCGTCGCACTCGTGTTCGTGGCGGTGCTCGTGAGCGTGTTCCACTTCCGCTTCCAAGCGGTCAAGTTCCGCTTGCAAGGAGTCTTTTTTCTCCATTGCCGCGAGAATGGTTTTCCCGTCGAGGGAGTCCCAAGGCGCGGTGACGAGCGTTGCCGTCGGGTTCTTTTCTTTCAAAAGGGAAACCGCCGTCGCCAATTTTTCCGCAGAGGCTTTGTCCGTATGCGAAAGAATGATACAGCTTGCGTTTTCCACTTGGTCGTTGAAAAATTCCCCGAAATTCTTCATGTACATTTTGCATTTAGACGCGTCCACAACCGTACAAAAAGCGTTGAGCGTCGCGTTTTCAAGGTGCGCCGAAGCCACCGCCTTGATAACGTCGGAAAGTTTGCCCACGCCCGACGGTTCGATTACGATACGCTCGGGGGCGTATTGCGCCGTCACTTGTTGCAACGCCTTGGAGAAATCGCCTACGAGCGAACAGCAAATACAGCCCGAATTCATTTCGGTGATATTGATACCCGCGTCTTGTAAAAATCCGCCGTCGATACCGATTTCGCCAAATTCGTTTTCAATGAGAACTACTTTCTCGCCCGCATACGCCTCTTTAATAAGTTTTTTGATAAGCGTCGTTTTCCCTGCGCCGAGAAAACCGGAAAATATATCGATTTTAGTCATTCGTAACACCTCTTTTCTTTTATTATAACCGCGCGCGTGGCGTTTTCAAACTCAAAACGCCCAATTTCCGTCCGCAAAAATTTGCACGCGTTTGCCCTCGCGCGTAACGCCGACGACGGAAGTATCTTTTGCGCCGATCATGAAGTCCACGTGGATCATACTCTCGTTGATTCCGTGCTTTTTGCATTCCTCGTCCGTATATTTCTCAAAGCCTTTCAAGCACTCGTTAAAGCCCGCGCCGAGCGCAAGATGGCAGCTTGCGTTTTCGTCGAACAGGGTGTTGTAGAACAGCACGCCCGATTGCGAAATGGGGGATTGGTAGGGAATGAGCGCAACCTCGCCGAGCTTGCCCGCGCCCTCGTCCATGGAAACCATTTCTTGGAGCAATTTTTCTCCTTTTTCCGCCTTGACCTCTACGACCTTGCCGTTTTCAAAACGAACGGAAAAGTTCTCGATAAGCTCGCCCATGTACGAAAGGGGCTTGGTCGAATACACGATTCCCTCTACCGAACCTGCCTTGGGCGAAGTGAATACTTCTTCGGTGGGAATGTTGGGGTTGAAATATCTGCCTTTCAGCGTTTTTTCGTTGCCACCGCAAAATCTCCCGTCCTCGTTGAGTTCGATTTTGATATCCGTGCCGTTCCCGCTCTTAATTTCCACGAATTGCAGGGAAAGTCCGTTCAAATACGCGCAACGCGCGTCGAGGTCGGCGTTATGCTCTTTCCAAGCCGCGATAGGATTTTTTCCGTCCGCGCGCGAGGTGTACAAAATCACCTTCCACATTTCTTCCACCGCTTTGCTTTCGGAAAGGTGCGGGAACACCTTTTTCGCCCACGCCTTACCCGGAACGGCGGCGATACACCATTGGTGACGGTTTTCCATTTTCAAACGGAAAGGCTTCACCTGCGGATAGATCGCGCGGCGTGCCGCGCTCATCTTCGCTTGATCGACCCCGCTCATGCCGTCGGGATCTTCCGATTCTATAAACAGACGGCAAGCGTAATTATCCGCCTTGTATTCCCATTTCGCTTTCGCCCAAGGTTTGAGCGTGGAAAGCGATTCCAAGGTGCGATAGTTGGACGAAAGCTTGTCCACGGGTTGGTGACTCCATTCCACGAACACTTCGCTCGCGCCCACTTTATAACATTCTTCCACGACCATCGTTACGAACTCGGGTTGATCCAAGCCCGCGGCGATAAATACCGATTGTCCTTTCTTTACGTTCAAACCCACTCTTGCAATGAGTTTCGCGTACTTTTTAAGCTGTGTTTTTCTCATGTTTATATCCTCCGTTTTTTCGTTCGACGCGTACACGGTATACCCGTTTAACCAAAACATTATAATGACGACGAGCCGAAAAGCGCAAAAAAGACGGCTTTGGGGCTGGCTTAGATTAACCAATAAGGTCGTAGTTTACCGGCGTGTAGAACAATTCTTTTATTTTTTCATCCTCTCGCGTTTGCGCGAGAATCCACATCATTTTCGTGATAATGCTCTCGTAGGTCATTGAGTAGCTTTCCAACAGGTCGAAGCGGTTTTTCAACCCCCTGCCCACGCGATACACGTCCATGTCGCTTCCCTCTTGCTGTACCTGCGTGGTGACGATTAGCGTCTTTCCCTTGCGCTCCCAACGGCTAATGATATCGTAAAACCCGTAATACTCGCCCTCGGGAATCCCGCCCGTGCCGTACCCCGAAAGCACGACCGCGTCGTTGACTTTGAAATACGCATCGAGCAGTTCGCCTTTCACGCCCGGCGTGAGCGTGAGCAAGCCCACTTTATCGTTCAATTCCGTGTAAAATACGGGCGCGTCGCTTTTCGGCGTTTGGATATAACGAATAATTTTCCCGTCGCGGACAATGCCGAGATTGGGAAAATCCACGCTCTCGAACGCGTTAAAACTCTTCGTGCGCACTTTTTTCGCGCGCGTACCCGCGATTATCTTGCCTTGGAAAACGATAACGACGTTGCACGCAAGATCGTCCGAAGCGTACAAAAAGCTGTCGCGCAAATTGACACGCCCGTCCGTATCCTCTTTATCAATCGGCTGTTGCGAACCCGTCAAAACGATAGGTTTGGGCGAATTTTGCACGAGATAGGAAAGCATTGCCGCCGTATACGACATGGTGTCCGTGCCGTGGCAAACGACGAAGCCGTCGTATTTATCGTAGTTTTCCCGAAGCGTTTTCGCAAGCAAAATCCAATGCTCGGGCGTGACGTTCGTACTGTCGATATTATACGGTTGCACGGCGTCCACTTCGCAAAACTCAAAAATTTCAGGCACGCACTTTAACAGCTCTTGCGCGCCAATCCCGGGAATCAAGCCGTCCTGACCCAAATGCGAAGCAATCGTTCCACCCGTCGCCACGAGCAATATTTTTTTCTTCATATTCTTCCGTCCTTTGTCTTACGAGTTTTTGCGCCGTAAATAGTCGCCCTTTTTCAAGGAAAACGGGCATTCGAGCGTATAGATCCCCTGTACGAGTTTCGCGTCCTGCGTAATTTCGCCGTCTTTCCTACGAATCGTTCCCACGGTGAACCGCTTTCTAAAATTCCCGTCGGGGGAAAGCACTTCCAATTCCTCGCCCGTCTTGAAACGGTTGCGCATTTCCACTTCCGCGTTGCCGTCCTTATAAGAAAGTACGTCGGCAATATAGGTATATTCGCCTTTGGAAATGCTGTCTTGGTAGTTTACCGTATGCGGATTATTCCCGTCCGCGTACGCTTGCGTATAGGTCCTATGCGACACGCCGAGAAGCTCTTCCTCCGAGATTGCCAACGGCTCGCCGTCCATATATCTTCTATACGCGTTGATGACGGTCGCAAGGTAATATCCGCTCTTCATTCGACCTTCGATCTTGAATGAACAAATACCTGCCCCCTCCATTTCCTTCAAGCGCGCAAGCATATTCAAGTCTTTGCTGTTAAAAATATACGTACCTTTTCCGTCCTCTTCGATAGGAAGCCACTCCGAAACGCCGTTACTTGCGTTCAGCGCGCGCACCTCGTACCGCCAACGGCAAGACTGCACGCACGCACCGCGGTTGGACGAACGACCGTCCAAGTAATCGGACAGCAAGCATCTACCGCTATACGATATGCACATTGCGCCGTGGACGAACGCTTCCAATTCCATATCGGGAACGAATTCGTGGATTTCGGCGATTTCTTTCAAGGAAAGTTCTCTTGCCAATACCGCGCGCGACGCGCCCTGTTCCTGCCAAAATTTCACGGCGTATTTATTCGTCGTATTCGCTTGCGTGGAGATATGGAGCGAAAGTTTGGGCGCTACCTTTTTCGCCAAATACAAAACGCCCGGATCGCTTACGATTGCCCCGTCCACGCCAAAAGACTCCAATTTTTGCAAATAGTCTTCCATGGCGGAAAAGTCCGCGTTTCGCGCGTAAATATTCGCCGTAACGTACACCTTTTTTTGCAAGGCGTGCGCCTGTTTAACCGCCAAGGCAAGCTCCTCGTCGGTGAAATTATCGGCAAAGGTACGCAAGGAAAAATTTTTTCCGCCCATGTACACGGCGTCCGCGCCGAAATGCAACGCCGTAAGAAATTTTGAGAAGCTCCCTGCGGGCGCTAAAAGTTCCGTTTTCATCGTTTTTCCACCCCGCCTTGCCTTTTATACACGGAAAGCGCGACGCCGTCGCCGATATCGAGCACCGAAGTGATAAAATCTTTATCCGCCGTTACCGTATCCAAATACGAGCGAATCTTGTCCACGATCGAGTGGCGTTTCCAAGGCGTTGGCTCGTCACCGCTCACCCAGCCGAACAGCAAAACGTCGTCGGCAAACAGCGTTGCGCCGTCTTTCATGAGCCGTTTCAAATCGAACAAATATTTTTCATACTGCGCCTTCGGTCCGTCCAAAAACACGAAATCGAACTGCCCGTCCATCATGGAAAGAATCTCGCCCGCATCCCCCAGGTATGCGTTCACGCGCTCGGAAACGCCGAAATCGGCAAAATTTTTCTTCGCCTCAACATACCGTTCCTCTTCAAGTTCCACCGTGGTGAGTCGTGCCGCTTTGCAGGCTTGGAGCATGGCAACGCCCGAAAGCCCCACCGCCGTTCCGATTTCGAGTATCCTTTGCGGTTTCGTCATGGACAGCGTGAGGAGTAGGAATTGCAAGGTTTCGTCGTCGGCTACGGGAATCCCGCGCGACAACGCCTCCGCTCGGCGTTTGGCGAGCGTTTCGTCGATATTTAATTGTACGAGCGAAGCCGTATACTTCATCTTTCGTTTTTCCTTGCGTTATACTTCGATCACAGAAACGACGATCAGCGGGGATTGCTTCGTCTTTTTATAAAAATAATTGCGAAGCGATTTCCGCACGAATACGGCGAGTTCTTCTTTCGTGCCGTTTTCGTAGTCGTAATTTTCCACGGCGCGCTGTGCAAGCGCTTTGATTTCCTCTTCCGTGCCCGTATTTTCCGTGAACACGAAGCCGTGCGATTCCACGACGGGGTCGTTGATAACGTAATGCCCCGTCACGGCAAGCGCGACGGTGAACAGCCCCTCCGCGGACATTTTAAGCCTGTCCTTCATGACCTCGCTCGTACCGTAATCCTCGAAGCCTTCGCCGTCGATCAAGCGCGCGCCCGCTTGGATATTTTCACCCAATTTGAGCGTAGAGTCGGTCAATTCCACACAGTTGCCTATATCCGCAATCATGATATTATGCTCCGCCATACCGAGCGATTGCGCGAGCTGTGCGTGCCGTTTCAAATGACGGTATTCCCCGTGTACGGGAATGAAAAACTTCGGGCGGAGCAAAGAATGGAGAATCTTGTGTTCCTCTTGGCACGCGTGCCCCGAAACGTGGATTTTCTCCAAGCTCTCGTATACGACGTGCGCACCCTTTTTATACAAATTGTTGATAACGCGGTAAATCATTTTCTCGTTCCCGGGAATGGGGTTTGCGGAAATGATAATCGTGTCGTTTTCCCCGACCGTGACCTTGTTAAATTCGCCCGAAGCCATACGCGTAAGCGCGCTCATGGGCTCGCCTTGCGAACCCGTAGATACGATCAACAATTCCCCGTCGAAGAGGTTTTTCGTTTTTTCTACGTCGATAAGCACGCCCTCGGGAATTTTCAACTCGCCGATTTTCACCGCCGCGTCCACGACCTTGAACATACTGCGCCCCGAAAGCGCCACCTTGCGACGGTATTTCACGGCAAGGTCGATAATTTGTTGCAAACGGTGCACGTTGGACGCAAAGGTGGCGATAATCAACCTGCGGTTCATATTCTCCGAGAACAGGTGATCGAGCGTCGTTCCCACGACCGTTTCGCTCATGGTATACCCCGCGCGTTCGATATTCGTCGACTCCGCGAGATACAGTAATACGCCCTCGTTGCCAAGCTCGGCAATCCGTTTCAAATCGATCGGTTCGCCCGCGACGGGGGTTAAGTCGATTTTGAAATCCCCGCTGTGATAAATCAAGCCGTGCGGGGTGCGAATCGCCAACGCGCACGCACCGGAAATGGAGTGGTTGACGTTGATAAATTCCACCTCGAACGCGCCTTCCGTTACTCGATCGCCCGCCTGCACCACCCGTTCCGCTACGTTTTGGATTCGGTGTTCTTGCAATTTGTTATCCGCGAGCATAAGCGTGAGCTTCGTGCCGTAAATGGGCGTTCCCTCTTTGAGTTCTTTCATAAGGTACGGAACACCGCCGATATGGTCTTCGTGTCCGTGCGTCAAAAAGACGGCGCGAACCTTATCCTTATTTTGCGCGAGATAGGTGATGTCGGGCACGACCGAATCGATCCCCGGCATGTCCTCGCCGTTGGGGAAGGTAAGCCCCGCGTCCACGACGATAATATCGTTTCCGTACTCGATCGCCGTCATATTTTTCCCAATCTCGCCGACGCCTCCGAGAAAAATCAGTTTCACCGCTTTCTTTTTTTTCGAAGCTTTGCTTTTGCTCTTAACGACGAGCTTTTTGGGGCGTTCCGTTTCGGTTGCAATAGGAAAAGTGCTCAAATCAAAGGGCGTTCCCGCCGTCTTTTTCCCCTTCCCGTTTTTGCGTTTTCCCGTTTCGGTTTGCGTATTTTCCCCGCGTTTTCTTTTTTCGTTTTCGTTTTGCTTTCTTTCCTTCACTGCCTCTCTTTTTCTCCTTGGCGGAGCTTCTCCGCTCATAAAATAGAGAGCCGAAAATTATTCAAATTATCAGCTCTCTCATCATTATTCGTATGTCTTTTTCTTACCGTAGATTAGAAGTCGAGATCGACCTTCTTTTCTTTCGTAACCTTGATGAAGCCGTCCTCGAAGAGTTGCTTCGTCGAAGCGTAAGCAAATTCTTCTACGTAATCCGTAGCTTCGAATTTCGCGTCTTTTTGCGCACCGATCTTTTCCGCAAGGATACCGACCAAACGAAGCGCTTTCTTCGCCGCCGCGTCGCTCTTGACTTTGATCATGAACGGCGTGTTTTCATACGCTTTTTGACCGCCGACGTTCTTTTGATGGTATACGGTTTGTTTCAAATCGGGATTCTCGGGATCGAGGGCAAGGTAGAAGCAAAGCGTCTTACCGCAAATGTTTACCTTGGCGATCGTTTCACGACCGAAGTTGAATCTGTCGCCGTGCCAGCTTACGTTGGAGTTGACTCTCTTATACGAAGTCAATTCGTTCTTAATGTCGCTGTAATAGCCCTTAATGCGCTCGTCGCTTTGTTTCATTTTCGCCGTGAAGCTCTTCTTCAAGCGAATGACGAGTCCCGTTTCCGCATCTACGAGTTGGTTATCAATTTCTTGATATTCGGGCTCTGCCGTTACCGCAATTTCGTCGGTTGCCACTTCTTCCGCAACGGGTTCTTCTACAACCTCTTCCACGGGTTCTTCCACGACGGGTTCTTCAACCACTTCTTCAACGGGTTCTTCAACAACCTCTTCCACGGGCTCTTCCACGACGGGTTCTTCTACAACCTCTTCCACGGGTTCTTCCACGACGGGTTCTTCCACGGGAACTTCTACGGGAGGTTCTTCCTCGCAAGGCTCGCAGGTTGCACACATATCGCAAAGGCGTTGCGCCACGTTATCCGCAATCGCTTGCAAACCGTCCTCGTCGATAACAAGCTCGTATGTAGCCTCGGTCGCCGTCTTTTCCGCAACGATTTGCGCGATACGGTCGTAATCCACTTCTACGGGTTGCGGTGCGGAAGACATGGAAGCCATAGCGATTTGATCGTAATCCACCGTACCGATCTTTTCGGTAACTTTTTCCGCGATTTGCTCGATACCCGTTTCGTCGAGAACGACGTCGTAGGTTTGATCGGAGCTTGCCGCAAGTTTCGCCGCCACCATATCGGAAAGACGGTCGTAATCCACTTCCACCGTAGGAACGGTGATCTTCGCCGCTACCGCTTCCGCGATCGCGTCGATATTGAGCGCGGACATTGCCTTTTCTACCGCAAGCGATACGGCGTTTGCAATCACTTCCTCGCTAACGTTCACCTGTACGTTTTCAACCGCTTTCATGAAGTTATCGTCGATACGGCGATAATCCACTTTTTCGGGATAAGGCAACGATTCTACTACTTTTTCCGCCGTGCCGTAAACGATCTTGTCGTAATCGATCTTCGCTTCTACGGGTTCAGCCGAAGCCATAGCGGGTTCGTTCGAAACGACGTCGCCGATCAGTTCAAGCACTTTGTCGCCCACTTCGTCTACGATACGGTTATAATCGATATTTTCCGCTACGGGAATCGCCGAAACCGCTTCGAGGATTTGACGGCTGTGTTCCGCAACGCTTTCTTCGAGCGCCGTAAAGCCCTCGGTGATTTTTTGATTAACTTCCTCGATTACCTTATCGAGTTGTTCCAAAATCGCAAGCTTGCCTTGTACGTCTTCCAAACGGGAAACGACTTCGCCCGTAATAAGCGTCGTCAAACCGTCGTAGATCGCTTGGTGTTGCATGAAGCTGTACTTAATTTCGTTTACCGCTTCTTCGAGTTGGGGCATAATCGTCGCAAGATCTTCTTTTACCGCCCCCGAAAGCGTTTCGGGAAGAAGGGCAACGGCAGCGTCCACCGCGTTGAGCCCCGTAACGACCTCTGCAACGGTATTCTTAATGTCTTCGATCGACGAGCATTTTTCGTCCATCGAATCCAAACGCTGTCCCACCTTCACGGTGATCATTTCCGCAAGACCGTCGTAAATCGTTTGGTTTTGCTTATAGCTGTAACGAATCTCTTGCGCGATTGCTTTGGACGATTGTTCACGGTCGTTCTTGATCTCTTGATACAAAGAACCGAACTGAACGGACGAATACTTCAATTCTTTGAGAAGTTCGCCTTTCATCTTTTGCAGATCGTAAGAAAGCCAGCTGTACAACGCGTCGATTTTCGATACTGCTTCGGGTTTTTGCTTGTTCGCTTGTTTTTTGTCCGCCATTTTTACACCTCGGGTTTTTCGTTTGCCTTGTCTGTACAAGGGTCAAACTCGATTTTTCGTTCTATTTTAGCGTGAAAAAGTAAAAATTCTACTTTTTCATTTACTATTATAACATATCTAACGCAATCGGTCAAGGGTTTAGCGAAAAAAAATTGGATATTTTTCAATTTTTTTTTCGTTCAACGCGGACACGGTACGCCCTTTCGCGCATTTTTCGGGTATCCGCCCCGAAAAATGCGCGAAAGCAAGCGTTCTTTTAGATATATTATTGCTGTTTTTTCTTATTTTTTACACTTGCGTTGGATAAATTTCACGAATTCCACGACGGGAATGACGCACGCGCCGAGCAAAACTGCAACCGCGTACTCTTTCAAGCCGATAGAAACGAATCCGAACGCCGTCGCAAGGAAAGGAATCTCGCAAACGAGCGTGGTGGCAATCGCCGAACCGATCGCCGCGATTACGAGCGTCTTATTCGACGTCTTCATGCCGAATATACTCTTTCTTTGCGAGCGCATATTCAAGCTATGGAACACCTCCGCAAACGACATGGTTAAAAACGCCATCGTCATGCCGTGATCGGCGTGCAATTCGCTCGCAAGTACCCGACTGCCGAGGAAATACGACAAAAGCGTAAGTCCTGCAACGAGCAAGCCTTGGTACACGATATCTATGCCCATTCCCTCGGAGAATATCCCCGCTTTGGAGTCGCGCGGTTTACGGCGCATGACGTCCGGTTCTGCCTTTTCCATGCCGAGCGCAAGCGCGGGGAAAGTGTCCGTGACGAGGTTTATCCACAAGAGGTGCACGGGTTTGAGAACGGTGAACCCAAGGAGCGTCGCGACGAAAATCGCGATTACTTCACTCATATTGGACGCGAGAAGGAACTGTATCGCTTTACGGATATTATCGTAAATTCTTCTACCCTCTTCCACCGCGCCGACGATGGTCGCAAAGTTATCGTCCGTAAGCACCATATCCGCCACGTTTTTCGTAACGTCCGTACCCGTGATCCCCATGCCCACGCCAATATCCGCCGACTTGATAGAGGGCGCGTCGTTTACGCCGTCGCCCGTCATTGCCGTTACGAAGCCCGCCTTTCTCCAAGCGTTGACGATACGCGTTTTATGTTCGGGCTGTACACGCGCGTACACGCCGATTTCCATAAATTGAGTCTCAAAATCCTCGTCGCTCATTTCGCTCAACTGCGCGCCCGTGATTGCGCGAATCCCGTCTTGCAAAATACCGAGTTCTTTGGCTATCGCCACCGCCGTATCCACGTGGTCGCCCGTAATCATAATCGGGCGCACGCCCGCGAGCTTACATTGCACGATCGCGTCTTTCACTTCGGGGCGCACGGGGTCGATCATACCGCAAAGACCCGTGAAGCACATTTCCGTTTCCAATTTTTCCGTATCGTCCGTTTCGGGAAGGGTATCCCAACGCCTTTCCGCGCACGCAAGCACGCGGAGCGCGTTGTCCGCCATTTCCTTATTCGCCGACAAAATTTCCGCTTTTTTCGCCTCGGTCATGGGCATTACCACGCCGTCGTCCAAGTAGTACGCGCAACGGTCGATCACGACGTCGGGCGCACCCTTAGTGAATTGAATAATTCCCTTTTCCGTCACGCCAAGGCTTTTCACGAGCGTCGTTTGAACCTCGTGCAAAGTCGTCATCATTTTACGGTTGGAATCGAACGGCAATTCGCCCACGCGGGGCGCACGCGTTTTCAAATCCCCCTTGGGCATTTGCAAGGTATTTGCCCAAGCGACGAGAGCCGCTTCCGTAGGTTCGCCCGTGACCGTGCCGTCGTCGTTAAGCTCCGCGTCCGAGCAAAGCGCCATACCTGCGGCAATGCGTTTTTCGTCGCTACCGTAGCTCTTTACCACGGTCATTTTGTTTTGCGTGAGCGTACCCGTTTTATCCGAGCATATAATTTGCGCGCAACCGAGCGTTTCCACCGCCGTAAGTTTACGAATAATCGCGTTGCGTTTAGACATATTGGTAACGCCGATGGAAAGCACTACCGTCACCACGGCGGCAAGACCCTCGGGAATTGCCGCAACCGCCAAGGACACGGCAACCATGAACGAATCGATCGTCGTATTGGCGTCGAATCCGCCCGCGCGGATAATTTGTACGGCGAACACGATAACGCTTATCCCTAAAACCAACCAAGTGAGTACTTTGGAAAGCTGTCCGAGCTTGATTTGCAACGGCGTTTTGCCCTCTTGCGCAAGCGCAAGCGCGTCCGCGATCTTGCCCATTTCCGTTTCCATACCCGTCGCCGTAACGACGAATACGCCTCTGCCGTACACCACCGTACTGCCCATATAGACCATGTTTTTACGGTCGCCAAGCGGTACTTCTTTGCCGTCGGCGGGCACGATTGCCTCCACCGATTTATTGACGGGAACGGATTCGCCCGTGAGCGCGGCTTCCTCGATTTTCAAGCTCGCACTTTCCAGAATTCGCCCGTCGGCGGGTACTGCGTCCCCCGCTTCTAAAAGCACGATATCGCCCACGACGAGTTCCTCGCTAGGCAAAACCACCACTTTTCCGTCGCGCAGGACTTTTGAAGTCGCCGCGGACATCTCTTGCAGGGCTTCTATCGCTTTCTCCGCTTTGCTTTCTTGGAACACGCCGAGCACCGCGTTGACGAGCACGACGGCAAGAATAATGATAACGTCGGTGAATCCCTCGTCCTCCAAAACGGCAAGCACCCCGCTCACCGCCGCCGCAACGATCAAAATGATGATCATGGGGTCGGCAAGCTGTTCGAAAAACCGACGCACGATCGATTTTTTCTTCGCTGCGGCGAGCTTGTTTTTCCCGTTTTCGGCAAGCCGTTTTTCCGCTTCGGCGGAGGAAAGCCCTTCCGCCTCGTTCGAGCCGAGCGCGCTTACCACCGCGTCTTTTTCTTCGCAATAACGCTTCATACTATTCTACTCCTTTTCGTAGATTGACGCCCCGAGTATACGAAAGCTATACTCGGGGCGCGGTTTTTCCGTGTTCAACGTACAGCCTCTTCTTTTGCCATACGTGAGTCTCGCGATTTAAGACAAGCCAAACCAAAAGGTCGGTGCTGTTGACTTGCCGCGCGACGAATCGTCGCGTTCGCTACTCCCTCACGGGGAATTATATGATTATTTTACCAAATTTTGACACCCAAGTCAAACGAATTCGAGAAAAAACGGGTATTTTTTTCCGTTTTCCGCGATTTACTCTTCGTCGTCGGGCAAATCTACGTTGTGGTATACGTTTTGCACGTCGTCGTGCTCTTCGAGCGCGTCGAGCATCTTTTCGAAAGTAGCCACTTTATCCTCGGGCAGGGTGATTCTGTTTTGGGGAATCATGGCAACTTCCGCTTGCACGAAGCGAATCTTGTCTTCTTCCTCTTCGCCTCTGCGACCCTTCGGCGCGGCGGCTTTCATTTCGGCGTTCTTGTCTTCCAAATATTTACGAACTTCCGAGAACGACTCGGGCGCGGTGTAAATTTCGTAAACGTCGTCGCTCACCACGATATCGTCCGCACCCGCTTCGAGCGCGATCTCCGTCATGGTGTCTTCGTCAAGCTCCACCGTTCTCTCTACGACGATATAGCCTTTGTTATCGAAGTTATACGATACGCAACCGTTTTGACCGAGTTGTCCGCCGTGTTTCCCCAAAATGGAGCGCACGTCGCCCGCCGTACGGTTGATATTGTCGGTAAGCGTTACGATAATGACCGCCGAACCTGCTACGCCGTAGCCTTCGTAGGTAAGTTCCTTATAATCCGCACCGCTCATTTCCCCCGAAGCCTTTTTAATGCTCCGTTGAATGTTATCGTTGGGCATATTCGCCGCTTTCGCTTTCGCGATAATATCGGCAAGCTTGCTGTTCGTTTCGGGGTTGGGGTTATTCTTCGCCACTACGGCGATTTCTCTGCCGAGCTTGGTGAAAATTCTACCTTTCGCCGCGTCCGCCTTACCCTTTTTTGCTTGTATGTTGTGCCATTTGCTATGTCCTGACATAATTTTTCTCCTTGCTTTTATTTACGCTCAAAAAGTATCTTTTTTAAGCAAATACATCAAAATCCCCGCGCTCACCGCCGCGTTTAAGCTTTCCTGCGTTGCCTGCATGGGAATCCGAACCGTATATTCCGCCAAATCTCGAACGGGCGCGCTTACGCCGTTCGCCTCGTTGCCGATCACCAAAGCGAAACGCTCGGGAGCGGAAAAGGAAAACGCGTTTTCCCCGCCCATGTCCGCAACGACGACGGGAATTCCCGACAACGCGGAAAGAATTTCCTCGCGCTTTGCCAAATGCAGTTTAGTGAAAAACACACCGCTCATACTCGCGCGAACGCTCTTGGGCGAATAGGGATCAACGCAATCTTCCGTGAGGTAAATTTCTTCATACCCCGCGGCGTTCGCCGTCCGTATGATCGCGCCCATATTGCCCGGGTCGGATACGCCGTCGAGAAGCAGGCAGGTTTTTTGAGGCGCGGTCAATTCCCGCGAGGGAATCCGCACCCGACAAAGTACGCCTTGCGGGGTTTTCTCGTCGGAAAGAAAACGGAAAATATCTTTGGAAACGCGTACCGTTTTCTCTTCAAGCGCGGAAAAAGCGTCGCCGTCAAAGTCCTCGGCAAGGAATATGCGCTCGATTTCAAAATCGCTACGCATACACTCCCGCGCCATTTTCACGCCCTCCACGAGAAACAAGCCCGTTTGTTTTCTACCCTTTTTCTCTTTCAACGACGCCGTTTCTTTGATTAGCGGGTTGTTTTTTGACGTTAAAATCATTATAATTAAAAATGCGAAAAAGCCTTTTTACAAAGGCTTTTCTTTTTTAGCTCAAAGAGCTGCTTTTGCTTTTTCAACGAGTTGCGCGAATGCGGGCGCGTCGTTTACAGCCAAATCCGCAAGAACCTTTCTGTTGAGGTCGATACCCGCAACTTTAAGACCGTGCATAAGTTTGCTGTAAGAAATACCGTTGATTCTCGCCGCCGCGTTGATTCTCGCGATCCAAAGACGACGGAAATCTCTCTTTCTTCTTCTTCTGCCGATGAACGCGTAGTTCAACGATTTCATTACGGCTTCTCTTGCGATTCTATACGACTTGCTCTTGTTGCCGTAGTAACCTTTCGCAAGCTTCAAAATTTTTCTACGCTTTTTAACTGCGTTTACTGCTCTCTTAATACGCATAATCTTCTATCTCCTTTCTCTTATTTCTTGTAGGGCATCATGCTCTTGACGGTGCTTTCCTGCGTTGCGGAAACGAGCGTGGTTTGACGCAAGTTTCTCTTTCTCTTTCTGTTCTTGGTTTCCGCTTTGTGGTTCTTACCGCCGTGGGAACGGTTTACTTTACCCGAACCCGTGAGCCAGAAACGCTTTTTCGTGCTACTATGAGTTTTCTGTTTAGGCATAATTTTATCCTCCGAAAATTTTTTTCTAAATTTATATAACGAGCCCGTGCGGGCTTGTCCGCTGAATTGTTCGCCTTATTTCGCAGGCGAAAGAATCATGAAGATATTTCTTCCTTCCGTTTTGGGCGCTTTATCCATGACCGCTTTTCCGCCGAGCATTTCAAAGAAACGTTGCATAACGTCAAGCCCCATCGACGAGTGCGCCATTTGTCTACCGCGCATACGGATAGACACTTTCACTTTGTTCCCGTCCGCAAGCAATTCCAAGGTCTTTTTCGCTTTCACGTTAAGATCCCCGATATCAATCGTCATGGAAAGATAAATTTCCTTCAATTCCACCACTTTTTGATTCTTGCGGTTTTCCTTTTCCTTCTTCGCCTGTTCAAACTTGAACTTCCCGTAGTTCATAATCTTACATACGGGCGGTACGGCGTTGGGGGAAATTTTCACGAGGTCGAGGTTTTCCTCCTCGGCAAGACGGAGCGCTTCCGACGCGCTCATAATCCCGAGCTGTTCGCCCGTGGACGAAATGACTCTCACTTCTCTGTCACGAATTTGTTCGTTGATTTGATGTTGGTCTTTAATGGTAGTGTACCTCTCGCAAAATAATAACGGGTTGCTTTGACAAAAGCAACCCGCAATAATCCCACGTTTCGTAAAAGGAAATTATCGAGCCGTATCAATCAAAATCATACGGCGAGAAGGTTCGCTTCTGCTTAGCCTAACTATCTTATCACAAAGCGTACCCTTCTGTCAAGCGTTTTTACGAACTTTTTTCAAGTTTTTTCCTTAAAACGCGATTTTTTCTTCGATATCCTTTTTTACGGTAGCGATAAACTCGTCCGCGCTCATTACGCCCATATCCCCTTTGTCGCGACGGCGAACGGAAACTTGTCCCGCTTCCGCTTCGTTTGCGCCCACGACGAGCATATAAGGCACTTTTTCAAGTTGCGCTTCACGAATCTTATAGCCGATTTTCTCGTTTCTATCGTCCACGCTCACGCGAATCCCCGCCTCGCGCATTTTCGCGCAAAGCGCGCGTGCGTACTCCTCTTGTTTATCGGTGATCGGCAAAATTTTTACCTGCAAGGGGGAAATCCAAACGGGGAATTTGCCCGCGAAATGCTCGATCAAGATACCGATAAATCTTTCGATCGAACCGAACGCAACGCGGTGCACCATGATCGGGCAATGCTTTTGCCCGTCTTCGCCCACGTATTCAAGTTCGAAGCGTTGGGGAAGCTGGAAGTCGAGCTGAATCGTACCGCATTGCCAAGTTCTACCGATAGAATCCTCCAAATGGAAGTCGATTTTCGGTCCGTAGAACGCGCCGTCGCCCTCGTTGACGACGTAGCCAAGTCCCAATTCGTCGAGCGCGTTTCTAAGCGATTCGGTTGCGATCTCCCAATCCTCGTCCGCGCCCATGCTGTTTTCGGGGCGGGTGGAAAGTTCCACGTGATACTTAAAGCCGAACAGCGTGTACACCTCGTTGATAAGACGCACGATCCCCATGATCTCGTCCTTGATTTGTTCGCGCGTCATGAAGATATGCGCGTCGTCCTGCGTAAAGCAACGCACGCGGAAAAGTCCGTGCAGTTGCCCCGATTTCTCGTGACGGTGCACGAGCCCCAGCTCGCCCATGCGGATAGGCAAATCTTTATAGCTGTGCGGTTCGTTCTTGTAAACGAGAATCCCGCCCGGGCAATTCATAGGCTTGATAGCGAAATCCTCTTCGTCCACCTTCGTCGTGTACATATTGTCGCGGTAATGGAACCAATGCCCCGAGGTTTCCCAAAGGGTGCGGTTGAGCATAATCGGCGTTTGTACTTCCACGTAGCCCTCGCGGGTGTGGATCTCTCTCCAATACTCGATAAGCGCGTTTTTAAGCACCATACCGTTGGGCAGGAAGAAAGGAAGACCCTTGCCCTCGTTCATGATCGCAAACAGTTTAAGCTCTTTGCCAAGCTTGGTATGGTCGCGTTTTTTCGCTTCTTCGAGCATGGTGAAATACGCTTCCATTTCGTCCTTTTTCGCAAACGCCGTACCGTAGATACGGGTGAGCATTTTATTATGCTCGTCCCCGCGCCAATACGCGCCCGCAATGCTCGTGAGCTTAAACGCCTTGATTTTTCCCGTAGAGGGAAGGTGCGGTCCGCGACAAAGATCGGTGAAGTTCCCCTGCTTATAAAAAGAGATCGTTTCTCCCTCGGGAAGCTCTTCGATAAGCTCCACTTTATACGATTCGTTATAGCTTTGCATCAACGCAATCGCCTCCGCCTTGGGCAAGGTGAAGCGTTCAATGGGGAAGTTCCCTTTGATGATCTTTTTCATTTCCGATTCGATTTTTTCCAAATCCGCTTGCGTGATCGGCGTGACGAAATCGACGTCGTAATAAAAACCGTTTTCAACGATCGGTCCGATCGAGAGTTTGCAGGTAGGATATACCGTTTTAAGCGCCTGCGCCAAAACGTGCGCGCAGGTATGGCGGTATACGCCCAAGCCCTCTTTATCTTTGAGCGTTACGATTTCAAGCGCGTCGCCGTCCGAAAGGACGTAGGACAAATCGACGAGCTGTCCGTTTACCTTTGCGCAAACGGCGTTTCTCGCCAAGCCCTCGGAAATCGCAAGCGCCGCTTGCATGGCGGTTGCGCCGTTTTCCATTTCGAGCGCGTCGCCACTTTTCAAAATTACTTTCATATAAGTTTCCTCCGTAGGTTGTTTATCGTTGTATAAATAAAAAAACCTTAAACCTCTTGCGAAGTTTAAGGACGCGAGCAACTCGCGCGGTTCCACCTTAATTGCCACGAGCAAGTCGCGACCTCTTTTTTTTCTATTTGCGTTATCGACGGCAAAGCGGTTTCACGAGCGATACGGAATACCCGTTTTTCAGCCACGGAACGGGTTCTCTGTAAATCCGAAATTCGGCGCTACTTGTCTTTACCGATTCTATTTTACTCCATTCCCCGCCGTTTGTCAACCGTTTTGCGCTTCAATTTTTATATTTTTCAACAAAATACCGCGTTTGCGCCGTAATATTTGCGCAAAAAAGCCGTCGTTTCCCTATCCGTTTCCCCAAAACAGTATATCCGCTTGGCACAGCCGAGCAAAATTTCCCCGATTGCGGAGGTCGTGCCCGTGAGCGCGCTTTTCGTGAGCGGGCGGTAATCCTCGTCGTATACCTTCCCGCCTTTTAGATACAGTTTCCCCTCGCCGTCCTCGGTGAGAAACTCCAAAAAACCGTCGAGCGAAGCCACGCTCATATCGCTAGGTACGTACTGCGCGATCCCCTCCCAACGCCGTTGCAATTCCCGCAATCGGAAATGGAAAACGCCGTCGAGGGAATATTTCCCCTCCCCTTGAAAGCGTTTTCGCGCGTACGATTTATCGTCGCGGTAATCCGCCGCCACGAGCGCGGTGCAAAGCAAATATCTTTGGAACGGGGATAAAAGCGGTAACGCAAGCCGTTTTTTGAAAAAACCGTATTTATACCCCACGGCGATAATATCCGCCATGTTCTCCTCGGCAAACCGCCGAACGTAGGAACAGTATTCCCGTTCCGTACGGAAGGCGATTTCCGCGTACTCCCCGTCCGTTTCCAAATCGCAAGTAGCGGGCAAAAAGGAAAACCTTTCCCGCACTTTCTTGTATAAGTATGACATATACGCGCCGTCAAAGCCGTTTTGCGTGATCGTTATTTCTTCCACACCATTATTGTATGCCGTAAAACAAAAATTATTTATCCGTTTCGGCGTAAGGTCAAGCATATTCGCTTGACTTGCGAAAAAAAATGCTTTATAATATATAAGGTTATACAAAATTCAACTATCTTGCGCGAGCGGTTCGCGCAAAAAAACGGAGGTCTTTTTATTATGGATATGAAATCCGTAGAAAGCAAATGGCAAGCAAAATGGGAGAAAACGAAACTCAACGTTTTCAACAAGAAGAACGCGGACAAAAAACTGTACGTGCTCGAAATGTTCTCCTATCCCTCGGGCGCAAAATTGCACGTGGGACATTGGTACAATTACGGTCCTACCGACACTTACGCGCGTTTTAAGAAAATGCAAGGGTTTGAAGTATTCCAACCCATGGGTTTCGACGCGTTCGGTTTGCCTGCGGAAAACTACGCAATCAAAACGGGTATCCACCCCAAGGATTCCACGGAAAAGAACATTGAAACGATGGAACGCCAATTGAGAAACATGGGCGCAATGTTCGATTGGTCGGCGGAGATCAAGACCTGCGAAGAAAATTATTACAAATGGACGCAATGGCTGTTCTTGCAACTTTATAAAAAAGGTCTTGCCTATCGTAAGGAAGCGCTCGTAAATTGGTGTCCCTCCTGCGAAACGGTGCTTGCCAACGAACAGGTCATCGGCGGAGAATGCGAGCGTTGCGGTTCTACCGTTTTGCGTAAGGACATGACGCAATGGTTCTTCAAAATCACCGACTACGCGGAAGAGCTTCTCTCCGACGTAGACGGACTCGATTGGCCGGAAAAAACCAAGCTCATGCAAAAAAATTGGATTGGCAAATCGACGGGTTGCGAAATTCTTTTCGAGTGTGAAACGGGCGATACGATCACCGTATTTACCACCCGTCCCGACACGGTTTTCGGCGTGAATTACGTGGTGCTTGCCCCCGAGCATCCTCTCGTGGAAAAGCTCAAAGTCGCGCACCCCGAACAGGCGAGCGCCATCGAAGCGTACGTGCAGTATGCGGCGGAAGCGAACGATATCGACCGTCTTTCCACGGCGCGTGAAAAAACGGGCGTATTCACGGGCGCGTACGCAATCCACCCCCTCACCAACAAACGCGTACCCATTTACCTTGCCGATTACGTGCTCTATTCGTACGGCACGGGCGCGGTAATGGCGGTAGCGGCGCACGACGAACGCGATTACGCGTTCGCTACCAAATACGGTTTGCCCATCACGCAAGTCATTCAAAAAATGGGCGGGGAAACTTTGCTCCCCTTCTGCGAGGACGGTATCCTCGTCAACAGCGGGGAATTCGACGGACTTTCGGGCGAGGAAGCGCGCGACGCGATCGCCGTTCACCTTACCAAACTCGGCAAGGGCGGTAAAAAAGTCAACTACCGTTTGCGCGATTGGTCCGTTTCCCGTCAACGGTATTGGGGCGCGCCCATTCCTATGATTCATTGTGAAAAGTGTGGCGTCGTACCCGTTCCCGAAAAGGATTTGCCCGTAAAACTTCCCTACGACGTAGAGTTCCGTCCCTCGGGAAAATCCCCCCTCGCTTCGCACGAAGGGTTCATGCGTTGCAACTGTCCTAAGTGCGGTGGCAAAGCGAGCCGTGACCCCGATACGCTCGACACTTTCGTATGTTCGAGCTGGTATTTCCTCCGCTACGCGGACGCGCACAACGACAAACAGGCGTTCTCTACGGAAGTGGCGAACAAAATGTTGCCCGTGGACGTGTACGTGGGCGGTTCGGAACACGCTTGTATGCACCTTCTCTACGCGCGCTTTATTACCAAGGCGTTGCGCGATATGGGCTATATCAATTTCGGCGAACCGTTCAAACGGCTCGTACACCAAGGTATCATTTTAGGACCTGACGGCAACCGTATGAGCAAGTCGCACGGGAACGTTATCTCCCCCGACGTGTATATCGACGAATACGGTTCGGATATCTTCCGTTTGTATTTGATGTTCGGCTTCAGCTATACCGAGGGCGGACCTTGGAACGACGACGGTATCAAATCGATTGCCCGTTTCACCGACAAAGTGGAAAGACTCGTACTCAAATCCTTGGAATACAAGGGCGGGCACACGGAAAAACGCTCGGCGGAAAAGGCGCTCGATTACGCAAAAAACCACGCCGTAAAGAGCATTACCCGCGACGTGGAACTCTTCTCTTTCAATACCTCGCTCGCCCGTATTATGGAATACGTGAACGCGCTCCAAAAATACGATAGCGAAAACGAAACGAAAAACACGGCGTTCTATAAGGCTTGTATCGAAGACTTGATTCGTATGTTCGCGCCGTTCGCGCCCCACTTCTCCGAAGAGCTTTGGGAAGCGACGGGGCACAAGGACAGCGTGTTCCTCGAAGCGTATCCGATCGTAGACGAAAGCGCGCTCATCAAGGACGAAACGGAATACGCCGTACAAATCAACAGCAAGATCAAGGCGAAAATCATGATTCCCGAAGGGCTTTCCGACGAGGAAATCCAAGCCACCGTTTGCGCGTACCCCGAAATTGCCGAGCAAATCGCAGGCAAGACGGTGAGAAAGTGCATCATCGTCAAAGGCAGACTCGTCAACTTAATCGTTGGCTAACGACAAAAAAAATTCACGCTCGCGACAGTGATATGCACCCCAAAAGTTAGACAAACTTTTGGAGGTGCATATTTTTATGAAAAGAAAGAAGGAATTTAACACAAAATACTCGCCAGAATTCAAAATATCTGTTATACTAGATATGCGAGAACATAATTTAGGGTACAA
>JAFQGG010000023.1 GCA_017415505.1 Clostridia bacterium
CCCGAATGACCCGTTGACGGGTAGCAAGTAATCTATGCATGACTGGCAGGTCAATAAAAAAGCACATTTGTGCTATGCCAGTAGGAAAGGGCTATGCCCGAAAAAGTAAAGCCACCCGCTATGCGGGTGGATATTTACTGCGTGTAAATTATAAAAAATGGCTCTGTCCCATCACTCAGTTGATTTTTGACGGAAAAATTCTGTAAAATACTTCGTGTTTTGCCCGTTTTCATACGTTTCAAGTATGCGCGCTCGCAAAACGCTTGTCTTTCTTGCATTTTTCTCGTCAATCCACAAAAAATATTTTTGTGTAAATCAACCCTTTTCTGCGACATAGCCTAAAAAATAATGGGGGCAGGTATGCGTTGAACGCGTTTTATTATAGGAACGAGCTTTTTTTGTGACGAACGCTTGACAACGAAGCGGAGAAATGCTATAATAAAAACAGAAAAAGAGAGGAGTGTTTTATGTGGGCGTTTAAGGGATATTATACGGGCGAAGCAAAAGAGTTTATCCAAAACAGAAAGAAGAAAGAGGCAAAGGCTTGGTCGTTGGTATACTCGTTGATTATGGTATTTACCGTTGCTATACTCGCGGTGGTTTTTAATATCGAGGACACGGTAACGGATACCGTGCTTAGCGTAAGTGGCGGGGCGTTGGGAATCGCGCTTATCAACCTCATATTATTTATTTCTTGTCGGCGCGCGCCTAAAAACGAAATAGAAATCACCAACGACGGTATTCAATATATGGAAGAGGGGTTTACGCGCTCGTTGGCACTCTATAAAATAGAACCGATAGAATATCACGAGGGGTTTATCGTGGTTTGCGAGAAAATCGTTTTGCAAAAAGAATTGCTCGTGGAGGGCGATTGGGAAGAGCTAAAAAGCCTGCTCAAAAAGGTGGAAGAGAGCTTGGAAACGGACGCGCCTATGTATCAAATTGAGGAATCGGAAACGCAGTTTTTCGAGGCGACCGTCCAAGAAAAGCGAATTTACGAAAAATTCGAGCAGGGCGTTTCAAGGGTTACGCCCATCGGCGTGTTTCATTTTTTTGCAACTTTTCAATTAGAAAACGGCGAAACGGTTGAATATGAATTGGAACGGGAAAGCTATGAGAAAATAACGGAAGGACAAACGGGGACTTTGGTTCTCGTCAACGGGAATTTTTTCGATTTTGGCGACGGGGAAGAAATAGAATAACGGACGACTGCGCAAAAAGACGGCGAGGCTTGATAAAGCCTCGCCGTCTTTTTGCGGTTGATTGGTGTTTTAATTGCGACTCAGACCGCGTTTTCGTTTGACTTTCCAAGCAGGGAAATGGTATACTATAAAAAGGAATCTTGAAATAGACTTAAAAGGCTTTTGTGTGAGGGGAAAAATATGGAAAGGATAGAGTTAAGTAAAAAGGATCGCGTGTACCGCACCGTGCTTTGGACGGTTTGCGAGCTTTTTTGCGTGGCGTCGCTCGTTTACGCGCTCGCAAATGGCGAGGGCACGCTACAAATTTTAATGTGTTTCGTGACGACGTTGCTCGTCACCGCGCCGTTCGGGCTTGGAAGACTGTTGGGGTTTGAATTGAACGCGGTGATTTTTACGTTTTGTATCGTCTACGCGCTCGGACCTATTTTGGGTTACGTGTATAAATTGTATTACGTAACGAATTGGTACGACGATATTTTGCACGCCGCGGGCGGTGTGGCGTTTGCCGTTTTGGGCGTGTATCTTGCGAAATTGGCGGGCGGAAAAAGCGCGCCGAACGTGCTTTTGACGGCGCTTTTCGCGCTCTTCTTTTCCATGGCTATCGCGCTCGTGTGGGAGTTCGTTGAGTACGGCGTGGATAAGATATTCCACGGCGATATGCAAAGGGATACTATCGTTTCGTATATCGATTCGTATTTGCTCGGCGGGGAAACGGGCGTGATCGGTAGGATCGAGGGAATTACCGACGCGTCGGTGAACGGGGAATCGCTCGGCTTGGGCGGGTATATCGATATCGGCTTGATCGATACCATGACCGACCTTTTGGTGGAAACGGCGGGGGCGACCGTGTTCGTCGTTGCCTACGCGATAGATAGAGAACGCCACCCGTTAATATTTAGAAGATAAGAAAAAGAGGACGGAGAACCGTCCTCTTAATTTTCGTCCATGAGTTTGGCGCATTGTGCGCACCTGCCCAAATTATCCAAAGGTAGGGGAGATAAAATTGCCGTCAGTTCTGCCCGAATAGCGTGGTGAACGAAGTCCGTTTTGTCGGGTGCGGGGTGCACGAACCCTTCTTCGTCAATGGAGGGGTTGTAGCCTTGCGCACCGCAAAGCGAACAGGTATTGATAAACGCTTTTGCGGAGGGATTCCATTTGTCCACGTAATAAGATTTTCCCTTTTTCGTCATTTTACTGTGTGCCATAATTCTATTTTAACGGTTTTTGTATCAAAAGTCAAGCGAATCGATACGGCAAACCGCATCTTTGGGCTTGAATAAAAAACCGACAAGTTTCTTGGCGAAACTTGTCGGGATTTTGGTGGAGCGAGTTAAACGTAAGTTGAACCAATTATTACAATATCCTAAATAGCAAGCACTACCATGATTAAACCCATAATAAAAACCAAAATTGCTATAAATAAGGAAAATATGTAAATCTTTTTTATTAGTGGTGTCTTTTTTAAGGAGAGATAAATCAAACTATACATTATTGCACCAAAAACGGCGTTACCAATAAAGAATAATCCTTGCGATAAAGAATAGAATGGTATTTTTTGCATTATAATAAGGGGAACATCAATAGCGACGCACAGTAATAAACCCGATAACAAGGTAATAATAAATAATTTTTTGTTTTGTATCATTGATATAATGTCCTCAGCAAGTTTTCTTTCATAATTTTGCCTTATAAAAAATCACAACGACAGTTGTGTATGCAATCCGCGATAGCGGTATGGAATCAATAAAATTGCATGTAATCAAGCCGAAAGGATGACATGCACAGCAAGCTGTGATTACATACGCCTACGGCGATTACATACCAGCCTTCGGCTTGGATAAAAAACCTAAGTTGATGGTTCAACTTAGGTTTTTTTGGTGGAGCTAAGGGGAGTCGAACCCCTGACCTTTTGAATGCCATTCAAACGCGCTACCAACTGCGCTATAACCCCGTTGCTTTTCTATTATACATGAAACGACCTGTCACCGTCAATGATTTTTTACGCATTTTTCAAAATTTTTTTTCTATATCCTTAAAAAATAGATTGACATTTCCCCATTCAAGTGCTATAATATCCCTACAAACAAGCGGAGGCATAGTCTCAGTTGGTTAGAGCGCTCGCTTCACATGCGAGAGGTCACAGGTTCAAGTCCTGTTGTCTCCACCATTTTGGCATATTTTAGGGCAAAAATCCCCAAAATATGCCTTTTTTTTGCCTTTATTTCTTCTATTTTATCGTTTTTTTTAGCGTTTGTCAACCTTTTTGGGGAACATTTTGGGGAACGTTTTTACTTTTTATACGTCAAATTTCACCTGCGCCATTTGTTCGCGCATGAAATCGTCTGAAAAATGTGTATAGACTTTCCCAATCAACCGTTCCGGGCTATCGCCCATCCAAATGGCGACGATCTCTTGGCGTACGCTTTTTTGACACGTCGTACAAAACGTGTGCCTTAAATAATACTGCGTGAGTGTGTCGTCTTCGATTGCCCGTTGAAAAATGCGATTCAAAACGGGGGTTTTAAGTGTCTTGATCTTTTCATTAAAGTTTAATTTTTCCCGCGCCTGTTTGGGTGCGGGAATTTTTTTATACTCGATTTTTCCGCCTTTTCGCTTAGCATTTCGCGCGATGAGGAAATCGCCCTCAAAGCGCGTGTCTTCCAGCTCGCAGGGGCGTAAGCCGAAGTACAGCATAATCAAAAACGTCGCGCGATATTCGAAAAATTCGGGGAGTTCCAGCCTTTGCAACAAATGCCGCTGTTCTTCCGCCGTTAGCGCTCGACGATCCTTGCGCTTCGCTTTCTTGAAAGGGACGAGCGTTACGGGATTATGCGTGATAATCCCGCTTGCGATCGCGTATTTGAAAATCGAGTTGAATACCGTGCGGAGATCCTCGTACTGTCTTTCGCTTTTATTCTTCAAAACCTTATCCACGTCGGCGGTTCGAATTTGGAATATAGAGGTTTCCCCCAACGCAGGGTACATGAAGCGACGGTAATAACTTTCGTAGTTGCTATACGTACGATCGTTGATTTTCCCTTTTTTCCAAGCAAACCATTCGGTTGCAATCTCGTGAAAAAGATGCAAACCGCTTTTTTCGGGGCGTGGTGCGTATTTGCTTATGTTTTCGGGCCTTGTCATGTCGAGGAATTTCTTCTTCGCCTTTTCGATGTCGGTGGAGGAAGCGGAGATATTGTACCCATTCCGACGGTATCTGATTTCGTAAACGAACGTGCGTTTTCCGCTTTGTCGCTTGATTACCCGTGCGACCAATCCGTTTGCTATAAATTCTCTTTTGAATGTTTTTGCCATATTAGCGACCTCTTCTTTTTTGAATTTTATGGTCGCCGTTACCGATTTTTCCTGCGTTGCGGGATTGTAAGCCTTTGCTTCCTGCTCCATGACTCTTTCGATAAGCCTTCCAAACTCCCCGGAAAGGCTTATGATTTCCCGCTTGCTCGAACTCATCATGAGTCGAGTGGTAAGTAGTGTCAATTCATCCGATAATCTTTTTTCCATAGTGTACATCCTTTTTTGTCTTTTGTAAAAACCGAACAAATGTTTGGTTCTCCGCTATATATATTATAACAAAAAAGTTGACAGCGTTATGACAACATATCGGAAAAAGTGGAATTTTTTTCAAATTTTTTTAATTTTTTCCTATTTTTGTTCGATGAACGCTTGAATAATGGTCTGAACGGCGTGTAAACCGCTTGGACCTTTCACGCGAAGAATCTCCGAACGTAGCTCGATCCAATCCCATTCTTCCGCGGAAAGTACCGTGCCGTGGGCACCCGTGCCCGCGGCTTTTTCTTTTGCTTTGGGCTTTTCGGACAAACCGAGCGCGTCTTCAATAGCTTTCATTGTGTCGATTCGAGGGTATTGGGATATGCCAGAAAAGATTTTTTTGATTGTACTTATTGAAAGCCCAGAGCGCGTAGCCAATTCGTCATAGGTTATTTTCTGATCTTTCATATATTTTTTTATTGCCGAGATTTCCACTGTTTCACCTCCTTTTATACTATTATACAGAAAAGTTCAAGTTTTGTAAACTTTTTTTTGGGAAATATCGAAAAAACGCTTGACAAGTATAAAAAGTTATACTATAATAAGTATACAAGGTTCAATGAATGGAACTTTTGTCAAAAAAATCGAAACCGTTCGTAGGCAACGGCTTCGATGAAGGAGGTAACGAAATGTGGAAATTTACATAAATACGGTAAGAGCCGATAAAGAAGATGTGAAAGCGCTTCAAAGGGCTATCGAACAAAAAAAAGACCGTATACTTCGAATAGTGTTCTTCCAAAAGCAAATTCGAATCTATACAGTCTAATGTAAGTAACTAAGTACAAAAGCAAATGCCCTATACCTACTATGGGCATTTTACCATAACCAAACGGAAAAGTCAATCAAAAAGAAGCCGTTTTCCTAAAACACTCTTTGGCGAGAATGCAAACGACTTCTTTTTGCTCGATTTGTTTAGCTACGCTTTGCAGTTTCTCTTATGGCTATCGTTACCACTTTCGAAGTTCTTACGAAAAACACGGCTATCGTTACCGTTCTCGAAGAGAAACAGACATTTTAGGAACTGCCTTTCTTTAAGCTGTATCACTTTAAGCAGTAGAGTTCTGCTTTTTACAGCCCTTAGCTGATACACTTACGGTAGCAACGGGCGAATTCAAAATGTTGGACAAAGAAGTGTCCTCCTCATAATGGATTCGCCTGTGGGGCGTAGTTAATATATACACCTAAATTGAAACTATTAAACAAAAAGGGAATAAAAAGAAGATGAAACGGAGAGAAAAGTTTGTTCAAATATTAGAGCAAAAAGGAATGAGTGCATACGCACTTGCAAAAGTAATAGGATATAAACCGCAAACAGTTTATAACTGGGTTTATGGGCATGGAACACCAACTCCTGTGGTTATGTTGGATTTGGTTGAGATTTTGGGTGTATCGGCGCAGGAAATACTTGAAATGTTTGCAGAAAATTAAAAATGAAGAAAAGAAAGAAATTTTGGAGGCGAAACAATGATTACGGAATTAAAAGAAATGGGCTTGACGCAATCCATGATTGCGCGAGAAATGCGGGTGAACCGACAAACGGTAAACCAGTGGTTTACGGGTGAAAGAACGCCGTCGGCGCGCTCGGTGAACAAAATGGCGGCGGCAATGAGCGTACTGCTCGGCAAGCCGTATCCGCCTGCGGAAGCGTATACGCTTATCGCAAAGGTAACGGAAAGAAAAGCAAAGGAGAAAAGCGAGAATGAGTAAAAAACGGGAAAATAACAAGGTGTATTTAAGTGGCGAGGTAGTAGGCGAACCCGTCCGTGTTATTCGGGACAAAGGGGAGCCGTTGTGCAGGTTTACCGTGCGTGTGCCAAGATTGTCCGGGGTTTACGATATTTTGCCCGTAACGATTCTCGAACGAAACGTCACGGAAGCGATCTCGCTTGGTCAGAGGATTTGTATGGCAGGGCAATTTCGGAGCTATAACAGGCTTGAAAACGGAAAATCGCGCTTATTTCTTGCGGCGTATGCGCAAGAGCTTTTATCCGAGGACGTAAAAACCTCTCCAAATACGGTTGAATTGAACGGGTGTTTATGCAAACCGCCGATTTATCGAACGACGCCGTTTGGGCGCGAGATCGCCGATTTCTTGCTTGCCGTCAATCGCGATTATAACAAGTCCGATTATATCCCTTGTATCGCTTGGGGCGGAAACGCAAGGTTTATAAGTATGCTTTCCGTGGGGGACAGGCTTGCCGTTTCGGGTAGACTGCAAAGTCGAGAATATCAAAAAAAGTATTCGGAAACGGATATAGAGAATCGCGTTGCGTACGAGGTATCCGTCAGTAGGTTAGAGCTATTGGACGGACAAGAAGACGAAGAAGATTGATCGTAAGGAGAAAAAACGATGGTTAAAAAGAATGAAAGATTAGTAGCGTTATTGAAAAGCCGTGGGATAACGGCGTATAAATTGGCGGAAGTTTTGGGGTATAAGGACAAATCCAAAACGGTCGTATATCAATGGGTATACGGGCGTGGAGAGCCGAATGCTCGAACGATGCTCAAACTCATGGAGATCCTCGACGTTTCCGCGTTGGAGATTCTGCGTGTTTTCGGGGAGGTGGAAAAATGATAGAGTTGTTATTTAGAGCGAAACGAATGGTAGGCGGAAACCTTTGGTTGAAGGATTGTCGCGGTTACGTGGAGGATGACGAGGGTTTTTGGCTGTATCATACCAAAAAGGGTTCGTACGAGTGTGAAAGGATCAAGAGGGAAACGCTCGGCTTATACGTTGGTCGCGTGGACATTCACGGCGCACGTATTTACGAGGGTGACTATCTAATGGTCGTTTTGCCGAATGACGATGGCGAAGACGAGCCGTCCGAAACTTACGAGATCGGGTACGTGGCGTACGACGGCGAACGAGGCGAGTTTTGTATCAAGTACGACGGGTCGAGTATGAGCGACGAGCTGTTCACGCAGAAATTTATTCAAGAATATAAGGTTGAGATCGTCGGGAACGTGTTCGACGGTTATAAGTTGAAAGAGGGACTCGTGCGGATTCAAGACAGTCCGTTCGATACGTACTACATGAAAAAAGAGGTGGCGGAAGATGCGATTCGGGGCAAATAAGAGGTTCTACGAAAAACTCAAAGAAAAGGGCTGGACGTTCGCACAGCTTTCCGAAAGACTGTGCGGTGCGTATACCGCAAATACGCTCTTCCAATACGCAGACGGGCGCAAAACGCCGAATAAAGCGGATAAAAAGAAAATCGCGGAAGCCTTCGGCTGTTTGGTGACGGATATTTTTTAGGGGGAGAATTATATGCAGGAAGAAATTACGGCGTATCGCAACGTCGGCGGTGGGTTGACGCTACTGGGCAACGTGCGCGACGTTTGCGCGGCGTTGGACAGGCTAAACAGAAGATTCAAAGGCAAAACGGTAGCGCAGGCAACGGCAAGTATGCGCCTGCTTGAAGCGGAAAAGCGACAGCTTGCCTTTTTTGGCACGGAAGAAGAACTTGCGGATTTTTTGTTTTCAAACGAAGAAAAACCATTTTAGAATTTAGGAGAAAAAACATGAACGGAAAAATCGATTTATTTGGAGAAGAGTTACATATTCGATTCGGCGACTCGAATCGGCAACGAACGGAATTTACGGCGCGAACGCAGGCGGTATTCTATTCGCGCTGGGCAGAAGAGCAGGAGAATACGCTTGTGTACGATCCTCGTAGATTCTCGTTAGAGGGTACGGCGGTGCAACTGTCGATGATCTATAAGGCGGGGAAAATAGCGGGGCTGGACGTGTCCGACGAGGCGCAGGCGTTGTTTGACGAATACGCGAAAGAGCTCGAAGCGTTGAAAGAGAAACGGTTGGCGGAAAGGTTGAGCGCGGAGGGGCGTAAAAAACAGCGCGACGCGGCAATTCGAACGTTACAGGCAGGCTGTCGCCCGTGCGATCACTTGGCTTGGAACGGCAAGCGCTTCGTATGCCGTAAGCACGACTGTCGGGAATGTGTTACGGACGCGGAAGAGGCGGAGCGGTTATACGAGGCTTGGAAGGAAACGCGCGTTTACCGCCGCCCTACGCCTTTTCCGCATAGTGAATGTCATATGTTGGATGTTGTAAAGGAGATAGTGAAAAATGGCTAAATTTGAAGAAATATACGCAATTAACGTGAACGATAAAACGGAGAAAAAAGGCAACTTAACGTATCTTTCTTGGGCATTCGCGTGGGCGGAGTTCAAGAAAGTATATCCCGAGGCGACGTACAAAATCCATTCCTTCGACGGTACGTACTGTACGGGGAACGAGAAAGTGGGATATATGGTCCGTACGGAGGTGACGGCGGGCGAGCAAACGTATGAAATGTGGTTGCCGGTTATGGACGGGCGCAATGCGACGATCCTGCAACCGAAAATGACGGAAATCAATAAGACGATTATGCGCTGTTTGACTAAAAATCTCGCCATGTTCGGACTTGGCTTGTATATTTACGCGGGTGAGGACTTGCCCGAAGGAGAAGAATCTGAACAACCCCCGAAGGGTAAAAAACGGGAAACGGACTCGAAAAACCCGCCTAAAACGCACGAAACGAGAAAACCCAAGGAAAGGCTCACGAAAAGCGAACTCGTGCAAATTTGGGGCGTTAGACAAGTCGAGGAAACGGTTGCGTGGTTCGAACAACAATTCGGTAAACCGCTTGCGGAATGGACGGACGAAGAAACGGAAGAGGCGCGCGGTTTCTTAGAGCAACGCAAAATCAAGCGCGAACGCGAAGCGGAAAAGCAACGCGAGGCGTTGAGGAACGCGGACGGCGAATTGCCGTTCGAGGTATAAAGGCAATAAAAATCCCCTTTCCGCGGGGAAAGGGGCAAAAACTAAATTTTTTCTCCATTTGGTAAGACGATATTGACTTCTAACGTACAACCGAGGGTTTCGACGAGTTCCGCGAGGCGTTGGCGAGAATAATCGCCAACAAATAAAAAAGACCGCCCACGAGTCGAAGCGTAAGGACGGCAAAGAGAGGAGAGGGGCAAGCCTGCCCCCTCAACTCCCTTAAAGTATAGCAGGCAAAAAGAAAAAAGTCAAGCAAAATTATGGAGAAAAAAATGATTGAACGATACAAATAAAAAAATGAGGTATTGAAATGGGAAAAATTAGAGTTCATAAAACGAACGATTATACCGTAATGAGCAACAATCATTTTCGAAATAAAGAGTTGTCCTTAAAAGCAAAAGGACTTTTATCGCTAATGCTCTCCCTTCCCGATGATTGGGATTATTCAATCGCAGGCTTATCTACTCTTTCCAAAGACGGAAAGGCTAGCGTTGCAGAAGGATTAGAAGAGTTGAAACGCCTTGGGTATTTGCTTGTAATACCCATAAAAAGCCCGCAAGGCAGATTTGCGGGGTATGATTATGAGGTGTATGAAAATCCGTATCCGGAAAATCCGTATCCGGAAAATCCGTATCCGGAAAATCCGTATCCGGAAAATCCGCCACAATTAAATACTAATACATTAAGTACTAATAAATTAAGTACTAATGAAATAAAAGAAAGAAAGAAAGAAAAAAAGAGAAAGGGTAAGAACACGGGTGTGCGCATGAGCGCGGGCGCGGGAGCGCGCGAGGGTATGCCTGATTTTGCGAAAATGACGGACGAGGATTTATCGGCTTGGGGACGCACGAACCCCTCCACCCACGAAGCGTTTGAGGCATGGCTCGCGGAAACGGAACGACGGCGCGCGGACGGGGGGCTGGATAAGCTGAAAAGCCATGCGGAGGTGTTGACGGATTTCGGGGTGTCCGAGGGGCTTTGTGCGATCATGAAAGAATTTTTACGCCATTGCTATGCGAACGGACACCTCGTCACGAATGCGAAGCTGGAAGATATACTTTTTCGGCTCTTTGAGGAATACGAGAGTGACGAAGCACGAGTGACGGCGGTGCAACGTGCGATTGGTGGCGGATATTTCGACGTGCGAACGGGAGGTGAGCGGTGTGGTAGACGTTAGACCGGAGGTGTATCCGAAAAAGGAATTGGTGGCGGTTTGTACGGACTGTGGTGCGGAGCTTTGGCGAACGGCGTGGGAAAGTTATTCGAACTATAACCGACTCAAAGCAAGGGCGTTAAAAGAACTGCATTGCAATTGTGGAAAGCGTTCCCCTCGATGGGAAAAACTTTCCAACGGGGATTGGGAGGCGAAAAGCAAGAACGGGGATTTTCTCGTGTGGAGGTACGGGCGCATTTACAAATGGCGGTACAGGACCTACGGGAAGACTTCTCCCGACGTGATCGGGTTCTCGTACACGAAGAAAGACGCGTTTGCGGCGTGTGAAAAACATAAAGAATGGAGGAGTGCATAAATGAATTTAGAGATTGCAAAGGACAGTGACAAAGAAACGGTAGCTGCGATTCTCGTCATGAACGGGTATACCGTTCGAAAAACGGCGATTTGCCAAAGGCGGTGAAATGATGGCATACGAAAGATTGACGGCAAAGAAATTGAGAGATACGGACATATATAGAGTGCTTGACGAAAACGGTAATATCATAGTGGATAGACGATTGTTTGAAAGGTTTATCGAACAGCATAACCGCCTTGCCGAGCTTGAAGATAAAATCGAGCAGGGAACGCTGATTGAGTTGCCTTGCAAGGTGGGAGATACGATTTGGGTTGTTTGCGGTGATATTTCAAAATATAAAATAACCGAATTTTGGTATGACGGGGTAGTTTTTAATTTTAGGGGAGAAAACAACGAATATGTTGAAGAGCATAAGCGTTTTAGATTTTTCCATGAACGCATAGGTAAAACCGTATTTCTCACCCGTGAAGAAGCTGAAAAACGCTTGAAGGAGTTGCAAAATGGATAAGCAAAAGCAAATTGAAGAAATAGAAAAGGAATACAAAAAGTGGGCAGTTGGTTTGTTAAAAGTTAGATTTGACTTAAAACCCGAAGCATTTGACGAACACCATAAAAATAATTATTCTTTTGAAAACTGTGCGGACTGTTTGTGGAACAAAATTAAAGGTTCTATTGAAGAATTATTATGGTTAAAAGAAAATCAACTACCCGAAAATGCGGTGGTGCTGACACAAAAAGAACTAATTAAAATGCAGTTGAAGTATTACAACGGCGGGGCAGAGCAAACGGCGGAGAAGTTTGCGGAAAGGGTGAAATTAAAGGTGAAAGAGTTAGACTTGGGCGGTTGGATTGAAGTTGCGACAGGTTCTATGTATAAGATTGTTGACGAAATCGCAAAGGAAATCACGGGAAACGATAAAATGTCCCTAAAACGCGCGAGAATCGACGCGGGCGGGGAAACCCGTCGTAAATGATAGCGTTAAAATTCGGGCGATTTATGCGTCGTATGCGGCGAATATGTTCCCGAAGGTAGGCAGGTTTGCCCAAGTTGTAAGATGCAAAAGGAAACGTAGAACCTAACGGGCGCGCAACGTGGGAAATATTAAAAAAAGGAGATAACTCTGGACTTAGACAAAAAAATAAAGCGTAGAAACGAATCGGTCGTTTTGCGTGCAAGGTTTCTCGAAAGCCACAGGGCGCGGTGTGGCGAGTAGAGGGAGAGGTTAAAAATGGAAAGAAAACGAGTGCGGATAATCGAAAGGATATTTCGATGCTACGAAGAGAATAAAAAACAGTTGGAAAAGAATTGCGGGCTTCCCGTACCGTCCGGGGTGGCGTACGACCGCCCGAGCGTGAAAGCGGACAATGCGCGAAACGGAACGGAGGAGAGCTTTATCCGCTACGCGGCGCGACGGGAAACGTTATACAAGCGGGTGTTTATCGTGGAGGAAACGCTCAAATGGTTTCGACTCGAAGGGCACGGGCGGGAGCGTTTTATTCGGGATTTTTTTATCGGGGGATATTCGTGGGTAAAAACGGAAATGGAATGTTGCGTATCCCGCGACACGCTCGCACGGTGGCGAAGGGACGTTTTGGAGAAAGCGGAAACGATCGCCTCGTGGATAGGATTTTTTGATACGTAAACGAACTTCGTTGTTGCCACATAGGCTTCCACGGGGGAACAAAAATCCCCCGCGGGAGTCGAAAAAATCAAAAGTACGATTTTTTCGTACTTTTTACCCAAAACGGTGTGTTATAATGGTATCGTGGATTTTTCCAAAACACTCCTTAAAAACGATTCCCTTGCCGAGGCGATGCACGGCTGGGGAATTGTTTTTTGGGTGCAAAAATTCGGGAGTGAATATGTTTGAAAAAGGACGATAAACGACTGAAAAATTTAATCCCGTTTTCGCAACGAACAGAGAACGAACAGAGAAAAATCACGAAAAACGGCGGAAAAAAGAGCGGAGAGGTAAGGCGGAAAAAGAAGGCGATTTCCGACGCGGTTTTGGACGTTTTGGAAATGCCCGTTAAAAGCGAGAAATTAAAGGCGCAAATGTCCGATTTGGGAATAAAAACGGACAAGAATACGGATATGCTCACCGCCGCCGTCGCGGGGCTGATAGGCTCCGCCTGCGCGGGCAAAGTGGACGCGTTTAAGGAACTTCGGGAGATTAAGGAGCGGGCGGAGAGTTCCCCTGCACGGGAGGAGTACCCGCCCGTTGCGATTCCCGCAACGCTGATCTGCGGGGCGTACGCGGACGTGAACAGGCATATATCGGAAGGGAAGCTACGCGAAGTGATCATAAAAGGCGGACGAGGCGGGTGGAAATCTTCGTACGTGGGGTTGAAGCTCCCCGAGCTTCTTATGGCGAATCCCTCGCAACACGCGCTTTGTCTTCGTAACGTAAAGGACACGCTCAAAGACAGCGTATACGAGCAAATCAAGTGGGGCATAGAGAGGTTGGGCGTTTCCGATCGGTTCAAGTGTACGACCTCGCCACTCAAAATCGTTTATAAGCCCACGGGGCAAACGATATATTTTCGTGGCGCGGACGATCCGATCAAGCTCAAATCGATTAAACCGCCGTTCGGGTACATAGGCGTTTTGTGGCTCGAAGAGTTCGATCAATACGCGGGCGAGGCGGCGGTGCGGAACGTGCGTCAGTCGGCGATTCGCGGCACGGACGAGAACGGCGAAAGCGGTGCGATCGTCTTCGAAACGTTCAATCCGCCCGCAACGGCGCAGGCGTGGGTGAACGGTTACGTACGGGATATCGAGGCGCGGGCGGACGATCCCGATCTGCGTAAGCAAGGAACGGAGATATTGCACGTCGATTATACGTCCGTTCCTCGCGAATGGCTGGGCGACGATTTCCTGCGCGAAGCGGAGGAATTAAAGCGCAACAACCCGCGCGCCTACGAAAACGAATATTTAGGTAAGGTCACGGGCACGGGCGGGAACGTGTTCGAAAATCTTGAAATTCGCGCGTTTACGAACGAGGAGCGGGCAAGCTTCGACCGCATCCGTCAAGGGCTCGATTGGGGGTATTTTCCCGACCCGACGGCGTTCGTGCGCGTGCATTACGACGCGACGCGTTCGATCGTTTACGTATTCGACGAGCGCAAACGCGTAAAAACGGGAAACGAGGAACTTGCCGAATTGTTTGCTCCGTTCAAACGCGAGCAAACGATCGCGGACAGCGCGGAGGAAAAATCAATCGCGTACTTCCGTTCGAACGGTTACAATATTCGCGCTTGCGTAAAGGGTGCGGGTAGCGTCGAGTTCGGCTTGAAATGGCTTGCAAGCCGTCGCAAGATCGTTATCGATAAAACGCATTGTGCGGAAACGGCGAAAGAATTTGAATCTTACGAGTATTTACGGGATCGCGAGGGGAATTTCGTGAGCGGATACCCGGACGAGAACAACCATTTTATAGACGCGGTGCGATACGCGCTAAACGACGAAATCATGCGCTCCAAAGCGGCGGTGAAAAAAACGAGGTATTGATATGTTGTACGATTACGAATTTTTGAAGGAAGGGCAGATATTCCCGCCGAAAAGCGAGGTGGCGAGGCTGGACGCGTATCGGGTAAACGGCTTATTGCTCGACGACGAACCGTGGACGGCGTTGCCTGAATATAAACGGCGCGTTTGCTGGTTGCTTGCGAACTTTGCGTTGGAATCGGAGTCTTTGTATTTATATGACGCGAACTATTTTTCCGATCTTGTGGAAAAGATAAAAGAGCTCGTCTACGGTGATCCGCCAAGCATTACCGTGGCGGGAGAAACCCCGTCGGCACTCTTAGAATCCTCGGACCTTATCGAAAAGGCGAAGGAGGGCTGCGCCGATTTTATTGCCCTTGGCGATTGGGTAACGAAGCTCGTCGAACGGGAGGGGAAAACTACGTTTATTAACGTAGACCCTTCCACTTGGTTTCCAATCGTGTCAAGAGAGGACGTAAAGGACGTGCGGGCGCACGTCTTGGCGTGGATGGTCAAAACGGCGAGGGATACGTTCGAATTGCACGTGCAAATTCACGAACGCGGTAAGTATACGAACCGCGCGTTCGCCATACGACGCTTCGACGGCGAAGCCGTTTATACGGTGGAGAATACGGGGCAAAGGATCGTGCGCGCGTCGTACGAGCTGGGTAAGGAATTGAAGCGTGCGGACAACGGCTTTGCGCTCGGTGAGTTTTTTACGGGATTGAACGGCTTTGCCGTTATTCATTCGGCGAATAATCCCGCTACTCGACGGGTTTGCGGAACTTCCGATTTTGATAAAATTACCGCGGCGGTTATGGAATATAACGTGCGCATGACGCTCAAAAACGTGGTTCTCGATAAACACGCCGCGCCCAAAATGTACGGCCCGCCCTTCGACGGCGAGGACGGTACGGCGATCGGGAATTATCTTGAAGTTCCGCCCGGGGAAGCACCGCCCGGGTATCTCACTTGGGACGCGGCAATGCAGGCGGTATTTTCCACCGTGGACGGCTTAAAAAACGACGTTGCCGATCTTTCGGGCATGGGCGCGTTGCTTAGCCATAAAACGTTCGGGGAATCACAGGGCTACGACGCGCTTATGATTAAGCTCGCCCCTGCGCTCATGCGTACGGCAGGGAAAAGAGTGACGCTGGAAAAACACCTCAAAAGGTTGATTTCCGCGCTTTCCGATAGCTACGGGAATGCGGTGGAAGAGGGGGAAATTACCGTGCTTTGGAAGGACGGAATCCCCGCCACCGAATCGGTACGGGCAGACGTCGCTAAAAAGCACCTCGATACGGGTTGGAGCATTTTCGACGTGTTGACGAAGGATTACGGTTGGTCGCAGGAAACCGCCGAAGAAGCACTCGAACGACGGCGCGCGGAATCACCCGCCCTGCCCTCGTTCGGTTTGGAGGAATAGGGATTAGGCTATGCGATACGTAAAACCCCCCGATTTCAAAAGCGTGAAAGAGCTGGAACGGCATTTCAAGGACGCAGAAGCAAAAATCGCGACACTTTTGACGGACGGGAGCGCACGCTCGGCAAACGAGCTGAACGCTCGCTTGCAAAGCACGCTTTCCACCGCCGTTTCCTTTCTCTTGGAACAAGCCAAGGCGTTCTCCGTAAAAGAGCTTTTGGTGGCGTTCGAAGAGGGCAAAAATCGCGCGCCTGCACCTCGAAAGGGCACGGCGCGCATGGCAAAAGAGGTTTTGGCGGCGCAAGGCTTTAAGTATGCGAAAAACGCCTTTTCCCGTGATACCTATATCGAAATCCGACAGGCGACGGTGAGCGCAGGCAAGGGGCTTGCAAAACGCGTGAACGCTACGATCGCGAAGCTGAAAAAGAAGGGCGAGGATACCGTTTATAACGTACAACGGGCAATCCTCGAAGATATGAACGAGCACGGCGTTCTTTTAGTGCGCTACGCAAACGGTGCAAAACAACCGCTCTCCTCGTATGCCGCCATGGCTGCGCGTAGCGCAAGAATAGAAAGCTCGAATATCGCCGAGATCGGCGGCGCGTTGCTAGCAGGTAGCGATCTCGTGGAAATGACGACCATGCCCGGCTGTTGCAGACTTTGCGGTGCGTATCAAGGTAAGGTGTATTCCATAAGCGGGAAGGACAAGCGTTTCCCCGCCCTGTTCAAAACGGTACTTAAAAACGGCTACGCACTTCCCCACCCGAATTGCCGTCACGAGTTTGTCGCCTATTTCGAGGAAATGGAAGACCCCGAGGACGTAAAACGAAAAATCCAAAAAAGCAAAATCGAGTACGACGGCAAGGGCAATTTGCGCGACGTGCGAGAGCAAAAGGATATCGAAGCGTATCAAGCGTGGCAGGCAGGGAATCGCCAGCTCCGTCGCGAAGAGCTCGAATACGAGGAAATGCGGGCGTATTACGAGGAACGGAATGAAAAACCTCCATATGCGACTTTGGCTGGCTTTCGACGGACAAAACGCAAAGAGGCTAAGCTTTACAAAAATAAAAGAAAAGCATGGAAAAAACAAGTAGAACAAAACCAAAAAACAAATAATTTGTTGACAGGGGCAGAAAAAAATAGTATAATTATAGAAACTCCTCAACCAAGAATCATAGAAACGGTAAAAGAACTCCCTAAGACACTTATCATTGACGACAATCAAATTGGAAAAAAAATAGGGAAACATGCCAAAGATTTCGGGTTAAATCCGAGTCTTGCCAAAGATAGAAAAAAATTTCAAGATATAATATATAAAATTTTTAACTTTTATGACGAAATACGCGTTGGGGGGTGGCGCGGTCAAAAGGACGACGTTTTGTTTTATATTAAAGAGAATGATGTTGTTATAACAAAACTTGACGGGACGTATATAACGACATTAAAGGACGGTGTAAGTAATGAGAGGGTTAAAAACGCAAGAAAGCGAAAAATTTAATAAGTTTTTTGTTATGGTTCAAAAGGCGGCTCAAAACAAAAATGCCGTATTTTTTCTCGAAGCTGGGGACGGGAGAGATTTTGAAACGTCGAAAATGGAGGGTGAGGATTTACAGGGGTGGTTGATACCAAATAATCAAGCCGACGAATTTGAGTCAATTTGGAGAAAGAATGAGGTGAGCGAGAAATGGGAGGATTTTTTTTGTTTTGCCGTTTGGCGTAAACGAGGAGAGAGGTTTGAGATTTCGTTTGAATAAAATAGGGTAACCCCTACTCCTTTATTCTTGCCGTTCAATCAAAAACGGGCAAAGAACCGCCGTATAAAACGCTTGGCGCGTTTCGAAGAGAGTCGAGGAAAGCCAAAGAAGCGCAGTCCGTAGAAATGCGGAAATGGAAGCGTAGAAAATCCGATTGGAAAGAATACGAGGATTGGAAACAAAAAATCGGTGCGGAAAATATGCCCGATACGTTTGACAAATTTCAAGAAATCAAGTATAATAGAAGAAATCAAGCGGAGTTTGAACTTTTACGACATTATCAATATGCTCGTGGAGCAGGAGACATTTCTGCGTTGGTTGGTTTTAAGCTTTATAAGCAAGGTAAACAACGTTTAGAAAGTCGATTTATAGGGCAAACAACCGTCAGTGGAACGGAAGTAAAATCGGTTTCCAATCACTTTTTGGATAGGTATTTTGGTACGATTTATCGAAAAAGTTCAAGGGATCCAAAACACGAAGGTGTATCAATAGAAGAACTTGAAGAAGTTTTCTACAAAGGACAATCTTGTGGAATAAAAATTGATAAAAAAGGGAGAAAAAGTCAAAAGATATTCCTTAAAGGAGTATGTGATGTGACGATTAATCCAGAAACAGGAGAACTTATTCAATGCAACAAAACATCAGAATAACGAAAGAACAAATTGAAACATTGCGTCCGTTTATACCAAAAATAGACGAGTATTTAAAGTCTATGGATATAGATGCTTTTTTACGGGAAATAGACGATGCTGAAATTGGTGAGTTGGATGACAACTACAATGAAACGCCTACAAGTAGAACAATTAGAAAATTATATATAGAAATATCTGAACAAAATTAAAAGCATTTTGCAATTGACGGCAAAGTGTTTGTTATACAAGAAAAGTATTGACAAGGAAAAAAAAGAATAGTATACACTATGCGAAAGGTGGTACGCATGTTGTACCAGCATAAAAGAGGTGCAAATATGACCGAACAAGAGCTTGAACGATACTTATACAAACATGTAAGAATAATTTGTACTGACGGTGATGTGTTAGAAGGATATGTGTTCTATTTCGCTGATGCGGAAGATAATGAACCCGAGGAAGCAGGTATTATTATCCAAAATGAAAAGAACTTAAAGAGAGATGTTTCTGTTTCATTAAGCGAAATAAAATCTATCGAAATTATCTAAAAAGTATTTTGTAGCGATAAAAGCGAGGGGTGAGCTCTCGCTTTTAGTTTGTCTTTTGTGGAAATACGGTTGCTTTCATTCTTGGCGCGCAAAACGTGCTCTAAAACGAACGAGGGGGATTTTCTCGATTAAATACCCGTCACCACGGGAAACGGGCTGAAAAATCAATAATTTAGGACAACGCAGAGCTTTTGCGTTGTTCTTTTTTATACGACGGCGGGCGAAGAGCCGTAAAACACAGCAAACATAAAAAATCACGGCGTAGGACGCTGGCTACGTAAAAAGGCGAAAGGAGATATTATGAACAGAGAGGTATTGAAGGCATTGGGGCTTTCGGACGAGCAGGTGAACAGCGTTATGAAGGAATACGGCAAATCGATCGTAGAACTGCAAAACGGGTTGACGGCGGCGCAAGCGGACAGCGAATCGGCAAAAACGGAGCTGAAAAAGTACCAAAAGGACGGGGAGCTGTACGTGGATCAAGAAGAAGTGAAGCGACTTCGACAATTCGAGGCGGACACGATAAGTCGTGCGGAGAATGAAAAGAAAACGGCGGCGCTTACCAAGCTTTACAAGAGCGCGAACGCAAGCGACGGTGCGGTGAAGCTGCTGATCCGAGGAAGCGATTTGGGCAAGCTTGAACTCGACGAAAAGGGCGAGCTCAAAAACGGCGCAGAGCTTTTGAGGCAGGCAAAAGCCGATTACGCGGATTTATTCGCTGTAAACGGGAACTCGGGCGTACCGCAATCGCCCGACGGGGAAGGCGGCGCACCCGCAAAAACGCGAGCAAAATTCTATTAAAATAAAAGGAGATATTTATTATGGCAAGAACGGAAGCATTGAGCATTTACGTAAGTGAGAGCGTAAAGGCGGAACTGAAAAACAAAATCGCGGGCGTATTTGAAAACTACGCCAAGAAATCGGTGTCGGGGCGGTTGAAGTCGAAGAACGGCGTATACAACGAACGGGCAGGCTCGTTCGAGTTCAAGCGTTTTGCGAACGCCACGCGTCAAGAATACGGTACGGCGCGTACGCAGGGAAAAGGACAAAGGGTGATTGCTACGCCCGTCGTCGTCAATCTTGACAGGGATTCGGAGATCGTAGAGGAAGTCAACTCTTTCGACGCCGCGTCGTTTACCGACGAAGATTTGACGGCGTTTATGAACCGCAGAAAGGTGGCGTTGCAACAATCGGTGGAGCGCGATCTCGATCGCGAATTTTTTGCCGCGATCAAGTCACAGGGTACGGCGAGTGCGGTGGAGCTCGACAAAACCAAACCTCTTATCCCGCAGCTCGAAGCCGCGATTTCGGCGGTGGAAACGACGGAGAACGAGTACGTGGACGGCGTGGAACGCGAGCAAATGGCACTCGTGCTTTCCCCCGTGCTGTACGGGCTCGTAAAAACGGAGCTTAACGATTGCTACAATTTCGCAGGCGACGCCTCGGACGAGGTATTCAAGGGCATTAACGGCGTTGCGACGTTTTCCTCCAACCGCTTGCCTTCGGGCGTGGATTTCGAGCTCGTGACGATGGATTCCGTGGCACAGCCCGTCGCGATCACCGAAACGGACGTGGAGAAGATCCCTCTTTCCACGGAGTATGCGGTGGAGGTATTCTACCGCAACGGTACGAAGGTGCTTGCGCCCGAATTGGCGCATTACGGCTCGTTTAGCTCGTGAGCTGAGGTGAACGCATGACGGCGAACGAAGATACGTACGTTTTGCCCGAGAACAGCGTGGAGCTTTTGGCGGAGGTGCTTCCCGCGTCCGACCCCTTGCGGTTGACGTGGGAAGTGCTGTCGAACGAGGAACGGGCGGGTTTTCTTTCCGCCGCGCTTAGGCGAATGGAAAATTTGCGGTTTATCGGAAAACGGGTTTCCTATTTTCAACCGTTGCAGTTTCCGCGCATAGCGCGGGGAATCCCGCCTCAATTCGACGACGCGCCGACGGAGGTTAAGCGCGCGCAGGTCGTTTGGGCGACGGAGATCGTTAGAGAAGAATTGTACTTAAAGAGACGGAACGCCGACGCGTGTAAAACGCTCGGCTTTATCGAGGGAAACGAAGCTACGGGCGAGTCCGTACCCGAACGGGTAAAGGAGCTTTTGCACCGTTGGATTACGAGGTGGAGGAGAATTTGATATGACGAAATATCCCATCGAGCTTACCGTTGAAAGGCTCAAAACGGAAAGAGGTTTGGATATAACCGCGTTATACGGCAATCGTGCGCAGGCGTTTTTGTCCGACGTGCACGTTGCCGTGTACGAGGGCTGTATTTACGCCACGGGCGCGCGGGAAATCAAAGACCGTATTATCAACGGACACCTCAAAGATACGGAGCACGCGATTTTACTTGCACTTTGCTTACAGGCGGAATATACGCACGAAACGGGGCACGTGGGTACGGAGAGCGGGATCACGATCACCGCCGACGGACAAAAAGCCGTCGTGTCAAAGGACGAGTTGCGTAGCAAGAACGTATGCGTGGCGGCGGTAGACGCACTCAAAGCCTGCGCCTGCCCGATATTATACGCGGGAGAACGTGTAAAATGATTAAAAGTAGAACGGATTACGATTGTATATTGCGAGAGATAAGCACGGGTAAACAGCTACTCGCCTTTTCCGCGACGGCGCAGGGCGCGGGCACTCTCGGGGCGGATTACGAGGGCGGTGGCGTTGCTTCCGCTTCGCAAACGCTCACTTTGTTCACGCAAACGCCGTACGCGTATAAACCGCTTAAACACAACGTAATCGTGGACGGCGAAACGTACTTGATTACGAGCGTTTCCAAAACGCCGCAAAGGCGTTTGGGCGCGTTGCGGGGCGGGGCACGGCGCACCGTGTATACCTTGTATTTGGAGTAAAACCATGAGAATAACCGCATATATGCTCAACAGTAAATTACTGTTGATTGCAAAGGAAAACGCGCCCGTGCGCAAGCTCACCGACAAGAAGGGACGACCGCGCAAGCGCGCCGTTGGGAAAAAAGGTACGAATATGTATTCGCCCTATCCCGGGAATCTTAAAAACAACGGGATTCACCGCACCGAAAACGGCGTGACGTTCGATTATAACAAGGTTGGGTATATCGGCTATGCAAACGCGCGATCGAGCAAGCCTCGCTTTATCGAAAAGACGGTAGAGGATTTTTGCACGTATTGCGTATCACTCGGAGGGAGGATTGTAAAAAGATGATTGATTTGGAAGAATTGGCGTACGCGTTTAACGCCGTGCTCGGTACGGACGATTTCCTCGTCTACCTTAACAGCAACGCGTACCCCGACGATATAGGCGCGCGAAACGTCGTGACGATGACCGCGCTTCGAATCCCGTTTGGCTTTACGCGCGAGGAGCTGGACGCAGAAAGCTTGACGGTAACGCTCACGTTTGATTTGCCCTGCGACGTGCGGGGCGAACGGGCGGTCGTGCGCGGGAACGCGTTGGAAACGATTGAAAAGAAGCTTTTGGGACGGCAACGGTTTCGCGTGGAGCAAGCGGACGGGACGACGTATATCGTCAATACCTTTTTCGAACAGCAACCGCCCGCCAATCCGTACGCGGACAGTGGCGGGATCACGCAACAAATCGTGGTGTCGGGCAAAGCCCTCGCGCAAAATTGCGCATGTAAAGCACTCGTTGGGAACGACGTACTCGTAAGTGTTTCCGCCGACGGAAAAAACTATACGAGGCTTTTGAAAGTTACGCGGGTCGCGACGGCACAAACGGGTACGGACGCGAACGTGCCGTTATCGGAGGAAACGACGTTGCCTTGCGTTCGCGCGCTGTCGAGAACGCATACGAAGGCTTTGACGTTCCTGTATACGGGCTTGGCGATAGAAAACGAGTTTCTCAAAATCGCCGAGGGCGCGCCCTTTGACGTGAATAAAGTCTATTATTACAAGGTCGAATACCCCGATTTTGCGTTGATCGTACCCTTTTTGCTTTTGAGCGTTTCCTCGCAGGATTCCGCAGGCGTGTATTTACAATACACCCTCAACGTGCAAACGGTGGAAGACGCGAGGGAAACGGCGGTGGAATAGGAGGAAAGCTCATGTCGGTTTCGGGTGAAGTGAATATTACGATACAAATGCCCGCGACGGCGGGCGGGGAAACGGGCACGACGGACGGAAGCGCGCCCTCTCCCGCGTCCCCTAAGCAGGAAACGAACACCTCCGCCGATCCCGTCGGCGGGGATAGCAACGGGCAGGTAAAGCTTTCCGCCGCGTTACAGGCGGCGAAAGGCGTCGGTACGCAGGCGGTAAACGCGGTAGTTTCCAATATCGGACTTGCCACGGGGAATTATTACAAGCAAAAAAAGACGGAGCGGGCAATGCAGGTGGGCGGACAGCTCGTCGGCTTGGCGGTTTCCGCCTTTACCAATCCGTTGGCGTTAGTGGCGAGCATATCGACAATCGCCATATCCTCGGCGGCGGAGTATTATCAACAAAATCGGGAAAGGGATATAGAAAATTATAAAACCGAGCAGTATGCGAAACGGCTCGGCTACACGAGGGATAGAAAATGAGGGTAAAAATTTTTGTGTACGACGGGAACGAATGGTTGGAGCAAACGCCGTGCAATTCGGCGGAATTTGACGAGCGCTTGGACGAGCAAATCGATACGGGAAGCGTGCAGTTGATTTCCGCCGTGGAAACGCCGTTTCCCGATTTTTGCACGGTGAAAATGCTGTTAAACGACGGGCAAGAGGAAAAAGAGCTGTGTTACCGTGCGTTCGACGCGGTGGAAAAGCGGGGCGCGGGTTATTACGTGCACACCTTAGAGCTTGTCGAACCGACGCGGGAGCTTATGGGCGTATTGATCGACGGAATCAAATTTACACAGCCGATCGAGGGGGAGAAGCTATCGCTAAAAGAAGCGCTTACAAGGATTTCAAAAAAAGCCGTGCTGTTGCCCAAGGGCTTTGGTAGCGACGAAGTCGTATTTTTGTTCGATTGGAATAAGAATCCTTCGGTAAGTAGAATTTTGGACGAAACGGTTTCTCCCGAATTTCATTGGGAGTCGGAAACCTCCCTTTGGGAGGTGCTTTGCGACGTGGGGAACGTAATCAACTGTATTCCCCGTCTGTATATCGTCGCCCCGTCCTCGTCTGCACCGTACAAAGTGCTGACCTTCGATAAGGTAAACGACGTGACGGGGGAATACGAATTATAAAAAACGCCCCCTTCTTGTGTAAAGGGAACGCGATTTTGATTTCTTAAAAGAAATAACGGGGCTTCAAGACTTATTTTTTAGCTTGGAAAAGATAGTAAAAGAGCATTATTACGAAAACAATACCGAGCAAAATACCACCAATCTGCAAAAGCCTAAATTTCGTCATATCCGACATTAAAAACAAATTTAATAACATAATTTTACACCTCTTAAATGATTTAATATAAACGCACGAGCTTATTTTTTATTTTTGAAAATATGGTAAAAAATGTTTATTGCGAACAAAACATTGACCAAAACAGCACCAGCCACCAAAAGATCAGATATCGTTTCATCCGACATTAAAAACAAATTCAATAACATAATTACACCTCTTAAATGATTTAATATAAACGCAACGGGAAAAGAGTAGCTAAATTTTGTGAATTGGCATTATTTTTTGAAGAAAAGTAAGTAAATATAAACGCCGAAAGCAAAGAGTCCTACGAGTATGCCACCAACAAAAATGGGTATATATTCGGGGTCCATACCCGACGCTAAAAATAAATTTAATAACATAATTTTACACCTCTTAAATGATTTAATATAAACGCAACGGGAAAAGAGTAGCTAAATTTTGTGAATTGGCATTATTTTTTGAAGAAATAGTAAAAGTAAATACCATAGCATAAAAGTGCTACGAGTATGCCACCAACAAAAATGGGTATATATTCGGGGTCCATACCCGACGCTAAAAATAAATTTAATAACATAATTTTACACCTCTTAAATGATTTAATATAAACGCACGAAGTCTTGTATATATATCATACGAAAGAACGGTGATTTTGTCAAGCAATTTGCGTGCCCTTGTAAGAAAAACGACGGATTGTAAGTCCGTCGTTTTTGAGTGCAGGAGAATCCGCCGAGGCTACGATTCGTCTTTTTTGTCTACTCGCCCACCCGATTCAGTTGTAAACAATTCCTGGGGGGGGGGGGGGGTAGTAAGTAGTCTTGTTTCAAGTTCTTCGATTTTCTTTTGTAAAGCTTTGATTTTTGCGTTACATACATTCATTTGATTTTGGCTTGCAATATTTTCCGCTTTTAACCAATTAATATCTTTTCTTTGTGTTTCAAGATTTTCTATGCGCTGTTCCAAACTGCGGAGCTTTAATCCGAACAGTAAGCAAACGATAGAGCTTATTAAAAGTTCCCAAGCGAGCGGAGAAGCAACAAAAGAAAGTATGATTCCTAGTGCGCCTACAACAATGAAGAAAATAAACATACCGTACACCTCCTTATTAGAATTTAATTAAAGTATAACGAAAAACAAAAAAAATGTCAACAAAAATCAGATACTTTTCAAAAGGAAATGAAACGGACGGCGCGAGCTATTGCTCGGGCGTAGAAACGCTGGCAGTATTGTCTTGTTTCAATGTTACGAGTTGATTTTTGAGCTTGTTAATTTCATCTTCACATTTCTTCAAATGGTCTTCCATGGAAACGAGCTTGTTGGTGACAAGTGAAAATATAACCGCCAAAATCAAAGTTATGAGCAAGTCCACATTTTCAAAGTGTGTCGAAGAACAAAGAGCGAATATAAATATTGTTCCGAGCCAAGACAAAAAACTTACAATAGAAAGAAACATACCGTATACCTCCTTATTAGAATTTAATTAAAGTATAAAGGAAAACAAAAAAAATGTCAACAAAAATCAGATACTTTTCAAAAGGAAATGAAACGGACGGCGCGAGCTATTGCTCGGGCGTAGAAACGCTGGCAGAAAATTTAATTGAAGACAACGAAGACGATGCAACGATCGTATTTCCGTCCAAAAACGGTTGGGCAAGCGTGCGTTCGACTTCTTATAAACTAACGAGCGAGAATGCGGAAGTCGTTTTACCTTATCCAATTTATAAGATTAAAAAAATGTTACTTCGTCCTGCTAAGGAAACAAAGCAAATTATGGTGTATCCTTACGGAAATTTAGATATTCCCATATCTGAGTTTAAGGATGGAAACGGAAATTCTCCGCAGTTGGATATTACCGATTTAATTGTTCCAATAGAGGAGTGGAATGCTTTACCTAGGGCAACTTCGACGGAAGAATATGTAAAAAAGAAGACGAAAGACTCTACGTTTTTTTATGAAAAAGAAGCAGAGAAAATTATTTTTTCCCCAGACGTATATAAAATTGGGACATGGCTTTCTCCAGATAATTCACCTGTTTATGAAAGATTGGCGTTTAAGGCATCGTATAGAGCTTTGTATGGAGAAGACGACCAATATTTGAGGTATAAGTATGTTTTTACTGCCAATGAATCGGGTATGGACGCGGATCAAACATTTTATCTTTCCGATGACCAAGGAGATTTGAGATTGCCAACGGACGTTCGAGATTGGCAATTTCGAATCGAATATATTCCCGTTTCGTCAAAAATGAAGATACGGGCGAGAAAGGTAGCGGGAACGACGGTAGATTATATACAACCGTTCAATCAAAGAGCGGAGGTGAACGCCGCAAGCGCGTTTGGGAAGAATATGTACTTGACGGCGCAAAAGACGGGGGTGCGGGAAATTAAGCTCGTTAAGGATTATACGTTGCTTTCGGAGATTCCGCCTATCGGTGCGCGCATTCGTCACGACGGAAAGGTGTATCGGCTCGTGGCAAATCATTATAGTCTTACGAATACCGTATTCCTACGCGTAACGCATACGCTTTCGGAAAATTGGTCGGCAAAATCTAAACACGTTTCCGTCGATCAAAAATATAGGAATTGGAAAATTCCACAGGATATTTTGTGGCGGAATTTATATTGGGAGGATTATTTTCGCGTTGGCACAACGCTTAAAACGAGTCAAGACGTAACCAGCGGAGTTGCTATTACTAATATTATGAACGGCTTATATAATTCGTCTAAAAACGCGAAAACAGTAAAACATCTTTGTTGGTTTGGAGGTAAAACCAATTCAGCTGCGGGGGTAATCGTTCCCTGTTCTTCTTACGGAATAGGAAACAGCCTTATATTTTCTGCAACGTTTAGGGATAATCTTTCGGCGGGGCTTTGCCGTGTAGAAGACGATTTGTGTGAGGAAGCTTTGTATTGCAATGAAGACGGTACCTTGGACACGGCAACGGTGGTTTTGACGAGCGGAATCGGGAACGGCACTTGTTCGGATTCTTATATAATAGAAACGCTCGACGAAACTCTGGATAATCTCGCGCGTAATAAATATCCAAACTTTTGTGCACATGGAAGTGCTTATAACGCTCCGTTAGATAATATTTTCAAAAAGGAGTTTTTGGTAGACAAAGATGCGGGAGAAGCGTTAAGATTTACCTACCAAATACACTTAATTGGAGAGGATTGTTGCTTTTTTGGTGAGAAGTTTTCCGTACATAATCCGCTTGTTAAGGATTGGGAGGGAAAAAGGAAAACGTTTAGACTCTGGTTTTTGACTCATTACGTAAGGGAATCCTCGGAGAAGCTTGAAACGATTGATGGCGACGAGTATCTGGAACGGTATAACGACGGCGAGTATTTTGCTGTCGGTTTGAAGAATTTAACGATAGAAGAACAACAAACATATGGCAAGGTCTACCGCTTATATTTGGAGTTTCAAGCTCTAAATATTTTGGATGTGAATAAACATAAGGCGTGGGCGATTACCGACGAGAATAATAACTTATATGTAGCCTGCAATGATTCAAGCGTGAAAGAAATATATTTTCAATTGCATCATAAACGATAATAAATAGGAGGATAATGTATGGAAATTTTACTAAAATCGGACAAAACGATAGAGTACTTATCGGGTACGGGTGCTTTGAACGCAAACGACGTGCTCTATCATAAGTTTACCGTCAAGCTCGAACGCGCGCTCTCCGTGCAAGAATCGCTATGGGTGACGTTCAAACACGCGGAGGCGTTGGAATACACGCACGATATCCTTATGCACGCGGACGGGAACGCGGGGGAGATTGTTCTGCCTCACGAGGTAACGAGGGTTGCGGGTGCTTGGGAGTTTCAACTCTTTATACGAAGGTATCACACGGACGCGACGAGGTTTTGGCAAAGCGCGTCGTGGACGGGTGGCTTCGTCGTAACGAACGGTTTGCAAACAGACGAGGCGGACGCGCCCGTGAACAACGCTTCGATTGGTAGCTTGTATGAGAGTGCGCAGGTTGCGATAACGGGAGCGACGGCGCAAGCGGAAAAGGCGCAGACCCAAGCGGATCGTGCGGAGGAGATTGCAAACAACCTTGACGGCACGACTACGCCGTCGGGCGGGGCGTACGTGAAGTACGACGAATACGGTGGCGTAAACGTGAGCGAAACCACGTTTAGTTTGCAGAAATCCCACGCCGCGCCCGTTAGTTGGGTACAAGGGCAAATGGAGTCTTTGAAAACGCTTCTCGACGAGCAAATCGGCAAAAAGTTTGATAAAGAGGGCGGAACGGTCGGCGGGAGTGTGACGGTGACGGGGGATTTGACCGTACAGGGCACGACGAGAACGAACGATACGGAAACGCTGTCCGTCAAGGATAACGTTATCGTGACGAATGCAGAGGGCGCGGAACTTGCCGATAATTCGGGGCTTGTGATTCGAACGGGAGCAACGACGGCGTACGCCGTTGCGTACAATCCCGCGACGGACGGTGTGACGATCGGTGAGGGTACGCTTTCGGAGAACGGAGAGTTTACGTACACGGCAGGCGAAGCGCAGTATCTTGCCACGATTGATTGGGGTATGGCGAACGGGAATTTGCCGAAATTCAATCAAACGACGAAGCGTTTGGAGGATAGCGGGATTCCTGCGGACGAGGTTTTGACCAAGACCGCCGCGCCTAAATTTTGGAGGCTCATATGAGAAACGTGAGAAACGCTTTCGTAAGAAACAGTAAGAATTTGATTCCGTTTCCGTATTATAATACAAAAATGGAAAAAAACGGGCTTACGTTTTCCGTGGACAATGACGGGACGATTATCATTGAAGGAAAACCAACGGCATTGACAAACTTTGAACTTGTTGACCCTAAAAACTTTGCGCTTTGTAAGGGTGAATATTATGTGTCAATGGACAGTGACGCAGAGAAAAACATACTTCTTATATCAGGTGGCGCAGGTTCGACCGTGACATATATGCAAAGTAACAGAAAAATAAATATTCAAAGTGACAACACTGTCGTCGGAAATATAGCCTTGCAATTTACAGCTGGAAGTGAGTTTAAGAAAAATAAAGTGAGGGTGATGCTCAACAAAGGAACGAAGGCGTTGCCGTATGCACCGCCTCACAAGATTTCGCAGGTAAAAGCCTTGGCTGTGGCGAGGAATCCAGCGAATTTGATTAAGCCACCGTATTATAGTTATGGCTCAATGACGGGCGGTGGATTAACTTTTGATTATAGAGCAGACGGAAGTATTGGAATCAAAGGGACGGTTACATCGGTTTATGGAAGAAGATTAATATCTAATGGGATTAACTTTTTGCAAATCGGTAAAAAATATACTTTGTCTTTGAGAATAGAGGGAAAGGGGTTGCCGAATGAATTATATTCAAGAATAGAACTTAACAATTATTCGGGTACGCTTCTAACAAGGGGCGGTGACGCAACTTTTGAATTGAAGGGGGCTACAACGAAAACGGGGCACGTCGGTATTGAGTTCGCGGTTATTGGCGCAGAAATAGATTGCGTTGTTTATCCCATGCTGAACGAGGGCGAAACCGCCGAACCTTATTTCAAAATGCAAAAATTCAAAATTGATTGCAAGGAGGTATAAAACGTATGGCAAATTTATTTGAAGGCGTCGCGCTTATGAGTAAGGAACAGCTCGAATCGGCGCGATCAAGCGGAAGCGTTACCGTAGCCGGGGAAACCGTACCGTTCAACGATTCCGTGTTATATCTTACCGAAGACGAGGGGGTGGCGGTAGTGAGCGACGGCGAATCGACGTTCCCCACTACCATGAAAGCGGAAACGTTTCAAACGCTTATGCGGATTACAGCGGATGGGTATACGGGTGCGTTCGTAACCGCGTACGATTCTACGGGTAAGCTGTTGCGCTCGATTCCCGTTTCCATCAACTATGCCGAGTCAAAAATCTACGCGTTTTACGACGGCTCGCATTACGAGTACCGTCTTTCGGGTGGAGTGGTTTCCGTTGAAATATCCCTACTGAAAAGCGGTGCGGCGTTTCGCTGGCATACCGTAAATATAATGTACGGAGATTTTTTTTTGTTTTTCTCGTATGGCGGAGTGGAATTAAACGGCGATACGATCAAGGACGTGTGCGGTGCATTGACGGGTCTTGGGTGCTACGTGGAAAATGCGGCTTTTGCCCCGGAAGCGTATTATCCCGCGACGGGAGAATATTTTACGGTGGAGTACGGCGTGTATCATATCATAGGCGTTTATGGGTGTATTGAAAACGAATCAATCTTTGCGGTAGTATCCAGTACTATGGACGGCAGTGGTAGTGCAGCTGTGTTCGAAATAACCGAGGGGACCGTTAAAGTTGTCTACGGTTCGCTTCGTTCATAAGGAGAGAATATGAAAAGAGTATTAACGGTAAAAGATAGGACGGGTACGTTTGATATCCCGTCCTTTTTAATGACGGAAAACGACAGCTTGCAGATCAAACTTGAAATCAAGAACGAACTTCGGCTCGGTCGTTTTCGATTGGTTGTACGGCATGGAGAGCAAAAAAAGGCGTTTACGCTTTCTCAAAACGAAACGATTGAGCTTTGCTCGGGGTGGCTTTCAAAGAGTACGGAAAATCTCGAATTTTCGCTCGTATATTTGAACGTAACGGAAACAGCGGTATTGAAAGACGATTATATGATCGAGCCGTTGAAAATGGAATCTATAAACGGGAATTTTGCGTTCACGGCGTTGTTGCAGGAGATTGAGGCTCAACAAAACGAACAAGAACGACGAATTGTCGCGTTGGAAGAAAAAATAAAGGAGTATGAAAACGAGGGTGTGCCCCTCGTTTTCGAAGAATAAAAAAGGAGAATGATCATGAAAGGTATTATTAAAAAAGTGGCGGTGTTGACTGCGACGGTTGCTATGAGCGTGGGTTTTGCGTTCGCACCGATAAAGGCGGGGGCGGAATCGAGCGTGGAAAATCACGAAATTACAAGCGAGGAGCGAAGCGATACGTTCGACGATTTTCTTGCGTGGACGGAAGAGGAGGCAGAGAAATACGGTTACGGTGACGAGTATGGCGCGGCGATTGAGGCAATCAAAACGGCGGCGACGCAAAAGCAAGTGACGATTTCCACGATAGCCTCGGCGATACTTGCGGCCGCCGTTCTCGCTTTTATAATCGTGCAAAAGGTGAAGGATGTTAAGTATAAAAGATCGGTAGCGGGGCTTTCGAAAAGCGTCGAAAATCTCGTGACGGGAACGAATAGCTTGATAGACGAAACGAACGCGAACGGAAAAACGGGCACGGAAACGAAGGCGAAAACGGCGAAAATTGAAAAGGAAGAAAAGAAGATAGAACGCGCGCTTGCTTTGTTTATATCCGCCTTTTTGCGCTTTACCGACGGGGTGAAGCTGGGCGACAATAAGAAGCAAGAGGTGCAGACAAGCTGTCTTGCGGCGTTGAGGGAAATCGGAGAAAGAGGCGACGGGAATGAAGATAACGAAAAGTAAAGAATGGTATCGTCGCGCGTATTGGATTGTTTACGTGTCGGCGTGGATGGCGTGCATATTACCCACGCTGGTGGCGGGTATCTCCAATTTGCCGTTAATTGCGACGAAAAATGCGGAGAGCACGCTGTCGGGTAGCTTTACCGTATGCTTGGTAATGTGCATTTATCCGATATATAAAGGCTTGGTGGCGCTCTTCAAATCCCCGTCTGCACCCGTAATCATGTGGATATTGTTTATATTAAGTTTCCTTTTGCATAAACTCGCGGAAAGTGCGTTGTTTGCCATGGTGATCGTGTTTGGCGTTGCCGCCGTAGGGAATACGATCGGTGCAATTCTATTCTTCGTTGCCAAAATTTTCAAGCAAAAATATATGTTTTTCGACGGGGGTGAAGTATGAGCGTATCGCACGTAACGCAACCGGGCTCTGCGTCGAACGTAACCGTGATTCATAAGACGGTTGAACCGAAAAAAATCACGAAAGAATCGCTCGTGAACGGCGTGATCGTCGCGATTGTCGTCCTTTTGCTTGCAGGAATTCTCGCTTCTTATTTCGTGAAAAACTTGCCCGACGTCTTCGTGGATATTGCCGATATATCCAAGCAGGCGTTGTGGGTGTTCGTCGGTGGCTGCGCCATAGGCGAGCTACTCAGAATCGTCTTTATCAATAAGGCGCACGTTTCCGAGGAATATGTGACCGCGAAAGCGGAAGCGGAGAGTGCACTAAAAAAAATCGTGGACGAGGGCAAGGCGGATAAAATCGAAGCGTATTGCGCGGAATACGCGCAATGCTTGTACGAGGAGAATCAAAGACTTGCGTTAGCAGGAAGTAACGTTTCATACGAAACGTTCAAGAGTAAATACGTTGCTTTGAACAAAAGGGAGCTCGTCGCGAAATATCCGGACGAGAATCTTTCCAAATCGCAGTTGAAGGCGATCGGACGCGCGAACGCAGTGAAAAAGGAACGCTACGATCCTGAGTTTTTGATGGTGACGGGCGACGGCGCGTATCAAAACGTACCGTCGAAACGGTATAATGCGCGGGCAAGAAAGACGACGAATACAATCGTTTCCGCCGCGCTTGGTGCGGTAGGCTCCTTTTTCGGTATCTCCTTTGCCTACGAATTGGTATTCGAGTTTTCGCGGGAGATACTTGTCGCTGCGTTGATAAAGATCGTATTGCTCGCGTTGACGGTAACGTTAAAGCTTATTTTTGCAAATTCGTTGGTGTTTGATACGGAAATTGGACGTTTCGAATTGCAAAAGGCGGAAGCAAATGCGTATTTACGGTGGTATAAATAAAAGCTTGATAACGAATAAAAAGCCGCGCGTTTTGCGTGGCTTTTTTTTGTGCGATAACGGCAAATTGGTTTTTTTTGAAAAATGTTCTAATAATTCCTTGACAAAAGCCCGTTTTACTTGTTATACTAAAAATAAAGAGTGGAGAAAAAACAACGCTATGCAAAAGTTTTTTGGGCTGGACAGGTTAATAGGAACGTTGGAGGAAAATCATCGTTTTATTAGTGATTGTTGGGCGAAATATAGTGGCGCGCCGAAAATTAATTTGGCGAAAAAATTGGTAATAGACGTCGTGGATTTGAAACGAAACCCTGAATTAATGACAACGATACTGCAATATCGAGCGTATTTATTTGAAATTGTTACGGAGTTGAGTTTGCATTTGGCGGAAAGGGGCTTTGATTCGAGGATTAAGAATCAAAACTCTATTGAAAACAAATTGCAAACTTATACCAAAAAGAAAGAAAAAGGAAAAATTCCCTTGTATAAGTGTTTGAACGATTTGTACGGCGCACGTTTTTTGGCAAGCGGGTTTACGATAGACGAAGTTTATCGTCACGTAAAAGAGTCGTATCCGCATTTGAGAGTAATGGATGCAACGAAGGATGAGTATAAAGCCGTTCACGTGTATTTTCAGGGTGGGAACTATAACTTTCCTTGGGAACTACAAGTTTGGCGAGCCGAAGATGAACAGGCAAACAAGGAGTCGCATAGGAAGTATAAGCAAGAATATACTAAATGGGAAAAAGAAACAACGGAGGAGGTTTGATTGTGATCACGCATTATATTATTTTGAGTAGCGCGTATTCGCAGGGAGAACGGATTGCGCTTGATTTTCCCGATATAATCACTTCGAGAGCACAAGAAATTATTGAGGTTTTGAAGCAAATCAAAAACGAATGTGGCAATGACGTTCCTCTATCTACGCATTGTATCGAAACGGACGGGATTGAATGGGAAAGTGTAGAAAGAGAAGACGCGTTTTTTAGGGGGGTTCTTTTGATAGAATCCGTTTCCGAGTTTATTCGTTTGATAAAAAGAGATCGTGTATTGACGGGCTTGGACGTAGCAAAATATATTTTGACCGTACAGCCTTGTACCCATTTGAAGTTGGAAAAGCTGGTGTATTTGTGTTATGCGGAATACCTTTGCGCAACTGGCGGTAAGGGGCGTTTGTTTGAAGATGAGATTTATGCGTATCGATACGGACCTGTGACAAAAACCGTTTATGTAGCATTCAAGGGGTATGGATATGATGTGATAACGCCACAGGAAGCGGTGGGAGACAATAAAACGTTTACCCGTAAAAACGAGTCTTCCGCAAAAAGTCGCATTATGTTTTCGGATAACGGTTTGAAAAAGTTGGAAACCATCGCCGCGACGTTGTTGCGGTACGGAAAACGTTCCGCTGGCGAGTTGATTGACGTCACCCATAGGGAAGGCTCGCCTTGGAGTCGCTATGACAGTAATAAGGCAGACGAAATAATAAAAGACGAGGATATTCTCGCTTTTCACTGCAACGAAAAATAAAAGAAACGACGGGTCTATCTATCCCGTCGTTTTTCTTGTATAACGTAATTCCGTTTTTCGGAATTACGTAAGAAAACCACGCGATAGTCGCGTGGTTCGGTGTAGGTTTACCGATGAGTTGAAATAAAAGCTCCGATTTAGTATAATGTAATTGCGACCTGCCAGTTGCAAAAACAAAATAAAAAATCGGAGGATAAAAAATGTCGGAAACATTTAATACCA
>JAFQGG010000024.1 GCA_017415505.1 Clostridia bacterium
AGACATTTGATAATCAACTTGATTTGCTTTTCCAGTAGACAAATTAACGTATTGTTCTTTCTCGTAAGCATTTAATTTGGAACTTGTCTCAAGCTCACTATGACGTAAAAACTCTAAAGCAATTAGTTTAGAAATTTTATCGTAAGTATCTTCCCAAGTTGCACACTTAACATCCTTAAACGTTAAGAAGACAACTGGATATTGACCTTGATATGCAGTGTAATAATCACCACAAGCCCATATGGCTTTATCTTTGAAATATTTAGACGTGTCTTCATCCGTTTTCTCAAAGAAAACTCTAAGCATATCCATGGTTAAAGTTTTACCGAAACGACGTGGTCTTGTAAACAAAGATACTTGAGGTTTGCTATCTATGAAATCACGAATCAACAAAGTTTTGTCTACGTAATAATAATCAGACGTTGCCTTCTTAAAATCGGAAATACCAATAGGCAACGGCTTTTTCTTTTTACCTTTTTGGGTATTCACGACTTTATCGGTAACATTGGTTGGACATTCGGTATTTTCTGGGATCATCCAAAATTTACCTTCTTTTTTTGCCCCTGCAATCTCGCCGTTCTTACACATTTGCTGAATTCTTCTCGTAGTAATTCCCCATCTTATTGAAGCTTCTTGACTGGTAATAAAGTTCATATTAACCCCCTAAGGACTTTTGTGATTTAAGTATACCATGTCTAACGAAATATGTCAAGGGCATTTCGTTATCATTTCGCCAAAATTTCGTTATCGGTTAAAAATTTCGTTTTGATTTCGTTATTATTTCGCTAAAAAGCGATAAATTTCGCCAAAACACATTTCGTTATGCTGTTTTTAAGATAAAACCTTAGCAATTATATCTTTTCCATAAACATAAGGCTCCTCCCAAAATCTGGAATCATATGAATTTTCCTTATTATCTCCCATAACAAAATATGCGCCATCAGGGACAGTAAATACCTGGTCGTTTTCCTCTATTATTTCCCCTCCAACAGCAGCAACTCTTTTCACCATTATAGTTCCATCATGTTCGAAAATAATTATATCCCCCACATTGATATCTTTATAAATTCGAACCCCGAAAATATAACTATCCGTTTTTAGCGTAGGCTCCATTGATTCGCTTGGCACATAACCTATTATAAACACAAAACGAAAAAGCAAAAACACCATAAACGCAAAAAAGACCGGTATCAAAAGCAAGCTAATCCTTTTAATACCGGTCCTACTATTTCTTTTATTATTATTCTTCATCTTATATCCTCTCCATGTAATTCACTCCATTCGAACTGTAAATTAATTCTTTACAGTTGCTTATTTAAACCTTCGTATGTTTAAGAAACTATAAAGAACTTATCATAATGCCTTGTAAATAAAAAAGGGTTATTTGTTTTAACAACAATCAACCCTACAGTTCTTATTCATTATTTTTTTGTATCTTTTAATTTTAATTGATTTTCCAGCTCCAACATATACTTATCGTAATCAGACATAAACAACCTATCTTGCACTATACGATATTTTTCAAACTCAGTTTCAGCATGAATTTTTGCAATTTCGGCAGACACTTTGCCAGCATCTTTTAACAATCCGTATTCAAACATCTCAATAAATGCATTTAATCGAGTTTCCCAATCTGCCATGGTCAATGGTATTTTTCGAATAGCCATACTCTCAGCAAAATCAATATACGCCGACACCATACGATTCAACTGCTTTAACTCTGTTTCTAAAAGATAATTCTTGGCAATAGTTACATCTGATTTTTTGATTTTTCCATTTGGTGCATCCTGCCAAGATGTTAACCCCATATGCTCTTTTGTACTATCAGCTCTTTCAACTATTAATTCGGCAGCCGTGTGTCCATGTATTGCATAATGCATTTTATTTTGTACTGTAGCGTAAAAACGCTTTGTCGCAAGCGATGAAACGTCATAATCCACCGCAGTAGCATACAAATCAGTGATTTTTTGATAAAATTTTCGTTCGCTTGCACGAATTTCTCGAACACGTTCTAATTGTTCATCAAAATATTTATCTGTCAAATATGCGCCTTCTTTTAAGCGAACATCATCCATAACCCATCCCTTTATGGTATATTGACTCGCTATTTGATTAACCCATTTGCGGAATTGAACCGCCCTTTCGGAATTCACCTTAAAACCTACAGCAATAATCATTTGCAAACTATAATGGTTTGCATTGTACGTTTTACCATCTTCCGCAGTTATTCGAAATTTTCGAACAACTGAACTTTCCTCCAATTCATTATCCCTGAAAATCTTCTTTATATGATAATTAATAGTATTTTTTTCAACATCATAGAGGACAGCCAACATTTTTTGTGTAAGCCATATATTTTCATCCTCATAACGAACCTCAACACTATCTTTATCGTCACCTATAGAGGCAATATACGTAAGATATTCTGCCGTTGAGTTTCTAATAAAAATTCCCTCGTTTTGTTCCATTTGTTTTATCCTTTTTATTTTCTCAATAGAATAAGACCTGTTTCTTATTTAATTATATCATTCTAAATATCAAAAGTCAACCTAGAATTATAGACATCAGAAGACTATTATTGAGTTTACACCACTTTGAGTTGATAAATTTTTTTACTCTTATAAAAGTTTCTCTTTCTATTAAGCAGTTTCTTGCATTCATCAATTACTATCTGACAATAATATTCGCCAAGATATCCAATATGCGCTTGTGAAAGTGGCGCCATAATCGTATTCGCAATCCACTGATAACATTCGTTTTTAGTCATTATGCCTTTGTTCTGTATTTTATCCAATAGCTTATGCGCCTCTAATCGCATTGCTCTAAGCTTTGAGTTCGCTAGCGTTCCAACAGGTTTATTCGTCCCTTCATGAACTCTAACATATGCATCGCATTCAGGATAATTTGTACAAACGTAAAGCATCACGTTTTTGTGGTTGTCTTTATAAATCCCCTCTGCACTTCTATATTCAACCGTGCTACCACAATACGGACACTTCATAGAAGTATAATTCATTCCCTTTTTCTTCTTTTTATTTTTCATTATATTTATTCTCCGTTAAAATTAATAAAACCAGAGGGCAGATAATATAAAGTTTAACCGGAATTGGCGTCCCAATATGGTTATCCTCTATATTACTCTTTTATCCCTCCGGTTCTAAATTTTTGTGCGTCATTGTGGACTCGCTCACTACGCTTGTCCGTAACGATTCCCCTTCCACTCTCTGGGAAGAGTCTTACTCTGCGAATTCTTCAAAGTATCGAAAGCCTGGACGCTAAGGGTGCTACCCTTTATTTCATGGCATCATTATAACAAAGAAAATTTTGCTTGTCAACTATTTTAGTGTAATTTTTTAAAATTTATTAAACCATTTTAGTTTTTACCCTTGCATCCATTTTATTTCGGTATTAGAATTTCTTCTTCTTTTTAAGAATGAAGAACACAACAGCACCAATAACACCTATGCCTGCAACCGTTGCAAGCGCAATATACTTGAAGCTATCGTTCGCTTTAATTTCAAACGTATATTCCGTTGTATTACCGCATTCATCCATAGCAACTACTCTATATTTACCGTCTTCAGTTAATTCATTGCCGAGTTCGTACAATAATTTTTCATTGTTAAGGTATACGGTTACTTCACCTTTTTCAGAAAGGTCCGTAATAGTTACTGGATTTTCAGTTTTGCCACCGTTTTCAACGCCGTTAAGTTTAATCGTAGGTTTCGTTCCATCTACTGTAATGTTAAACGTGTAAGTTACACCCTTTGCCACTACACCGACTTCATATTCACCATCTGCAAACAACTCGAGCGTTCCATAGTTCAAACGTTTATCCTCACCATTTACAAGAACTTTTTCAAAGCCTTGCATATCGTCAAAGTTATGTTCGAATTTGCTTACAAGCGATTTAACAACCGTAAAACTCATTTCAGTTCTATTACCAATTGCATCTGTAACAACAAGCGAATATGTGCCTGGATTGGTAATGGTAGTACCCATTTCGTAATCAATAGCAGCATCTCCCATGGTCAAGGTGTAATTTACATCTTCATTTGCAACTATAGTTACGTTGTTTGCAAGCCCCTTAGTCAAATCTTCTTGCGTCGCATAAGTCAAATAAATAACTTGATACATACTTTCACCCTTAGGCATTTTCTGCAAGACACTTATTGCCTCATTCACCAATTCTAAAACCATTCTGGTCTTTTCAATGCTTGCTAATTTCCTGTCCAGTTTTTTATTTCCAAACGCTAATTCACCATCAACGCGAGCCAAGAGTCTATCAACATTCTCTAACGGTTGAGCAAGTTCCGTTGCAATAAATTCAGGAAAACATTCAACTAACCAAACTATTTTTTTATAATTTCTAAGTAGTAATCCAGTGTTATGAAACGCCTTTGGCATCTTATTATTCTTAAAGTCTTGCAGAACTTCATCAACTTTCTTAGTATCGCCAGTAAGTGTACCATCCAAGAACAACCTTAAAAAATCCGAATATTCTTGTTTCATTACATTAATTTCTTTGGACATTTCTGCCTTTCTCATTTCATTAGTTTCTTTTTTTTCTTTCATTGCTGATTCTCCTTATCGTGTAAATCCGGAGACACGCAAGGACCACGTATTTTATTTAGTTCAATAATCTCTCCTCTAAGTAATATATAATATTCTTTGCAGTCATAACTAATTTTAACGTCTTTCCAACACGGAGAAATATACGCGCGTATTATATAATGAAAAAGTGCAACGCTATTTTTTTCTCTCTCATTAATAACTAGACTCGCAAATTCCTCTTCCATTGTTTCGATAAGATTCCCCAGATTCCCGTGAGCACAATCTACGTTCCTATCTTCCAATGTTTGTCTTATTTTCAAAATCGCTTCAATTACTTCTAACTGGTTTGGTAATACTATACTTTTACTAATCGGATACAACTTATTGAATAATAAACAACCGTAAGTTCCGGGAAGACGGTATAATTCAAACACCTCCTTATTCTTTTGGAAAAATCTCCACGTTTTTGTCTTTTCCCAGCCCCAGCGTTTACTAAGTGTCTCCAATGATAAGAAGACATTCAATTCTTGAAACCTTACCATTGGAGCAAAAAAAGTTAAAAAATTTTTTTTATCTTCATAAATTGTATGAATCCAAAGGTCTAACCACGCATCTGATTCGCCAAATTTATACCCATTATTTACAAGACGTTCAGTGATATTTCTCGGTACGCAAAGAAAACCGTAATCGTTAGTAGCATAAGTATTGTCGTTTAGACATTCTTTTCCTGAACGTTCGACAACCCAGTCATTTATCTTATAGGTTAATTTTTTAGTTTGAACGTCAACGTTGTAGGTTATATACCCAAATCTATTAAGTTCATCCATAACTTGCATCGCCTTTTCTTTTGACTTAATTCCAAGAATACTCTTTAATCCCATAATGCCACCAACCCATTCACCAGGATTTACTTCATTGGTGTGACCACAATAAAAGGATTGCCCTTTTCTAAAGGCAACCCTTGCGGCAAGTTTCATCCAATACCCCATAATTCCTTTCTTTTGAGGTATAATTTTGCGTGGTAATTTCACCCACTTAAATTTCATCAAACAACTCATAAAGCCTCCTTTTGAAAATAAAAAAAGACAGAACTTTTTAATTCTGCCTTAATTTAATAATATATTTATTTATAATTTTGTTATTGCATTATTTAATGCAAAACGCTGCGTAAAGTGGAACTGATTTTATACCGTTTTCAAATCCGAAATTCTTCATTGATAATCGGATTGAATAAGCTGGAGCGTATTTACCATTATAAACGGACAAGCTTCTTGAACGAGTATTATCCGAAGATTTTACCTCAACAGGAACAATTTCTTCATTAACTCTTACAATAAAATCTATTTCCGCTTGATTTCCGCTAGTCCAATAATATAAATCAAAACCATTACTTGTAAATTGATTAAATACGTAATTTTCAGTTAACCCGCCCTTGAAATTATATAACAAAGGATTGTCGCGCTGAATATCATCAAAATGTATGTCTTGACTTGCACCACAAAGCCCAACGTCGTTCATATAGAACTTAAAATCTGATAAAGATCTATAAGCGTTTAACGGTAAAGCAATTTGTTCTATACGATATAACTGACTTGCAACACCTGCCAAACACAACCACTCTATTGCGCTTTCAAATTCAGAAGCGCGACCGCCTGATTTCACATACTTGTATTGGAACTTTTTATTCTCTTTAGCAAGTTGGGTACTAATATTTTTATAGACAATCTTAGTTTTAGGAATTTCAGACTGTTTATTATATTTACCCATATCGTTTTGATACGATTCCAAAATAGTTTGTTGCGCTATTCTTACCATTTCAGCATTTTTATTCTTGATATAATTTTCAACCACTTCTGGCATACCGCCAACGAATAAATACTCTTTATAATAATCAAGCGCTCGTTCGTGAAAAAGCGTATCTAATGGTGTGTCGCTTGTGTAACAATCTTTAATCTGTCCTACCAAATACTCTTCCCCTTTTGCGAGCAAGTATTCTTCAAAATCCATAGGATACATTGTTAAAAATTGCACTTTCCCAACGGGGAATGAAAAATTGCCACGATTTACTGAGACGCCTAATAATGAGCCAAGTGCAACGATATGGTATTCATTCGCTTCCTCATTAAAATACTTTAAAGAAGTAATTGCTTGTGGGCAAGACTGAATTTCATCAAAAATAATCAAAGTATCTTTCGGCAAAATTTCCTTGCGTTTATAATTCGCCAATTTACGAATTATATTTTCAGGATTCAAATCTGTAAAGAAATCCTCTAAACCCTTTTCTTTCTCAAAATTACAATAAATATAATTTTGATACTCATTACCGGCAAAATAATTGACTATATACGTTTTGCCTACTTGTCTTGCTCCCTGTAAGATTAATGGTTTACGAGCCTCACTATTCTTCCAGTTCAATAAATCTTGATAAATTTTACGTTCCATAATAACCCTCCAGATGGCAATAGTATATCATATTAGTGCATAAATGTCAATAGAAATTGCATTTTTCAGTAGATAAATTTTGTCGTTTTTTACATTTTTTATACTTAACTATTAAAATTCGTAAAATCTCTTTGATTCTTCATCGTCATAAATTTCAAAGAAAGTCTTATCGTCAATTGAATTAAAATCGAAGAGCTTATTTTGAAAGTCTTCTACTCGTTTGGAATCTTTCCCATATTTGACCAAGGTATGACCTTCTTCAATTAATGCCTGTTCTTGTGTTTCCCTTGAACATTTTATAGTCTCTTGCAAAACACCACGCGTCGATATCTCTCTCCAATATGGAATAGTAAACATTATATCCGTACTAAACTCCCATTCTGAATCACCCTTAAATAATGCGAATGAAACGTATTCAACGTTTAACTTTTTTGCAACGTACGTCTCAATATCTTCCCTTCTTGCAAGTTTACCATTTGGTACCAATTTTAATAATTTATAATATACCTTAAAGGAAACTTTTTTAATTGGCTTCGGCGCAATATACTCATCGGGTTTCATTGCCCCATTCATTATTTCAGCCAATCTGTTATTAAAGACGTCACCCAATTTGGTCAACTTCAAGAACGACGTCGAATGAATCGGGTTTCCTAAAAGAAAAGATTTTATCGTATTGACCGAAAGCGTGGTTTTCTGACTTACCCTTGAAACAGCCTCTCCTGTTTTTTCCATATAGTAAACCAATGCAGTTCTAACCTGTGCCATACCCTCTTCGTATTGAGCATCACTTACATACCCGATAGGATCATCTTTTTTAAATCGCGTAATAATATCGCCATAATCACAATTAAAGAAATTACAAATTTTATCAATCGTTTCTATTGACACATATTCTCCTTGCATCATACGTGAAATTGAATTTGGCGCAATGTCACAAGCTTCAGCAAGTGCTTTTTGCGTAATATTATTATCGTCCATAAGTTTGCGTAATCCATAGTAGAAAATCGGCATAAAATCTCTCCTTACCCTAATTTTCCTATATTATAGCATAAAAAAAGCCCTATTGTCAACTATATACCGTAATTAGATTGTTGACATTTTAGGCTTTTTTTTGTTAAAAATCGGCTATTTTTTTGTCAAGTATGTATTTTAATAAGATTTTTAACAAGATTTACACAAGTTGTCAGAATATCACCCGTTTTTCCACAAATACCGTATCCTTCCAAAAACGCCCGTTTTCCGCTCCCGTCGCGCACTACGCCTTCCAACATTTTCGCAAGCGTGCGCGAGGTTTCCACGCTGACCGTCCTATTTTTCAAAACGGGCTTCGTTTCTTTTAACACGTAGCCGTCGTCTGCGTATATCCGTTTCACCAAACGGGGCGTGTAATAATATCCGCCGTTTACGGCGGATGCCGTCGCGCAAGCAAGTTGTAAGCCCGAAACGGCTATCGTTTGCCCAAAGCCGATACGCGCCAAGTCGCAATCGCGTACGGCTTTTTGCGGTAGCAACAAGCCGTACGCCTCGCCCCCGTAATCAATCCCCGTTTTTCGCCCAAACCCAAACGCCGACAAGTACTCGTAGAACTTTTCGCTTCCGAGCGCCAACGCCATATCCGTGAAGCACGGGTTACAACTGTTATTTAATGCTTCCGCGAGCGTTTGATTGCTATGTTTGCCGTTTGCGTGATTACTCCAACACTTGACCGTCGTCCCGTCCACCGCGCGCGTTCGGGAGCTTGAAAAGACGTAATTGGGCGAATACGCATTCGGATTCCCTCTTGCGTACTCCTCTAAATTCGCCGCGGAAGTAATTATTTTGAAAGTAGACCCCGGCTCGTAAATATCGCAAACGACCGTATTTCTCGACTGCTTATTCAGCGTTTCCGCATCGTTTCGCGGTACGCTGTTCAAATCGTAACAGGGGTAATTGGCAAGCGCGAGAATTTCAAACGAATTTATATCGAGCACGATACATTCCGCCGAGGCGGGAGAAGAGGTGGCGATCACCTTTTCCAACGCGCTCTCGACGATTTCCTGTATCCCGTAATCCACGGTTAATTCTATATTATATCCGTCCTCCGCCGGCAAATAGGTGGCAACGCTACCCTCTATTTCCACCCCCACGAGGTCCGTTTCGTACAACAGTTCGCCGTTCTTTCCAGCCAAATACTCCTCGTAATATTTCTCCACGCCCGTCGTACCCACGTTATCTACCGAAGTAAAGCCAAGTACTTGGCACAGCGCGTCGCCCTTGGGATAAACGCGCACGTTATCGCGGGAATAATATACGCCGTCCAAGGAAAGAACGGAAAGCGCTTCCACTTTTTCTTTCACGAGTCGTTTCGCCAAAGTAACCTCGGAGGCTTTCTTTTTCGTCAATTTCTCATAAACCCAATTCGCGTCCAAATCCAACGCGTCCGCAAGCAACGCGGACGCGCTTTCTTTGTCCTTTATCGCGTTACTGCGGGCAAACACCGTATACGCAGCCTCGTTATCCGCGAGTACGACGCCGTTTCTATCGGTAATCTTCCCCCGTTTCGCCACGATTGGAATTTCGCGCGTCCATTGATCCAAAGCGCGGTAATTCAATTCTTCTTGCCAAATTACTTGCACGTAGAAAAAACGGGCGACGAGCGCGCAAAAAAGAAAGGTTATCGCCGCGCTTACGGCAAATAACCTCTTTCGTAAAATGGATATTGAAAATTGACTTTTCTCTTTAATAGACCGTTTTATAATACAATTCTCCTCTTAGGGGTTTTGTATTATTGTATTAGTCTTGCGCTTGAATCATTCCTTTCGAAGTCGCATATTCGCGAATCGTTTCCTCCGATTGCGCCGCTTTTATCCGCTCTTGCAATTCCGCGTACTCTTCTTGCAATTCCTGTCTTTGGTTTTCAAGGTTACGGATTTTCGCCGTTTTCCCGTTGATAATTTGCGTGTTTATACCGATCACGGTCAACATGATCGTAACCACCGACCCAAAGATCGCCAACGCTTTTTTCGCGGCGGAAGAAAGCGTGTAGCTCTCTTCAACCGTTTCCGTGGCAACGGGTTGATACACCCCTACCTGCATAGGCGCAACGGGCGAAGGCGCGTATACGGGCGCGGAAATAGTTGCCGTCGCGTTTTGAATTCCCTCGAATTTTTCCGTCGTGAAAACGGGCGTTTCAATGCGCGGGCGCACGTATTCCGTCACTTGGGGCGTTTGTTGCATCGTCCGCGTTTCTTTTACGGGCGCGGGCGCAACGGGCGCGCTTACAGACGCGCGAACTTGCGATTCGCCCGTAGCAAATTGATCGGCTTCCGCATCTTGCAATCTGCGAAACCTTTCGCTTATCATAGAATTATGTAATTGCGCCTCGTTTTCCACAACGGGCGTTTGCGTTCTTTCCATTTCCAAAGTAGCCATTCGTCTATCCTCCGTTCCCTATCGTTTTTCCTTCTTCCCTATCCTTATCTTCTGTGTTCGACTTTTCTTTATATCTTTTCCGCGATACGCAATTTTGCGCACTTGCTTCTTGAATTTTCTTCCGTTTCCGCTACGCTTGCCGTAATCGGCTTTTTCGTTATGATTTTAATTTCCGGTTTCTTCCCGCATACGCACACGGGGAAATTCCCGGGGCAACGGCAAGGATTTTCAAGATACCGAAACGCTTCTTTTACGATTCTATCCTCCAACGATTGAAAGGTGAGAATTACGATTCTACCGCTTTTTTTCAATCTTCTCGTCAAAGAAAGCGTCAATTCGTACAACCCGTCCAGCTCGCCGTTTACCTCGATGCGCAAGGCTTGAAAGCTTTTTCTCTCGCAAGGCGCGCCGTAGCGGAACTTTGCGGGAATACTGTTTCTAATAATCTCGGCAAAATCCCCCGACGTTTTCAAAGGCTTGTACACGCGTTGTTTTACGACGTTTCTTGCAATTTGCTTAGCAAAGGTTTCTTCGCCGTACATTTTGAGGATTCGCGCAAGCTTGTCCTCGTCGTAGGTATTCAAAACGATCTCCGCCGTCAACGGTGCGCTTCTATCCATACGCATATCCAACGGCGCTTCCGCCATGCGATAGGAAAAACCGCGCTCCTCGTCGTCGATTTGATGCGAGGAAATCCCAAAATCGAGGATCGCTCCGTCGATTTTATCAATTCCCGCCTTTTCAAATACCCGCTCGTAATCTTTATAATTGGATTTATAAATTTCAAATCTTCCGTTAAACGGCGAAAGGCGCTTGCTCGCGGCTTCTATCGCCTCGTCGTCGAGGTCTGTTGCAATCAACTTACCGCTCGGCGAAGTTCTTTTGAGTATCTCGTAAGAGTGCCCGCCACCGCCAACCGTGCCGTCGAACCAGACCCCGCCCTCTTTCAAGGCAAGTCCTTCCATACATTCTTCCAGCATAACGGGTTTGTGCGAAAACTCCAACATCTCTTTTTATATCCCCAATTTTTTTAATTCCGAATCGTAATCAAGATTCTCTATATATTCGTAATATTTTTCAGCAGCCCAAATTTCTAAGCGCTTTCCCCTGCCGAGGGTTACGATATCCTTTTTGATTCCCGCCATTTTGCGTAGCGCCGTGGGCAATACCACCCGTCCTTGCGCGTCCTCTTCCGCTGAGAATATACTCCCGAAAAACATCAACGAGGCTTCGCTTGACTCGGATATGCTTTCCGAACTCAAATATTCCAGCTTCTCGTCCAAAATATCGTCGGACATAACGCAAATGCAATTTTTCATTCCTCGGAAAAAGCTATACGTTTTTTCCCCGTGCTCCCCCGTCAATTCCTTTTTGAACTTGGAGGGAATACGCAAGCGGTTCTTGTCGTCAAGTTGATGTTCGAATACGCCCTTGAACATAGCCGTTTCTCCCTCCTCGTGTATTCTCGTGTTTATAGAAATTTTATTATACCAATATTATACAACCACTCGTGACCCTTTGTCAAGAATTTTGAGCCACTTTTTTAATTTTTTTTGAAAAATTTTGGGAGAAATAACCACCTGAATCCCTTTATTTATAAGGTTTTGCGAACATTTGTTCGAATACGCGCAAGTTTACCGTTTTTTGCTCGCCGAGAAAATAAATTCGACTACCGCAAAAGGATAAAAACGCCCCGTTTTCAAGGCTCGGCGTCAAAAGTGGTCGAAAGGCGTCGGGAGTGGTAGCAAGACTCGTTTTCAAGCGTTTTGCCACCCCCGCGTTGCCGTCGTATACCTCGCAACCGTAAAAACGACGCACCCGTTCTTTTATATAAATATAATGAGTACAGCCAAGCACGACCCCGTCGGGCGTTCCTTGGGGCAGAAACTTTGAATAGTCGAAGTTAAAATCCAATAAACGGCTTTCAATCTCCCCTGCTAAACGAGGGCACGCAAAAGCGGAAATATTTGCGTGCGGATATCTTTCTCGCGCACGCGCACACAGTTTTTGAAAGCGATCACTTTGACAAGTAGCGTTCGTGGCAAGCACGAAAATTTCCCCTCCGTTTTTTGCGGCGGGGAAAATCGCAGGCTCCGTTCCGATCACGGGAAAGGAATAGCGCGCGCGAAGACTTTCCACGCAAACCGCCGTCGCCGTATTGCACGCGAGTACCGCCTCGCGCACGTGCAAAGATTCGAACAAAGAAAAAGCTTCTTCCAAATATTCTCGAATCGTTTGTGCGGGCAAATTTCCGTACGGCGCGCGTCCGTTGTCCCCGTAATAATAAAAAACCCCGCCCTTTATTTGGCGACAACATTCCGCCAGCACGGTCAATCCACCGATACCGCTATCAAAAAAAGCGATTCCACCTTCGGCAATTTGCATATTTTGCCCTCCAAAAACGAGAAAAAAAAGAAAAAAATTAAAAATTTATTGTTTTTCGCATTTTTTCACCGAAAAACAGTTTACATTCAAAAAAAAATATGTTAAAATAGTCTACGCAATTGAATTTAAGGAAAAACAAGGAGAACATTATGCCTAATATTAAATCCGCAAAGAAAAGAGTTTTGGTTATCGAAAAGAAGACGTTGCAAAACAAAGCGATCAAGTCCGCTTTGAAAACGCAAGTCAAGAAGTTCCTCGCTGCCGTAGAAGCAGGAAACAAAGAAGAAGCTACGAAGCTTTTCCCTGAAACCGTTTCCGCTATTGACAGCGCAGTAACGAAAGGCGTTATCCATAAGAACAACGCAAACAACAGAAAAGCAAAGCTTGCGAAGAAACTCGCCGCTATGAACTAATTCGAAAAACCTTTATCATATTATAAATATGAAGGTCTGCCCCTCGGTAGACCTCTTTTTTCGTATAAGAAATTTGCTTACTTCTCCCCTATGCGTAAAAAACTCGTATTTTTATAAAAAAATTATTCAAAAAGTGCTTTCAAACGATTGACATATCTCTTCTATATATATATAATAAATATCAACAAAGTTTATTTTAACTAAACTTTTCGTTTATTATTAACAAACCGCCGTTTCGGATGTCTTGGGGGCGTTCGAAACGAAAATGCATTTTGGGAGGAACGGCATGGATTTAGGCGGAAAAATAAAACAAATGCGAAACCAATTAGGTTTAACGCAAGAAGAACTTGCAGACAGGTGCGAACTTACGAAGGGATATATCTCCCAGCTCGAAAACAACCTTAACAGCCCTTCGATTGCAACGCTCACGGATATACTTTCCGCGCTCGGTAGCAATCTCGCAGAATTTTTCCAAGAGGAAACGGAAGAAAAAGTCGTTTTTTCTAAGGAAGAATTTATCGAAAAGGACTCGGACGGCGTGCGTTGGAATTGGCTGATCCCCAACGCGCAAAAAAATATGATGGAACCCGTACTCGTCGAGCTTTCCGAAAACGCGTCCACCGCGAGTGACGTTGCGCACGACGGCGAAGAGTTCGGCTACGTCTTGGAGGGAAAAATCGCTATCGTGCTCGGCAACAAGCGTCATATTTGCAAAAAGGGCGAAGCGTTTTACTATTCGGCAAGCAAACCGCACTCCATTCTAAACAGGAATCGAGGCAATTCAAAGTTCCTTTGGGTATCTACCCCACCCACCTTCTAAACGATTACTAAAAACAAAAGATTTTTTTTCGGAGAACATTTATGGCAATGGAAAAACAAGAAAGCGCAAAAATCATCGAACTCGTTGACGTTTGTAAAACCTTTGACGGCGTATCCGTCGTCGAAAACATGAACCTTTACGTGCGTAAAGGCGAATTTATCACCTTTTTAGGTCCGTCGGGTTGCGGAAAAACCACGACCCTACGCATGATCGCGGGTTTCGATATGCCGACGAGCGGTAAAATTCTCCTCAACGGGGAAGATATTAGCCATCTCCCCCCCAACCGCCGTCCCGTAAATACCGTTTTTCAAAAATACGCCTTGTTCCCCCATCTCAACGTTTTTGAAAATATTGCGTTCGGGCTTAAACAAAAGCGTATTCCCACCACCTATATCGACAAAAAGGGAAGAGAAAAAGTAAAACAGGAAAAACTCCCCAAAGCCCTTATTGCGGAAAAGGTGAAAAAGGCTTTGGAAATCGTCGATCTTTCGGGTTTTGAAAAACGAAGCATTACGACCCTTTCGGGCGGTCAGCAACAGCGTATCGCGATAGCAAGAGCGATCGTCAACGAGCCGGAAATTTTGCTCCTTGACGAGCCTTTGGGTGCGCTCGATTTGAAAATGCGCAAAGAAATGCAGTTGGAACTCAAAGCCATGCACAAACGCTTGGGTATCACCTTTATCTACGTCACGCACGACCAAGAAGAAGCGCTTACCATGTCGGATACGATCGTCGTTATGGCGGACGGGGCAATTCAACAAATCGGCACGCCCGAAATGATTTACAACGAACCGAAAAACACCTTCGTCGCAGACTTTATCGGAGAAAGCAATATCTTTACGGGCGTTATGCCAAAAGACAATTTGGTGCGTTTTTGCGGAAAAACTTTCGATTGCGTAGACGGCGGGTTTGAGAAAGACGAACCCGTAGATATCGTCGTTCGTCCCGAGGATATCGATATCAAGCCGTACGACGAAGCCCCGCTCAAAGGCAAAGTCACTTCCGTTATATTTAAGGGAATTCACTATCAAATCCTTATCCAATGCGGAAGATACGAAATTGAAGTGCAAAGCACGGACGCGCCGAAAGTAGGCGATATGGTGAGCGTATTTATCGAGCCTAACGATATCCACGTCATGAGAAAAGTATTCCGCGTCAATAAGTTCACGGGCGTTATCACCAAGCGCAACACGGTGGAATTCGGCGACGGGGAGTTTGAGTGCGACGTTACCCAGCTTTACCCCGGCAGTCATCTCGACGAAGAAGGTTATCTCATCACCGCAAAAGGTGAAAAACTCGACCTCACCGACACGGAAGTGAACGTAGAAGTCGGTCTGCACGACATTACGATGAGCGATAACTTGAAAGAAGGCGGTGCGCAAGGGCATATCATTTCCTTGATTTATAAGAGCGAATATTACCGTTATATCGTTCGCACGGAAAACGAAGAAGATTACGTGCTTGCCTGCGAAGACCTTTGGAACGAAAACGACCTCGTTAGTTTGATTATTCCCAAAGACAAGATTCGTTTGTCCTTAAAGGTTGCGGAAGGAGGAAAACAATGACGAAAACGAAAAAAGCGCCTATTTTCTCAAGAAAACTGCTCGCTATCCCCTACGCGTTATTCCTCGGCATTTTCGTCGTTATGCCCCTACTTATTATCGTATATTACGCGTTTACGGATATGGACGGTGCGTTTACCTTAGAAAATTTCAAAATCTTTTTTAGCGGTAGCGGTGGGGATTCCTTTTTCGAAACGGCAAGATTCAAAACGATCGTACAAAGCTTTTTAATCTCTATTACGAGCACTTTGGTTTGTCTGTTAATCGCTTATCCCGTAGCGTATATCATTGCAAATTGCAAGTTAAAAAACAAATCGGGCTTACTCCTTTTGTTTATCGTGCCCATGTGGGTCAATTTCGTTTTGCGTATCAACGCGTTGAAAGAAGTGCTCGATTGGATTGGGATTTATAATAAACCGCAATGGAATCTTTTCAACACCGTACTCGGTATGGTATACGATTTCCTTCCGTTTATGATTCTTCCTATCTATACGACGATTATCAAATTGGACAAAAGCCACCTCGAAGCGGCGTTAGATCTTGGCGCAACGCCCGTTACGGCGTTTTTGCGCGTTACGCTTCCCCTTTCTAAGGCAGGAATCATGAGCGGTATTTCCATGGTCTTTCTCCCCTCGATGACGAACTACGTCGTTTCCAATTACATGACCTTCAACCACACGAAAATTATCGGTTCTTTCATTGACGAGTGTTTCAAAAACGACCTTTGGAATATGGGGTCGGTCACGGCGCTTCTTTTACTTACGCTCATGTTCCTCATGACTTGGGCAACGGGCGGATTTAACACGGAATCGGAAACGAACACGCGAGGTACTTCATTATGGTAAAAGTAAAATCCTGCTTAAAATGGCTGTTTATAGGACTAGTCTTACTTTTTATCTACGCGCCCATTTTACTGCTCACCGTTTACAGCTTCAACGAAGCGGAAACGATTAGCAGTTGGGAAGGATTTAGTCTTGACCATTATAAATACTTCTTTAATATGGACAACCAGCCGTTGCCCATCGTTTTACAAACGCTTGCGCTTGCCGTCGTCGTGGCGACCTTATCTACGGTTTTGGGAACGATCGGTTCTATCGGGATTTTTTATTCCAAAAAGAGAACCTCTTCGCTGTTAAACGGGATCAATCAAATTCCCGTTATTAACGCGGAAGTGGTAACGGCGATTTCGTTTGCGTTCCTCGTGGTAGCAATCAACGTGCCAAAATCCACCTATATCCCACTCGTCGTCGGACAAATGGTGCTTTGCACGCCTTTCGTCGTGCTCTCCGTTATTCCCAAACTTAAACAAATGGATAACAACCTTTACGAGGCGGCGCTCGATCTCGGCGCGACGCCTACAAAAGCGTTGTTTTCCGTCATTCTCCCGCAAATTCTCCCGGGAATTATCGCAGGATTTTTACTCTCGGTAACGCTTTCGTTGGACGATTACGTAATCGCCGCGTACACGAAACCGAACACCTTCCAAACGATCAGCACGCATATTTACAGTCTTGCAAAAGGCGGTACGGTAAACACGATCAAGTCTTCTTATTGGGCGTTTACCGCCGTTATTTTCCTTATTATCGTAGCGGTCGTTATTACCTTGAACGTTATAGCAAACAAAAAGGCAGGTAAAAAACAATGAAGAAATATATTGCTATCGGACTTGCCGCCCTTCTCCTTGCCTCGGGGGCAACCGCAATCGTCGTAAACCGCGATACTAGGCCCATTCTCAAAGTAGCGAATTGGGCGGAATATATCGACGGGGGCGACGAGGACAGCGAACTTATCCATGAATTCGAAGATTGGTACGCCGAGCAAACGGGAAAAGAAATCCGCGTAGAATATTGCATTGCAGACGACAACGAAACGCTGTATAACATGATTAAAATGGGCGACCATTTCGATTTGATTTGCCCCTCCGAATACATGATCATGAAACTGCTTACGGAGGGATATTTACAAAAACTACCCCTTTCTTTCTTCGACGAAAACACGGAAACGAATTATTACGCGAAACACGTTTCCCCCTACATTTCCCGCACTTTTGCAGAAAATCATATCGACGGAGAGTATTGGAAAGATTACGCCGCGGGGTATATGTGGGGAACGACGGGATTCGTGTATAACCCCGAACTCGTAGACGAATCGGATACGAAAAGTTGGAGCATTTTCACAAACGAAAAATACGCGCAAAAAATAACGGCGAAAAACAATATCCGCGATACCTATTTCGTGGGACTCGCCATGTATTACGAAGACGAACTTTTATCGTTAAAATCGCAGTATCAGCAAAACCAAATCTCTTTGACCGCCTATCAAGCCCGTTTGAGCGAGCTTATGAACGATACCAAAGAAGAAACCATGAACGCCGTAAAACAAATCCTTAAATCAATTACGGGAAACTTATACGGCTTTGAAACGGACGAAGGCAAAAACGATACGATTGCGGGCAAAGTAACCGTGAACTATCAATGGAGCGGGGACGGCGTATATATTATGGATTACTCGCAAGGCGACGACGAGGAAAATCCTGTCGCGAATCCCCTTTATCTCAATTATGCAATTCCCGATTCCGTTTCCAACCTTTGGTTCGACGGTTGGTGTGTTACCAAAAATGCAAACGATATAGAAGCGGCAACGATGTTCATAAACTTCCTCTCCCGCCCCGATAACGTCGTTCGGAACATGGAATATATCGGCTATACCAGCTGCATTTCAGGCACGACCGACGAAAACGATCCGTATTACGATTATATCTACGAAAACTACGTACGGGCGTATTACGAAGCGGAAGAAGACGACGAAACGGCAACCGCGTACGATATAAGCTACTTCTTCGGCGACGGGCATTTGCTTTACACACCCGCCGATCAGTTGAATCGTCAGCTCTTTGCACAATACCCCACCCAAGAAACGCTCGCGCATTGCGTAGCAATGCGTCCCTTCGACCGCGAATCCAATACGCGCGCCAATATGATGTGGAGTGATATAACCTTTATCTAATTGCGGTTTCACAAACAAAAAACTCGTACTGCTTGGTACGAGTTTTTCTATTTTTAATACTATGCCAGACAAAATATATATGTAAGACATAGTTTTTTTGTCTATTTTTAGGCAATTATGTCACACATAATACCTATGTGTGACATAATTAACCGTTTTTCCTTCTTGTTTTCGCTTTTCAGTCATTAGGAATACCCAATCGCTCGTACAGGCATATTCTTTCGCTTTCTTGCACTTTCCAAAGGGAATATAAGACGAATAAGCCCATAATCACGGCTATACCGCCCATCGTCAAGCCCGTGCCCAAATCAAACACTACGCCCGACCCCATTCCTCCACGCGAAGGAATTTCCATGATAAGTCCGCAAAAGTTATACAACGCGTGCACGAACGCGCAACACAGGATATTTTTACTCTTAATGAAGACGAACGCAAATAATCCCCCCGTAAGCGCCGTATAACACACTTGTAGTAGCGTTGCGCCAACCCCCGCGCCCATAAATAAATTAAATAAATGCGCAAGGGCAAAGACAAGCGAAGAAACGAAGAAAGTTATAAGCAATCCCTTCTTATTCTTGGAAAAGCGTTCCGCAAGCAAAGAAAACAGCACGCCTCTAAATACCAATTCCTCAAACAATCCAACGGATAGACAGTACACCGCAAACAAAAGGAAATCAAGTACTTCGTGCTTAACGAGGCGCATATTGCCGTTAAAATACGACCAAAAGGGAAAGTTGTTGACGGCAATAATAACACAGGGAATTAAGAACAGCCAATTTTGAGGCTTACCAAACGCCTTTATTTTCAAGCGAGCAAGAAGCAAGATTACGGCAAGACAACCGCAGGTTTGTTGCAAAATGCGCCCAATCCAATGATTACGCGCCTCGTCTTCCGCGTATCGAATGTCCCATACGCTTAAAACGAGCATAGCAACACAAAGCGCAATGATAATTACCGTCGTGAAACGCCCGTTGTTTTCTTTCTTTTTATCCGTGTTTGCCATAACCGTTCCTCTCGTTATTATACCTGCGTTTTTAATTGCTCTTTCCCCAATTGATTTTTTTGTATAATCGTACTCCGAAAGAATATAATCGCCGTTATTATCACGATATTTACTGTCAAAAAATCTATAAATATCACTTTTATACGGAGAATAGCCTTTTACTTCGTCTTGCAATTCTCCAACTAACGAATGTACTTTTTTCGTTTCCAATTTTACATCAACTGTCGGCGTGGTAGGAGTCCACGCGTCCCTATCGTAAACAACGTTTCTATAATCGCTTTCGGGATTGATTGTTTCACTTCCAAAAACTACCGTAATATCCCCGTAATTTTCGTGCGAAAGTTCAGTCGTTGTAATAGCAATAGAAGGCATAGGAAATCCGCCCAATTCAATAACTCTTAATAAGTTATCTTCGGACAAATTATGTAAAGCTACAAGGTTTTTACCTTTCTCCATATCCACGGGCGCAGTTTCGCCGTCAATGCTTAATGCATAGCGAATATCGGCGTTTTCCGTCGGGTTGGTGTTGGTCGTCAGCTTGATTTGTTCGGGATAAAACGCTACATATTCGCCACCCAACGCTATTCCGTCGTAGCCGTGCTTTTTTTAGATTTCCGTTACAGTATGTGGCAATAAGCTTTTATCGTTTTGAGCCTCGCTAAATCTATTCTTAAAATCTTCTATAAAACTTGGTGCAAATTCTACTTCTCCGCTGTCAAGAATTTTATCCGCAGTAGGTATGTATGGATTTTTTATATCCAAATACAAGCGCATCAACTTGCGTCCATACGTTTTTGCTACTTCTTGATTATCGGAAAAATAAAAGCCCTCTCTGTACCAGTTGTTTATATTAGACTTTTTAATGTCAAAAATCGTAAACTCGTTAGGAGTTCTGTGATAAACCACAAGCAAATTTCCGTCCTCGTCGCGCATCTTGCTATCCTTAAAATAGTCCTGTTGCTCCTTGGAAAGTGCTTTGCCGTCGCTATCCACAGCGGAAAGCGCATACTGACGTTTTACGCCATTGTCGCTATCGCTGTCAGTATTTCCTTTTCCGATTGCGCCGATTCCACTATCTTGTTTACTTCCGACGCTTTGAGTTCCGCGCCCTCGTGCCCTTGCTCTCGCCTTACTCGTCCTATAATCGTCGAAATCTCGGCTATCGTACTGCTTGATAAGTTCTTCGCCATACAATTCTTCAAGAGTGTATCTCGTTTGTGCGTTTGTATCGTTTTCGTATTCATAAATAAACCCTCTTACAATGTCTAAATGAGTTTCGCTATTCGATTTTAAGCGAATAACGCGCGTTATTTTGTAGTTCTCATAGGAGCCTTTGGCAAACACAAGCACATTATTTATGCCAAATTTACCTTTTTCCATATCGTTGACCGCAACGATAATTTCGCCTTTGGACGTTTTATGCACGCCGCTTTGCTTTCCGCTTTTAATTTCGCCGTATTTAGTCCTAAAATTGCCGTTTTCGCGGTAGGAAAGCACGCCGTTTACTCGCGCCCACCCGAAATCATTATACTGCTTTTCGGTGTAATTGTCAATCAAATCTACACCGTCGGCGTGCGTTGACGATAAAGCATAGCGCTTTTTAGGGGTATTTTCGCCCTCAAAAAACATTTTAGGAATATATTTATAAAAACTTTCGTCCAAAGGGTTGACATTTCTCAACAAATCGGATATACTAATATTAGACGAACGAGGGTATTGGGTAACGCCATTATTGGTATTCCCTTGCGCGACGACTTCGTCTTTTTTTATGCTCTCTAACGCTATTGCGATATAGAGAGTATTTTGTTTGTCGGTAAATTCCTTTACCTCCAACTTAACGGGTACGATTTCGCCACCATCTTCAAACGCACTCGCCAAGACGTAAACCTCTTTGAGTGTCATATCGGTTTTATAACCCTGCTCGTTTCTATTGTGCACCTCAATTCCTACGGCATTTTCTATAACCGCGTCAAAACAGGTAAGCATTTTTGCAAAACTGTTGAAATTACGCTTTTGCTTGTACGCGCTTTCTTCCAGCGAGCCTTTGGAATATTCAAAGGAAAGGGATATATCTTTATTGCTATATTCCTTAAAAATGCCAAATTCTTCGCCTATTTTTCTAAACAGTTTAATCTTATCGCGCACTTTTACGCTTTCATAGGAAACATTGTTTCCATCGCGTTCAAGTTTCGATAAAATGCTATCCAGTTTCGCATTGTCCGCTTTTGCCGTCAATGCGATTTTTTTATCTTTCAGTATTTCGTAGCGTTCCTGCTCGGTCATACCTTGCGTAATAACGGATTTTTTACCCGAAAGCGCATATCTTGTTTTTTGCGTTCCGTTCCCTTTGTTCAAATTGAACGTAGAAACGAATTTACGCGCCAGTATATCCACCTCGTCCGCCGCTTGCGTATCAACACCGCGCAACTTATCAACGCGCGTTTTAAGCCAGTTTATACAGCGTTGCATAAAGGTAGGCTGTTCCGCCGTCATTTGCGCTAATACGTTGCGTTTTTCGAGCATTTTTTCGATATAATGCGCCGTAAGTTCGTCGTTTAGAATTTCTTCCGTATATTCCAGGTTTTGGGATTCGTAAAACGAACGGTATCTTTTGTCAATTTCCGTTTTTTCGTTGGCGTGTTGTTTATAATAACCTATTCAATGTAAAAACAAGGATACAGCGCATATAATTACAATCGCCGTTTTTGCATAAATCACCCCTTTATTCGCCGTAACTCTAATGGTTTGATACATACTAAAACGTGAAAATGCACGCAATTTGGGGCATATTTACGCCTAAAACAATGTCTTAATATCATAAACAATAACAGCTTATTCCGAAGAATAAGCTGTTTTGTTTTAGCTTGATTTTCTTAAATTATTTAAGAATCTTGGAGATAACACCGGAACCAACCGTTCTACCACCTTCACGGATAGCGAAACGAAGACCTTCTTCAAGCGCAACGGGCTTAATAAGAACAACCTTCATATCGATGTGGTCGCCAGGCATAACCATTTCAACGCCTTCGGGAAGTTCGATCATACCCGTAACGTCCGTCGTTCTAAGGAAGAACTGAGGTCTGTAGTGGTTGAAGAACGCCGTGTGACGGCCACCTTCGTCTTTCGTCAAAACGTATACTTGCGCGGTGAATTCCGTACCCGTAGCAACCGTACCGGGTTTCGCGATAACTTGACCCTTTTGGATGTCCGTTCTGTTGATACCACGAAGAAGCGCACCAACGTTGTCACCAGCTTGTGCTTCGTCCAAGAGCTTGTGGAACATTTCAAGACCGGTAATCGTCGTCGTCATGGGCTTTTCGATAAGACCAACGATTTCAGCGGGTTCACCAACGTGAGCCACACCACGTTCGATACGACCGGTAGCAACCGTACCACGACCAGAAATCGTGAATACGTCTTCTACGGGAAGAAGGAAGGGTTTGGAATCTTCACGAGCAGGCGTAGGGATATAGCTGTCAACAGCGTCCATAAGTTCAAGAATAGGAGCAACTGCGGGATCAGCCATGATTTCATTAGCAGGTTTACCAGAGCTTGCAACTTCCAAAGCTTTAAGCGCAGAACCGCGGATGATGGGCGTATCGTCGCCGGGGAAGTCATAGGACGAAAGAAGGTCTCTGATGTCCATATCAACGAGATCAAGAAGTTCTTCGTCGTCTACAAGGTCGGTCTTGTTCATGAACACAACGATGTAGGGAACGCCTACCTGACGAGCGAGCAAGATGTGCTCACGAGTCTGGGGCATAGGACCGTCGGTAGCAGCACAAACAAGGATTGCACCGTCCATTTGTGCAGCACCGGTGATCATGTTCTTAACGTAGTCCGCGTGACCCGGGCAGTCAACGTGCGCATAGTGACGCGAATCCGTTTGATATTCAACGTGCGCAGTATTGATTGTGATACCACGTGCTCTTTCTTCGGGTGCCTTATCGATTTCGTCATATCTCATCGCTTGCGCACCGCCGCGAGCTGCCATTACCATCGTGATAGCTGCGGTCAAAGTCGTCTTACCGTGGTCAACGTGGCCGATCGTACCAATGTTAACGTGGGGTTTGCTTCTGTCAAATTTAGCTTTAGCCATAATTAAAATCCTCCGATTTTTCTATAAATATTTTTTTTATTAAAATAATAACTTGTCCGTTTAGAACGCAGCTATCTATCATTTTCTCAAATGATGAACGATACAATATCGACGCCCATATTCAGACAACACTATTATATCGTAAATTTACAAATTTATCAAACGTTTTGCGGGGGTTTTTGCAAAATTTTTAATAAATTTCCTGCATTTCCGCCATTTTTCAGGCGGAAAATGCAATTTGCTGTTTTTTATTCCTTTTTACCGCGTTTTTCCACGATTTCTTTCGAAATACTACCGGGAACTTCGCTGTAATGGTCGAACTGCATGGTGAATTGACCACGACCTTGCGTACGGGAACGAAGCTCGGTTGCATAACCGAACATTTCCGACAGAGGAATCTCCGCGTCAATGATCTTCGCGCCGTTTCTATCGTCCGTGCCGAGAATCGTGCCACGACGACCGGATACGTTACCCATAAGGTCGCCGAAGTAATCTTCGGGCGTGATGATTTGCACTTTCATGATCGGTTCAAGCAATACGGGGCTTGCTTTTTCAAGACCGTTCTTGAAGCCCATCGAACCTGCAATTTTGAACGCCATTTCGGACGAGTCAACTTCGTGATACGAACCGTCGTATACGACAACCTTGAAATCCACGATTTCATAGCCGGCAAGGTAACCGTTCTTCGCCGCTTCTTGGATACCCTTGTCGATTGCAGGGATATATTCCTTAGGAATCGAACCGCCGACCGTTGCGTCTTCGAACGCGTAGCCTGCACCCGGTTCTTGAGGAATAAGGCGAAGTTTACAGTGACCGTATTGACCTTTACCACCCGATTGACGCTTGTACATACCTTCCGCTTCCACTTCTTTTCTGAAAGTTTCGCGGTAAGCTACCTGCGGAGCACCAACGTTAGCTTCTACCTTAAATTCACGAAGCAAGCGGTCTACGATAATGTCGAGGTGAAGCTCACCCATACCCGCAATAATCGTTTGACCCGTTTCTTGATCGGTATACGTCTTGAAAGTAGGATCTTCTTCCGCGAGCTTGATAAGCGCCATCGTCATTTTTTCTTGACCCGCTTTCGTCTTGGGTTCAAGGGAAAGCTGGATAACGGGTTCAGGGAATAACATCTTTTCAAGAATGATGGGATGTTTTTCGTCGCAAAGCGTATCGCCCGTCGTCGTAAATTTCAAACCAACGATCGCACAAATATCACCCGAGCAAATTTCAGGGATATCCTTTCTTTCGTTCGCGTGCATTTGTACCAAACGACCGACTCTTTCCTTCTTTTCTTTCGTGGAGTTATACACGTAAGAACCTGCGGGGAGTACGCCCGAGTATGCACGGAAATATGCAAGCGAACCAACGAACGGGTCGGTTGCAATTTTGAACGCCAAACCTGCGAAAGGTTGATCGTCGCCCGTCTTTCTGATTTCTTCTTCGTCCGTATCGGGGTTTACACCCTTAACGCTATCTACGTCCAAAGGACTAGGAAGGAACGCGATAACCGCATCGAGTAAGAATTGAACGCCCTTATTCTTATACGAAGACCCGCAAAGCATAGGGATTGCTTCCATATTCAAGCAACGGGTACGAAGACCTGCAATAATATCTTCTTCGGAAAGATCCCCTTCCTCAAAGAATTTTTCCATAAGTTCGTCGCTTGCGGAAGCCGCTTCTTCAACGAGTTTCGCACGGTATTCGTTTGCAATATCCATCATATCCGCGGGAATGGGTTCTTTACGGAAATCTTTACCAAGATCGTCGTAATATACCTCCGCTTCCATTCTGATAAGGTCGACAATACCTTTGAAAGTTTCTTCTTTACCGATGGGAAGTTCGATGGGAACAGGGTTTGCACCGAGTCTTTCACGAATCATTTTTTCTACGCGGAAATAGTCCGCGCCGTTGATATCCATCTTATTGACGTATGCGATACGGGGAACTTTATAATTATCCGCCTGTCTCCATACCGTTTCAGATTGGGGTTCAACACCACCCTTTGCACAAAACGTTGCAACGGCACCGTCAAGTACGCGAAGGGAACGCTCTACTTCAACCGTGAAGTCTACGTGACCCGGCGTATCGATAATGTTGAAACGGTGTCCTTTCCAAACGCAGGTCGTCGCAGCGGAAGTGATCGTAATACCACGTTCCTGTTCTTGCGCCATCCAGTCCATTACGGCAGTACCTTCGTGGGTATCACCGATTTTGTGCGTTTTACCCGTATAGAAAAGGATACGTTCGGTCGTCGTCGTTTTTCCGGCGTCGATATGAGCCATAATACCAAAGTTTCTGGTATGCAATAAATCGTATTCTCTTGCCATATCTTACCTCTTTTAGAATCTGAAATGCGCGAACGCTTTGTTCGCCTCAGCCATTCTGTGCGTGTCTTCTTTCTTCTTCACGGAGCCGCCCGCGTTGTTATACGCGTCCACAAGCTCTGCCGCCAAACGCTTAGACATTTCTCTTTCGCTTCTCTTTCTCGTGTTGATAACGATCCAACGGATTGCGAGCGTTTGACGTCTTTCGGGTCTAATTTCAATGGGAACTTGATAGTTTGCACCACCTACACGGCGCGCTTTAACTTCTACGACAGGCATAACGTTTTCCATAGCCTGCTTGAAGATTTCCATCGGGTCCATATTCAATTTTTCACCCATAATTTTGAATGCATCGTAAACGATTGTCTGCGCCGTACCTTTTTTACCGTCGAGCATAATTTGATTGATAAGCTTGGTTACGACTTTGCTGTTATACATAGGATCGGGCAGAACGTCTCTTTTAGGGACATTACCTCTTCTAGGCATAGTTTTATCCTCCTTTTAATTTTTTGATAAGGGCATTACCCTTCAGTACAGCTATCGCGCTTTCCCTAAAAATTTGAAAAGTGCGAACCTTCTGCAACTTTCGTTGCATACTGCCTACTTTTATTCGGGGCTTTTTCGAGCTATATTCCGATTGCAAGTAGGTCTTTTGCGTTTTGGTTTTAGTCTTAAAACGCAACCGACTTTCGGGATTTTTTAAGAGCGCCCGCCGCTCTCTCGTTTTGCATTACCCGTAAATTACTTAGGGCGTTTTGCACCGTATTTGGAACGGGATTGCTTACGCTTTGCAACGCCGGCGGTGTCAAGCGCGCCACGGATGATGTGATAACGTACACCGGGCAAGTCCTTAACACGTCCGCCTCTAATCAAAACGGAGCTGTGCTCTTGAAGGTTGTGACCTTCACCGGGAATGTAGACCGTACCTTCCTGCTTGTTCGTAAGACGCACACGGGCAATCTTACGCATAGCGGAGTTCGGCTTCTTAGGAGAAGTCGTGGTTACGGACAAACATACGCCGCGCTTTTGGGGGCAGTTGTCGAGAATCGGGCTCTTGGATTTGTAGGTGAGCTTTTCTCTGCCCTTTTTGATGAGCTGGTTGATAGTAGGCATAAATTTGACCTCCTTGTAAAATTTTGGAATATATTTTTCTCGAAATTGCCCTTATCGCAATTTCAAAGAAAGCGAAATAAAATCCGTTGCGCTTGTCCAAAAACCCTTTTTTCGTTGGTTTTTGCTCGTGAGGGCATAGTACGCCCAAAGTCGCAACGGATATATTTTACCATTAAAAACGGGATTTGTCAAACGTTTGAACGGACTTTTTTACAAACTTTTTAATATTTTTTCCGTTTTTGGCTATTTTATACTTTTTTTAATCGATTTCACGCTTGAAGGGCGAGAATTCTCCCGCACTTCAAGCGCAAAATGTTAAAGATTCTCTAACTGCGCAAGGCATTTCTCTTTCATACCTTGATATTTCTTCACTTTTTCGCGCTCGGCGTCTACGAGTTTTTGAGGCGCTTTGCTTACGAACTGTTCGTTAGAAAGCTTGCTCTCCGCGCGGGCGATTTCTCCGTCGATACGCTCGATTTCCGCGGTAAGTCTTGCTCTTTCCTTTTCAATATCTACGAGTTCCCCAAGCGGTACGTAGATTTGCGCAAGCTCGGTGACGGCGGATACCGTTTTACCTTGCACCGCCGAAGCGTCCTCAACGAGCGTCAAGTTGCTTGCACCCGCAAGTTTCAAGATGCAGTCTTTATTCAACTGCACGAGGCGTTTATTCTCGGTAACGACGAACAGTTCCACCTTTTTCGAGGGCGGGCATTCCGCGTCTTTTTTCATAGCGCGAACGGCTTTGATAATTTCCATAACCCCTTCGAACGCTTTCGCTTCCTTTTTATACGAAGATTTATAGTTATATCTAGGGAAATCGGAAATCATGATACTGCCCTCCGTTCCCGGCAAGTTGGAATAAATCTCTTCCGTTACGAAAGGAATGAACGGATGCAAAAGTTTGAGCGCGTTTTCCAACACGAAGCAAAGCACGGAAAGCGCGTCCGCCTTTCTCTTCTCGTCCTCGCCGTAAAGCGCGGGTTTGGAAAGTTCGATATACCAATCGCAGAAATCGTCCCAAACGAAATTCATAACGAGGTCGCTCGCAACGCCCATTTCGTACTTATTCAAATTGGTCGTCACTTCGCGAATACAGCTTTGAAGCTTGGACACGATCCATTTGTCGGCAGGCGCAAGTTTCACGCTCTCGATTGAGGGAATCGTCTTACCCTCCGCGTTCATAAGCACGAAACGCGCGGCGTTCCAAAGCTTATTGATAAAGTTTCTGCAAGCTTCCACCTTCGTATCCGAATAACGGGTATCGTTCCCGGGCGCAACGCCCGTGAGCAAGGAAAGACGCAAGGAGTCCGCGCCGTATTTATCGATAACGACGAGCGGGTCAATACCGTTGCCGAGCGATTTGCTCATTTTTCTACCCTGTTCGTCGCGTACGATACCGTGAATTAACACGTCGCGGAAAGGCACTTTCCCCGTGTGCTCGATTCCCGAGAATATCATTCTCGAAACCCAGAAGAAAATAATATCGTAGCCCGTAACGAGTACGTCGGTAGGATAGAAATACTTATAATCCTCCGTTTCTTCGGGGAATCCAAGCGTGGAGAAGGGCCAAAGCGCGGACGAGAACCAAGTATCGAGCACGTCTTCGTCTTGGCGGATATTCTTACTTCCGCACGCAGGACAAGCGGTCGGGTCTTCCTTTTCGCAAATGACTTTTCCGCAATCTTTACAGTACCAAACGGGAATACGGTGTCCCCACCAAAGTTGACGGGAGATACACCAATCGCGCACGTTTTCCATCCAATTATAATAAATTTTAGAGAAACGCTCGGGCACGAAGCTCGTTTTATTCTTCATAACGGCTTGAATCGCGGGCTTGGCAAGCGGTTCCATTTTCACGAACCATTGCTTGGAAACGATCGGTTCTACCGTGGAATGACAACGGTAACAATGTCCTACGTTGTGCGTATGCGCTTCGATCTTCACGAGATTGCCGTTCTTTTCCATATCGGCAACCACGCGTTTTCTCGCCTCGTATCTATCCAAACCGCAATATACGCCCGCCTTTTCGTTCATAGAACCGTCGTCGTTCATCACGCGAATGATGGGAAGCGCGTGGCGAAGCCCTACTTCGAAGTCGTTGGGATCGTGCGCGGGCGTGATTTTTACGCAACCCGTACCAAAAGCGGGGTCTACGTAGGCGTCCGCAACGACGGGAATTTCCCTGTCGGTGAGCGGAAGTTTTAGCGTTTTACCAACGAGCGATTGATAGCGTTCGTCGTCGGGGTGTACGGCAACCGCCGTATCGCCGAGCATAGTTTCAGGACGGGTGGTCGCCACGGTAACGGACGAAGTGCCGTCCGCCGCGGGATAACGGAAATGCCAAAAATGTCCCGCTTCTTCCGCGTATTCCACCTCCGCGTCCGAAAGCGCGGTTTTACAGCAGGGACACCAATTTATGATTCTATCCCCTTGGTAAATCAAACCTTTGTTATAAAGATTGACGAACACTTCGCGTACGGCGCGCGAGCACTTCTCGTCAAGAGTGAACGCTTGGCGCGACCAATCGCAAGAAGTACCCATTTTGCGCTGTTGCGTCATGATACGGTTTCCGTACTGTTCTTTCCAATCCCAAGCGCGCTTCAAAAAGCCCTCTCTTCCAAGATCCGCTTTCGTCAAGCCCTCTTCTTTCATTTTTTCGACGATTTTCACCTCGGTGGCGATCGACGCGTGATCACAACCGGGCAACCAAAGCGCAGAATACCCCTGCATACGCTTAAAACGAATAAGCGTGTCCTGCAAGGTTGCGTCCATAGCGTGCCCCATATGCAACTGCCCCGTAATGTTAGGCGGTGGCATCATAATCGTAAAGGGAACTTTATTTTCGTCGATTTCCGCGCGAAAATACCCCGCGCTTTCCCAATCGGCGTAAATTCTGTCCTCGAAGTCTTTGGGGTTGTACGTCTTTTGCATTTCCATAATACTGACCATTCCTCGTATATTTTTTCTTTACTGCTCAAACTCAAACTGCCGAAAAAACGGCAGGGTAACTAATATTATAGTACTTTTACCGACGATTGTCAATTATTAACGCCCACTCATATAATATATTATTCTAAAATTTTTTTATTTGGAGAGTTATCCCATCATGAAAAAGGCAACGAAAACTTTTTGCGCGGCACTCGCCGCCTGCTTCACATTCCTCCCCCTTTCCGCATGCAAAAAAGACGAAAGCGGAATGAAAACCTTACAAATCAACGAAGTAACCCATTCCGTATTTTACGCGCCCCTCTATCTTGCCGACGCGCTCGGATACTTCGAAGAGGAAAAAATCAAAATCGAACTCACCAACGGCGGTGGCGCTGACAACGTTATGTCCGCCGTTCTCTCCGGGGACGCAGATATCGGTTTTTGCGGTCCGGAAGCCGCGCTGTACGTACTCGTCGGCGGTTCGTCCGACGTGCCCACGGTATTCGGGCAACTTACCAAGCGGGACGGTTCTTTCCTCGTTTCGAGAAAAGCCGAGCCGAATTTCAAGTGGGAAGATTTGAAAGGCAAAGAGATTCTCGCAGGAAGAAAGGGTGGCGTACCCGCTATGACTTTCGAGTATATACTTACCGAGCACAATCTTAAAGACGGCGTGGATTTGACCTTGAACTACGACGTGGCGTTCAATTTAATGACGAGCGCGTTCGAAGCGGGCACGGGCGATTATTGTACTATGTTCGACCCCGTTGCCTACGAATACGAAGCCGCGGGAAAAGGATTCGTGGTTGCGTCCGTAGGCGAAGCCTCGGGCGAAGTGCCCTATACCTGTTTCATGGCGAAAAATTCTTGGCTCGAAGACAACGAAACCGTAGCGGAAGGCTTCCTTCGCGCAGTGACGAAAGCCGTGAAATATATCAACGAAACACCCTCTGCGACCGTCGCCCCCTACCTCGTTTCTTATTTCGAGGGTACGAGCGAAGCCTCGCTCGCAGCGTCCGTGGAGCGTTATCGCAAAATCGACGCTTGGAGAACGGAGCTTTCCATGACGGAAGCAAGTTTTAACCGCTTACAGGATATTATCGAAAACGCGGGTGAGCTTACCCGTCGTGCGCAAATCGACGAACTCGTCGATAATTCGTACGCAGAAAAAGTATACGACGAGGTTTATAAAACCTAAAAGAAGGACACGCAAATGAAAGAAGTTTTACGCTTTGATAACGTTTCGATGCACTACCACAGTAAACAGGGCGAAACGGTGGCGGCGCAAGGATTGAATTTTTCCGTTACGGAGGGTGAATTCGTCGCGATTATCGGACCGTCAGGTTGCGGAAAAACCACCTTGCTATCTCTTGCCGCAGGGTTGTTACAGCCCACGGAGGGAAAAGTGATATCCAACGGTTGCTCGTTTGGGTATATGCTACAAAAAGACGAACTGTTTCCTTGGCGAACGATTGAAAAAAATATTTTCTTACCCTTGGAAATTAAGAAAAAAAATACCCCCGCACAGCGGGAGCGCGCGCTAATGCTCGCGGAAAAATACGGTTTGGGGCAATTTTTGAAGAATTATCCAAGTTCGCTTTCGGGCGGTATGCGACAGCGCGCCGCGCTCATTCGCACCCTTGCCGTCGATCCGAGCGTTTTGCTTCTCGACGAACCGTTTTCCGCGCTCGATTACCAAACGCGACTTTCCGTATGCGACGACGTATATAAAATCATACGAAGCGAAAAAAAGACGGCACTTTTGATAACGCACGATATTAGCGAAGCAATTTCGGTGGCGGACAGAATCCTCGTTCTTTCCCGTCGCCCCGCGCGCGTCGTATCCTCGCATACGCTCTCGTTCCCCGAAAACGAACCGTTGAAGAGAAGAGAAAACAAAGAATTCTCAAAATGGTTCGAATTGCTTTGGAAGGAGTTAAACGCATGAAAAACGAAAGACCGTACTCGAAAGAGCATCTGCTCTATCTTCGAAACACACGAAAGAAAAATATACTTATCAACGTTGCGAGAATCACGATTTTATTAGTATTTCTCCTTATTTGGGAATTGTCTGCAACTTTGGAATGGGTGAATCCGTTTATCACGAGTTCCCCTTCGAGAATCGTGACCGCAATCGTGGATTTGTATAAAAACGGAACGCTTTTCTATCACGTCGGAACTACGCTTTGGGAAACGCTCGCAGGGTTTGCCCTCGCCGTTCTCCTCGGCTACGGGATCGCGCTTTTGCTTTGGTGGAGCGAAGCCGTACGAAGAATTACCGAACCGTATTTCGTGGTTTTGAACGCACTCCCTAAAATCGCCCTCGGACCGCTTATCATTATTTGGTGCGGTACGGGCAGTAAAGCAATCGTCTTTATGACGATTCTTATCGGCTTGATCGTGGCGATATTGAATATGCTCAACGGGTTCATGGCAACCGACCAAAGCAAATTGCTTCTCTTGCGCTCCATGGGCGCAAGCAAATTGCAAATCCTCACCAAACTCGTTATTCCCTCTTCTATGCCCAATTTTATCTCCATGTTGAAAATCAACGTCGGCATGGCTTGGATAGGATCTATCATGGGAGAATATATCGTTTCCAAGGCGGGGATAGGATATTTGATCGTCTACGGCGGGCAGGTATTCAAACTCGACCTCGTCATGAGCGCGGTGTTTATCCTTTGCTTACTTGCCGCAGCCATGTACGCCTTGGTTGCGCTCGTGGAAAAACTCGTAATCAAAAACGACAAATAAACGACTCGCCCGCTCGTTTTAGAGCGGGCGAATTTCTTTGCTATCGTTTTATAAATACGCGTGCAGATTCGTTTGCGTTCACTCGGATAACCGGGATTCACTCAAATTCGCGTTACTCGCGTACTTGCCCGTACGCGACCAAGACGAAACACAAGCGCGACGAAGTTCCACGAACGAGGTTTCCGTTTATGCCCAAGGCGAGCGAAGTAAAAACAAGCAAGACGCGAGTCGAACGAGAAGCGCGCGGATTCGTCGCAGGGAGCGTACTTGCCCGTACGCGACCAAGACGAAACGCAAGCGCGACGAAGTTCCACGAAGCAGATTCTTGTTTTTACCCCTTTACTGCACCGGAAGTTACCCCTTCTACATAATACCGTTGCATACTCATGAAAAGGGAAACGATAATACCGCCGACGACGAACGCACCGGCGCAAAAGACGGTGAAATTGTCGTTGAAGCTGTTCTTTTCGGCGTTGATCATTTTGTACAAGCCGAGGGAAACGGTGTATTTATCCCGATCGCTAATGATGGTGTTGACGAAAATGAAATCGCACCAAGGCGAGATAAAGCTCGTCAAAACGGTGTAGACGATAATAGGTTTCGCCATGGGAAGAATGATTTTCCAAAAGACAACGGGTTGGCTCGCGCCGTCTAAAATCGCCGCTTCTTCCATGGCGCGGGGTACGGTGTCGAAAAAGCCTTTACAGATATAATACGACAACGCCGCGCTTCCCGAATATACGAGAATCAAAGCCAAAAGCGAGTTGGTAAGCCCCATGGCTTTCAAGATAAAATAGACGGCGATCATGCTCATAAACCCCGGGAACATTCCGAGTACGAGCAAGATATTCATAATCGGCTTTCGCAAGCGGAAACGCAAGCGGGAAAGCGCGTAGCTTACCATGAGAATGAACGCCGTGGAAAGTGCGCACGAGCAAACGGAAACGAGCAAGGTATTGGCAAGCCATTTTGAAAACATAGTATCGCCAAACAGCCGAGTAAAGTTCCCTATCCCTAACCGCAAACCGCTTGGAAAGAGCGTATTGATAATCCCCGTCGAGGGCGTTACGCGAAACGCCGTATACACCAAATAGGCAATCGGGAGCACCCAAAGAATCCCCAACACGGATAAAACGGCGTATACCAAGATATTGGAAGCGTTTTTTCTTATTTTCGAAAGCGTTACGGTCATTGAAAAGCGTCCTCCCTTTTTGCCGACGATGTTTTGTTATAGGTGATCAAAGAAAGCGTTGCGCTAATCACGAAAATGACGATACCGATTACCGACGCCACGTTGTATTGCGGGTTTCTATCCGTCGTAAGACGGTATAACCAAGTAACGAGAAGGTCGGTTGACTGAGCTTGCGAACCGCCCCCGTAGTGCAAATTATCCACGGGTCCTCCGCCCGTAAGCAACCATATCACGTTGAAATTGTTGATATTTCCGACGAATTGCGTAATAAGATACGGCGTCGTGATATGCAACATATACGGAAGCGTTACGTTGAAAAAGATTCTCGCGGGCGACGCACCGTCAATCCTCGCCGCTTCGTAATAATCGGCGGGAATGTTCATCAATATTCCCGAACACATCAAAAGCGTGTACGGCACGCCAATCCAAATATTGACGAGAATAATCATAACTCTCGGCAACAAGGACAGATATCTTTGATCGGTAAGCCACAGTATATTCGTACCGAGTATTTTATTCAAAATCCCGTCGCCGTCGAGTATTTTTTGCATCAACAAAAGGGTAACGAATTGCGGTACGGCGATTGCTAAAACGAAAAGCGTACGCCACAGCATTTTGAGTTTTATCCCCTTTTTATTAATCATGAGCGCGATAACGAGTCCTAAAAAATAGTTGGTAAAAGTCGCGAAAAACGCCCAAATAAAAGTCCAAGCCAAAACCCGCAAAAACACGAAAGCAAAACCAGTCGTCCCGCCCGAAAGGGAAAAGAGCGTTTTGAAGTTGGCAAACCCCACCCAATCAAACAGTTTTCCCGGCGGAGTATGCGCGTAATCGTAATTGGTAAAGGCTATGAGTACCATAAACACGAGTGGCATTACGGTGAACACGAGAAGTCCCAAAAAGGGGAGCGTCAACAGGGGAAAATGAAATTTTTCGTTGAGCAAAGTATTCCAATCCTCTCGAAAAGAAGTTACCTTTTCCCCCGCAGCAATCTTTTTATCGTTTTGATAACTGCCCTTGATATTCGAAACCCAAACGACGATAAACAAGGCAATCAAAAGAAGGCTCGCTACCCCGTAGAGCAAAATCAAAAAGCTGTTATCCCCTCTAATTTTCTCGAAAATCTGCAACTCCTCGTTCCAAATTTCCCCCGAAAGTTTCGTACCTAAATTCCCTGAAAACAAATGCCCGATATAATACCCGCCGAAAAACACCATGAAGCCCACGAACGCGAGTTCGGCAAGCAAATACGCCACGCCTTTTACGATTTGACCGCGCGCAAGTTGCCCCGCGCCCATTACCAAAAAGGAAAGCTTTGTATACGCCGATCCTTTTCTAAACGCCGTAACGATCTCGCTAAAAAAACCGCACTTACTCCCCGTTCTTTTCTTCATGCCCATTCCCCCGTCCTTTATTGGTTACTTTTCTTTTCGATTGCGTCTACGCAAGCCTTCAACTGCCCCGCAAGGTCAAAATTACCGCTTTGCGCGCCCGTGATCATGGCAGAGCCAAGTCCTTCCATAGGAACCCAAAGCGTAGAAGGTACTTCCTTTTGCGTTTTGGCGTGCGCAAGTTGCGCCGTAATCGCCTTTGCGCAAACGTCCGATTGCACCCGTTCGTCCGAACGCGCGGATTCGTCCGTAGGCACGAAACCGCGCGCCTCAAAATGCTTAATTTGGTTTTCTTTGTTCGTGTAGAACTCCGCGAAATCCATAGCGTCCGTCTTGTTTTTGGAGTAGTTATTCACACCCATAAGTTTATATCCCGCAAAGGAAACGAGTTGTACCTGCTCCTCTTCCGAAGTACCGCGTGCAAAGGTATAGGTCGGCAATTTTGCCGCGGCAAAATTTTCTTTGAGATACCCTTCTATCGTGGTTTTATTCCAAATTCCCGAAACGGCGGCAACGATTGAACCGTCGTTGAATCCCGCGGTAATTTTCGAGTCGTTGGCGTCTGCTTTCATGCGCGTATCGCGAACGAGCCCCCACATGGCTTGCGCCACTTTCGTACCCGTGGCGTTGCCAAAATCGCAAGTTATGCTCGTTTCCGCCAAGTTTTCGTCGTACTGCACTTCGTAGCCCAAACCTTTTCCGAAGAAAAAAGCGGAAGAATACCAACCGTCGTTCATGGGATACGCAAACTGCTTGCTTGCGCTACATTTGCTTAAAATCCCGTCGATACTCTGCACGTCCGTTTCCGAAAATACGGATTTGTCGTAATACAAAAAGAAAGTATTGTCAGTATACGGCATACCGTACACGCCCTCTTTTCCGTTTACCGTGATAGTCGCTGACTCAATCGCCCCCGCCGAATTCGCCGTTTTTACGCGTTCTAATCTCTCCCCCGCAATTTGCGCCAAAGCGTCGCCGTTCAAAAGCTTGCTTAATTGGTCGTTTGCGCAAGAATACACGTCCGCTGCGTTTTCCACGTCGTTGAGTACCCGCGTCGCCACGTCGTTTTCCCCTTGGATATCGATAATGATATCGTAATTTTTATCGGGGTGTTTCGTCTTGAAATCTTCCGCCACCGCTTGCGCGAACGCCTTATCCCCCTCGGACACCCAAACGGTGAGCTTGGTTTTTTTCATATCCTCCCCGCCTTTACAACCCGCGTAGCCAAGCGCGGTAATTAACGCGACCGCTCCGCAAACGATTTTTGTTTTCTTTTTCATACTCCTCTCCTTCCGCCTCCGTTCGGGGGCGTTCTTTTCCATTAGTTTTGCGTTGTCGTTTCTTTTTTATGCGTTTTTGCAAAAGAAAAATCCCGCTTGTGACAAGCAAGATTTTTTCCTTATCTTTGATATTCGGTTATCATCTCTTTCAAACGCGCGGCTTTTCGTTTTTTGAAATCCTTTTCTGTGAAACGGAAAGTCCAATTTTTCCCCGAAACGGTGGAGGGCGCGTTGAGTCTTGCTTCCTCTCCCATACAAAGTATATCGTGCATGGGAACAATCACCGTATCCGCGTTCGAGGCAATCAACAAACGAATCACGCTTTCACACTCCTCTTCTATCGTTTCCGTAAGATACGCGACATCTAAAAGCAAACATTGTTTTTCCAATTCTTTTTCAAACGCTTTGCGTTCCTTTTTATTCATATTTTCGAGGAACGCGCGAAGCGGTTCGTTGTCGTGCGTTCCCGTATACGCCACGCAATTCGTATTATAATACGCAGGCAAATACTCGTTTTCCTCGTTACCGTCGAAGGCAAACTCGAACACTTTCATGCCGGGATAACCCGTATCGGCAAGCAATTTCCGCACGCCGTCGTCGATAATCCCCAAATCCTCCGCAACGATGGCGCAACTTTTCAAGTCGCGGAACAAATCGAATTTCGGTCCGTCCATCCACGCGCCCTCTTTCGCCGTTTCCGCGTCCGCGGGAATCGCGTAAAAACGGTCGAACGCGCGGAAATGGTCGATTCTTACGATATCGTACAACGAGAAATTGTAGCGGATTCTTTCTTTCCACCAAGCGTAACCGTTCTTTTTGAGTTTTTTCCAATCGTAAACGGGATTTCCCCAAAGCTGTCCGTCGTCGGAAAACGCGTCGGGTGGCACGCCCGCGCGCATGGAAGCGTTTCCCTTTGCGTCTAAAATAAATAATTCTTTGCCAAGCTTCCAAGTTTCCACGCTATCGCGGGAAACGTATATGGGCATATCGCCCATAATTTCAATCCCCTTAGTATGCGCGTAATTCTTTAACGCGTTCCATTGGCGGAGAAATAAAAATTGCGTAAACTGCCAAAACCCGACTTCCTCTTCATTTTCGAGTGCGTAAGCCTTAATCGTTTTTTCGTCGTAAACGCGGTATTTTTTCTCCCACTCTTCCCAAGAACGGTAGGAAAAACGCCGTTTTAAGGACATGAACACGGCAAAATCAAAATAATCGCCCTGCGATAAGAAGTTTTGCCAACGGCTATCCGTTTTATCAAACCTTGCGTACGCCTTTTCCAACACCTGCGTTTTATACGCAAACAAACGCCCGTAATCCACGCGACGGGGATCTTCGCCCCAAACGACCGTTTGGTAATCGTCGGGTTCTAATAACCCCTCTTCCTCCAACAGCGTAAAATCGATAAAATAATAATTGAGCGCGTTGGAAGCGCAGGATTGATACGGACTATCGCCGTAGCCCGTCGGCAAAAGTGGCAACACCTGCCAAATTTTCATACCCGCTAAATTAAGCCAATCCACGAAAGCGTACGCGCCCGCGCCGAGCGTACCGATTCCAAAGGGCGAGGGCAGAGAAGAAACGGGCATCAATACGCCCGCTTTTCGCTCGCTTCCGTTTTGCCGTTTTGCGTTTTCACTTTTCTTCATACTTTTGTCACCTACAAAGTAAACGATATTTTTACTATTTCCATTTCACGCGTCTTTTATGCCGTGGGAATACGCGAAAGTAGCGTGCGTTCGAATTCTCGAACGCCTTCCATTCGTTCGTAAGACAACGCCGACTCCGCAAGTTCTTTCAATACGGGTACGGCGTCCGTTTTTCCAAACGCGTACGAATACGCCGCGAGAATACGCTTTGCCTGCGCCGTATCGCCCGCAAGATACGCCTCGCAACTCTTCCCGCACGCGTCCGCGCGCTCCCGATCCCCGTGGAGCGCGTGCATATACACGAGCTCAGCGGCAACCTTTTCGAGCTCGGAATCGGGCAAGTATTCCTGCAACGAAGCCAAGCGGTTCAAATTGGAAGCGGCTTTTTCATACTCTTCCCGTTCCAAATGATAGCGATAGCGCAAGTCCAGCATTACGGCAAACAGCGGTTCGTCCTCCACAAGTTGCGGAACGCCGTAATACAACTCCTCTTCGATTTGCGCGAAACTTTCCCCCGCGTAAAGCCTGCCCTGTATTTCCATGGCAACGAGCATGGTTTTTTCCGCGTCGTAGCCTTTTTGGATTCCTCTATACACGAGCGCGTCCGTTTTCCCGCTCCCGTACTCCAACGGCAAAGCGTTGAGCACGAGCAAATACGACGAGTACGGAACGAGCCCCCAAAGAAAGAAATTGCTTTTCCCAAAACAAGAAAGAATAATCGCGCCCGCGAGAATTACCGCCGTTTCCACTCCGCTTACGATAAGTCCGCCGAGCGTGTACGCCTTCGCGCGTTTTTTCATATTCCCGCCCGTCTTTGGAATCGCCTGCGTTTCCTCCGCGCCAAACGGCGAAGCAAGCCCCAAACGCAGTTTGCCTTTTTTTCGCGTCAAGCGGAAACAAAAAAACTTCGCGTACACGATTTCCATATTCGTTCCACTCGCAAAAGCGATATGTCCAAGCTCGTGCAGGATTGGCACGAGCACGAGACTCACGGCGAGCGCGACGATTGCTTTAACCGTTTCCGCCGTACCCGCGTTCCACGCGAAGTAAAACACAGCTAAAAAGCCGACGGCAAGCGACACCGTACAAAGAATCGCGCATATATTGGACAGGACTCTTTTTCTCATAACAAACCTTTGCGGATCGCGTAACCTTCGAGATTATCCCGATCGCTCGCAATCAATTTTTTAATTCGTAATTTTTCAACGATCGTCGCAAGCAATATCGCGCCCCCTGCGATCACGTCCTCTCTCCCAGCGGAAACGCAAGGCATTTTCGCAATTTCCGACACGGGCGTTCGTACGAGCTTATCCGCCATAGCGCGAACGGCGTTCGCGGGAAGTTCCGCCCCCGTCACGCTTTCCGAGCGGTATTCCTGCAAGCCAAGCGACAGCGCGGCAACCGTCGTAGCCGTTCCCCCGATAGCGTAAACGATTTCTCCAACGGGCACGACCCCGAACTTTGCCACTTCTTCCTCGGCGACTTTTTGCAAAAGCTTTTCGTCCGTTCCGCACCGATCGTGCAAGCGAACAACGCCGATATTCACGCTTTTTTTATAGACGAGAGCACCGTTTTTACGCACGATAATTTCCGTGCTTGCTCCGCCGATATCGATAATCGCGCCGTCGGCATTGCCGAGCGCGCCCAAAATACCGATTTCCGCTTCCGTTTCCCCCGAAATCACCTCTACCGTCAATCCGCAAAGCGTTTTTACGCGCTCCACGAACGCTTGTCCGTTGGAAGCGGCGCGAACCGCGGCTGTGGCGAATACGAACGCGGTTTCCGCGCCCTCGTTTTTCGCCGTTTCGTAAAACGACGCGACGGCTTTTGCCGTGCGTTCTATCGCCTCTTCTTTCAACACGGAAGAAGATGCCAAACCCTCGCTCAAACGCGTGGTGTTGAGTCTTTTATATAAAACTTTTCCGTCCGCCACGAACATGAGGCGAACGGAATTAGAGCCAACGTCGATTACGGCGTATCTATTCATTTACTCTCCCTCCGGAAGCACGAATCCGTTTTGAATCGCCAACCATTCTTTTCCAATGACTGATTCATAAAATTCCGCATCCATTTTTTTCTCGTCGATTATTTGTTGAAGCTGTGCGTTTTCCTCTTCTAACCTTTCTTCGCGGGCGTTTAACACCCCGATCGTAATCCATTGATAAATCAAAACGGCGAGCAAAAGGACGAAAAGGGTCGTTGCCGCTACGGCGATCGCCGTAATCAATTTTCTCATTTTTTCTTGTGTCATAGTCGTTTTTTCCATATTCTTTGCGTTTTAATTTCTCTTTTTTATGAAGTTCCCTTTGATTTTTCGCCTTTTTTACTAGTTTTGCAACCTTATTATAGCATAGATTTTCAAAAAATGCAACTATTCTTCGCAAAGTTTTCAAATATATTATTCCGCCGACGGCGTATCCGAGCCAAATATAAGCGCGAAAACTCGGAAATCGCAACGCAAAAGACGAAAAAATACTCAAAAGCGCAAACGCTAACCAAAACAAAACGTCAAATACGATTCCTATTTTTGCGTTTTTTCCGCGGTGACAACCAAACAGCAGTCTTAAAAACGCAAACGGCTCGTATACGATCCCCCCAACGAAGCCCACAACCACGGCAAGCGAGAATACGGCAAGTTGATTTTGCGTATCCATTATCGGAAGAGTTTTGCCGCGAAGCCTTTTCCCCCGTAGGAAACGCCGACCGCGTTCCCTTCCGCCGTAAAAGTTCCGTTCGTTTTGGAAAACGCCGTAATCTTCAAATCGCTACCCGAAATATGCAATCGTTCCCCGCCGACGAGCACGAGCACGATTTTGATTTCGGAAAACGCAACTACGCTTTCCACAGCCGTTACCGCAATATTTTTCCGTTGTTCAATCGTTATCGAATGTTTACCGTTTTCTTGCATACTTTATCGTATGCCGTAAAACGCGCTTCTATTCCTCAACCGTATCGAATTTTTCCAAGAACGAGTGCTTTTTTCCCGCTTGCTTATATTCGGCAAGCGTGTCGAGCTGTACGTTGTGTATGCTTTGAAAAATATTGTTTTCTATATTGGGATTTTCTCTTTTTAGTTCCGCAATCAAAGATTTCACCCGTTTGCGAGCGGAAAAAGTATCGTCGTCGCCACCCGTTATTCGCCTCGTAAACTTACACGCACAAGCGATAAATTCCAAACCGTTATATTCTTTCCAGCGCAGTATATCGCTTTCCAATACGCAAAAAAGCGGACGAATGAGTTCCATTCCCTCAAAGTTCGTACTCTTAATACGGGGCAGCATACCTTGCAGTTGCCCGCCGTACAACATTCCCATGACCGTCGTTTCGATCACGTCGCTCTTATGATGTCCCAAAGCAATCTTATTGCAACCGAGCTCTTTTGCTTTTGCGTATAAGTGACCGCGACGCATACGCGCGCACAAATAGCAGGGCGATTCTGCGCTCACCGTTTCCGCCGCGACAAAGATATCGCTTTCAAAAACGGTAATCGGCACGCGCAACAACTCGGCGTTTTCCTCTATTTTTTTTCTGTTCTCGGTATTATAACCTGGGTCCATTACGAGAAAAACGAGTTCGAACGGCACTTCGCTATGCCGTTGCAATTCCTGCATGAGCTTAGCAAGAAGCATACTGTCTTTCCCGCCCGATATGCAAACCGCGATTTTATCCCCGCTTTCAATCAAGCGGTATTTTTTGACTGCGAGCACGAAGGGCGACCACAGCGTTTTTCGATAGGTCGTAATAATCGAGCGTTCTATTTGTTGAAATTTTTCCAATTCTTTGGGCATAGCCTCACCGTATAATAAGCAATTTATCTTTTGCGCGGGTTATCGCCGTATACAACCAACGATTCCGTTCTTCTCCAAACACCCAAGACTCGTCGAACACGACGACGAAATCAAACTCCGAGCCTTGCGATTTATGACAGGTAATCGCGTAGGCAAACTCGAAACGGCAAATGGGTTCGTCGCTCACCGTCCGCACCTTACGCAACAGTTGAAAATTCGCCTCGTGCACCACCGTTCCGTCCGATAGTTTGACCGCCCTATCCCCGTACAAATGCCGATAGTTCCCTTGCGTAAAAATCGCCGCATCGAAGGTCGTGGAAACGCTCGTATCCATAAAATCCGCTTGAAAATCCATGGTGGCAAGCTCGTCGAAATGCTCTTGGATATTGCGCGCCGTTCCAATGATACCGTTGACGAGGAAAAACCGTTCCTCTTTATCCAACGGCTTTTCCCAATCGTTTAGCGTACAAATGAGCTTTTCCCCCTCCGTCGGAAGCAACGTGCCTTGGGGAATCCCCTTATAACCGCGGATCTCCGCGTTAAGCTCGTTGCGCGTCTTGTTCCTTCCGCAAATAATTTGATCGGCTTTTAGAAAAATTCTTTTCCGTTGCGCGGGCAATAAACCGTTTCGCCTTATAACGCATACCTTATCCCCGTAATTTCCGTAGGGAATCCTTTTCCCCTCTCTCGCCATCGTCGCTACGCGAATAATGGGATTATCGGCGGCTTGCCGTACGATTTCTTTCATGGTATAATGCGGATTCTCCATTAACGGACAAGTTCCGTTCACGGGCGGAAGCTGTGCGCCGTCCCCGCAAAATAAGCATTTTACGCCAAAGCTCAACAAATCGGTAAGCACCGTTTCGTTAATCATCGACGCTTCGTCGATAATAATTAAACGGATATTCGCGTCGATAGACGGTCGGCGGATAAAAGTAAGCTCCTGCTTTTCAATAATCTCCCCGTTCTCGTCCACGTCGAATTCTTCCTCGTCACGCATATAAATCAAGCTATGCACCGTTCCCGCAACCGTACCGCAACGGACGAGGTTCGCAGCCGCTTTTCCCGTGGGCGATACGAACACCGCCTCTTCGCCTACGCGCATTTTCAAAACCTCGCGCACGACGTAATCGATTAAAAAAGTCTTTCCCGTCCCCGCGTAACCCGATAATACGAATACGGAATCCTCCGTATGCAAATACCATTCGACGATTAAATTTTTCGCCTTTTCTTGATCGGCGGTAAGCGTGACTTTCATGGTACAACCTATTGTATCACATTTTTTTCCAAATTGCAACTATTTTTTACAACTTTTGCAAACATTTGTTCGGGAAAATTAAAAAAATTAAAAACAGACCTGCAAATAAAAGTCAAGCAAAATAAACGAGAAATTTCAAAAAATTTTTAAGCGTAAAAAACTGCAAGCAAAAGCAAGTCAGCGCAATTGCGTTGACTTAGAAAAGGCTAAATAAAGGAAAGTTAAGCGAC